>DATFON010000196.1:0-14518 GCA_035265465.1 Solirubrobacterales bacterium | reverse complement strand
CGCCTGGCTGCCGGCCGTGAGGATCTCCGCAACCGCTGCTCCGCGGCGCCGAAGCTCGGCCATGTCCGCGCTCATGACACGGGCGAGCATCTCCTCGGTGACACCGGGAAGCGTCGCTGCCCGTCCACCGGCGTCGGTGGCAGCCTTGCGCGCGGCGGTGTGAGACAGCGACTGCACGGTGGGCGCCAGCACAACGTCGGCCTTGAGCATGGCCGCGGCGATCGTGTCCGGCGGCTCCACCCCATGCCCCCCACGCTCATCCATCACGGCGAGCACCCCGTCGGCACCTGCCGCCTGTGCCTCGTGGCGCAGCCGCTCGGCGAGATCCTCCGTCGCCGGGTTGCACACGACGACCACCTCCTCGCCGGATTTCACGGCGAGGCAGTCGTTGATCACGGCCTTGACGGCCCGCTCCAAGTCGCTCATCGCGGGCAGCCTAGAGGTTGCCTGAGCCTGGCCCTAGTCACGTACAGATGAGGGCCGGGTCAACGCAATCCGCGCCCACCTGTCGGGCGTAGATTGCGTTGACCCAAGCCCGATCGCCACTTCGTGCGATCGCGAAACCCACCGCTACGATCTGAACCCCGCCGGAGTAGCTCAGCTGGTTAGAGCAGCGGAATCATAATCCGCGTGTCGCAGGTTCGAGTCCTGCCTCCGGCATCTCAGAAATGGCTCTAGCAATCCATTTACTGCGGAATCAATCCCGGGACGGCGGAGTGAAATGATGTTCCGGATGCGTCCCGAAGGCGAAGAGCTGGCGGCTCGAGGCCACATTGGCGACGCCGCCCCCAGGGGATGAGCGCCGGCGGCGCGCGCGAGGCCGGAGGCGTGTGGTCAGCATCGGGTCCTAATCGCTTCGGGTAATCCGCACCGGGAATCGGGGATTCCCCCCGAGGCGAGGCGACGCGCGGCCTGCGATATTCGCCCGGTCGTGACCACGGAGGACACATCCGTCGACCGCGCCCCTCAAATGGGTCCTCGCTCGGCGCGGGTGGTCGTCCTTGGCGGCGGCTTCGGCGGCCTCGAGGCCGCGTTCGACCTGCGGATGCTCGCCGGGGAGCGGGCCAAGATCACGCTCGTCTCCGACCAGGATCACTTCTTCTTCAAGCCGAACTCGATCACGTCCCGTTCGGGCTCGATCCACAACGACTCAGGGTGCCATTGGCCAGGCCGACCACCCGCAAGGGAATCGAGCTTGTGGAGGCACGGGCCCACGAGGTCGACCCCGAGAGACGTGAGGTGAGCGTCGACGGGCGAACGCTTCCCTACGACTTCCTAGTCATCGCCACCGGCTCGGGCATGCGCGCCGAGGAGGTGCCCGGGCTCGCCGAGCACGCGATAAGCACCTGGACATCGGAGGACATGCTGCGCCTTCGCGGCGCCTTCGAGGAGCTCGTGGCCGTGGCGAACCAGGACAAGCGGCGGCGGGTGTTGTTCCTGATCCCGCCGAACAACAAGTGCGCGGGACCGCTCTATGAGGTAGTCCTCATGCTGGAGACCTGGCTCCGGCGCAAGGGCGCGCGCGAGCAGGTCGAGATCGCCTGGTCGACCTACGAGGACGGCTACATCCAGGCCTTCGGCCCGCGCCTCGACGACGTCGTCGAGAGGGAGTTCGAGCGCCGCAGGATCGAGGGCCACCGCGGCTATGTGGTGGATCGCGTCGATCCGGATGCGGTCGCATTCACGAATGGACAGGCGCTCGGCTACGACCTGCTGGTCGCCTTCCCTCCCTACGTTGCCTCAACACCGTTCGCCGGACTTTCCGCTGACGATCGCGGCTTTCTCGCCACCGAGCTGGCGACGCGACGGCTGGTCGACCATCCGGACATCTTCGCCGTGGGCGACGCCGGGGACTTTCCCGTAAAGCAGGCATTCCTCGCATTCCTTCAGGGCGACGCGGCGGCGGCTCACATCGCCGCCGAGATCCTCGGAGGGGAGCCGGAGGCGGAGTTCGACCCGGTGAGTATGTGCGTGATGGAGCAGTTCGACAAGGCGACATTCGCCCAGGTCCCGCTTCGCCTCACCGGCGATCCGGCAAGGCCGATTGAGGTCCGCCCCGACGCCGACGGCACCTACCGCGTCGGCTCCTCGAAGGCGTGGCGAGCGGGCAAGAAAATGCTCGGCATATCGGTGCCCTGGCGCTTTCGCAATGGCCAGCCGTTCCACGGCGGCCTCTTCTGGCGCGGGATGGAGACCGGGCTCAAGGCGATGTCCGGCGTGCTGTCCAAGTAGGGCCACCACGGATGGTCTCCACGCAATCGCCTAGGTTTCAACCGTTCGCGGGCCGAACGATGGAGACCGCCGCAGCTACAACCAAGCTGATCTTCGACTTCTCTGAGGGCTCGCGCGACATGCGCGACTTGCTCGGCGGCAAGGGGGCAAACCTGGCCGAGATGACCAGGGTCCTCGGCGCCAACCGCGTGCCCGCCGGGTTCACGGTCACCACGGACGCGTGCGTCGGCTACATGCAGGGAAACGGCGAGTTCCCCGCGGGGCTGCCGGAGGAGCTGAACGAAGCGCTCTCGCGTCTAGAGGGGCGCGCCACGAAGCGGCTCGGCGACCCCGAGGACCCTCTGCTCCTCTCGGTGCGATCCGGCGCGCGAGAGTCGATGCCCGGGATGCTCGACACGGTACTCAACCTGGGGCTCAACGACCGCTCCGTGGAGGGCCTCGCAAGGGCAACCCGGAACGAGCGCCTTGCGTGGGACTCCTATCGTCGCTTGGTGCAGATGTTCGGAAACGTCTGCGCGGGTGTGCCCTCGGAGGCCCTGGAGCAAGCGATCGCCGACCGCAAGCGGGCGGCGGGCGTCGAGCTCGACACCGAGCTGTCGGTGGGCGAGCTGAAGGCGCTGGTGGACGACTTCAAGGCGCTGTTCCACCAAACGTCGGGTCAGGCCTTTCCGCAGGACCCAGAGGGGCAGCTCCGAGAGGCGATCAGGGCGGTCTTCGACTCCTGGATGGGCGAGCGCGCCGTGCAGTACCGGCGCATCCGCCGGATACCCGACGACTGGGGCACCGCCGTGAACGTGCAGCAGATGGTGTTCGGGAACAGGGGCAAGGACTCGGGCACCGGCGTCGCGTTCTCGCGCGACGAGCTCACGGGTTCTCCTCAGCCCTCGGGCGACTTCCTGATCAACGCCCAGGGCGAGGACATCGTCTCCGGGGCCCGCACGCCGAGCGACCTCTCCGAGATGAAGAGGGTCCTGCCGGCGGCGCACGCCGAGCTGATGGAGATCCTGCGCACGCTCGAGGGCCATTTCGGAGACATGCAGGACGTCGAGTTCACCGTCGAGGAGAGCCGCCTGTACCTGCTGCAGACCCGAAACGCAAAGCGCCCGGCCCAGGCGGCGGTGCGCTTTGCCGTCGACGGCGTGGCGGAGGGGCTCTTCGACCGCGAGCGGGCGCTGATGACGATCGAGGCCGGTGCGCTCGACGCCCTGCTCCACCCCATGCTCGATCCCGACGCCGAGTACGAGCCGCTCGCACGCGGCGTCAACGCCTCCCCGGGGGCGGCCAGGGGCCAGATCGTCTTCACCGCAGGCGACGCCGTCCTCGCAGCCGAGGCGGGCCGCGACGTCATCCTGGTGCGCCCAACCACGGAGGCCGACGACGTGGCGGGCTTCTTCGCCGCGCGCGGGATCCTCACCTCGGAGGGCGGAAAAGCGAGCCATGCGGCGCTCGTCGCGCGCGGCATGGGGCGGCCGTGCGTGGTCGGGGCCTCGGCCCTCGACGTCCGCCTCGACGCGCGGGAGGTGAACGTCGACGGGACAGTGCTACACGAGGGCGATCTGATCACGATCGACGGCTCGACGGGGATTGTCACCGCCGACGACGTGTCGCTGGTCGAGCCGGAGGTCGACGAGAGCTTCCGCAGGGTGCTCCAGTGGGCCGACGAGCGGCGCCACCTCGGGGTGCGCGCCAACGCCGATACCCCCGCTGACGCCCGCAAGGCGCGCGAGTTTGGGGCCGCCGGCATCGGCCTCTGCCGCACCGAGCACATGTTCATGGCGCCCCAGCGCCAGCCGAGGATGCGGGCGATGATCATGGCGGGGACCGAGCGCGAGCGGCGTGACGCGCTCGATGGGCTCCTGCCGCTTCAGGAGCGGGACTTCGAGGGTCTGTTCTCCGAGATGAGCGGGCTGCCGGTGACCATTCGCCTCTTCGACCCGCCGCTGCATGAGTTCCTGCCCAGCGCCGAGGAGGTCGCACGAGATCTCGAGCGGGCGCGCGGCGAGCGCCGCGACGATGTCGAAGAGCTCGAGCGCGTGCTCGAGCGCGTGCACGAGCTCACCGAGGCGAATCCGATGCTGGGGACTCGCGGGGTGCGCCTCGGCATCCTGCACCCGGAGATCTATGAGATGCAGGCGCGGGCGATCATCCGCGCCGCCACCGCGGTCCGAGACCGCACCGGCGAGGCGCCGCTACTCGAGATCATGATCCCGCTCGTCGCCTACGAGCGGGAGCTCGAGCTGATGCGCGAACTGGTCGAGCGCGTCGCTGGCGAGGAGGCGACCGGCCTCGAGTTCCACGTCGGCACGATGATCGAGCTCCCCCGAGCCTGCGTCCTCGCCGACCGGATCGCCGTCGTGGCCGACTTCTTCTCCTTTGGCACCAACGACCTCACCCAGACCACGCTCGGCTTCTCCCGCGACGATGTCGAGGGCAAGTTCATTCCCGCCTACATCGAGCGCGGGATCATCGACCGCGCTCCATTCGAAACTATCGACGCTCCGGGCGTCGGCTCTCTGGTGAGAATCGCCGCCTCGGCCGGTCGCCGGGCGAAGCCCGATCTGACGCTCGGGATCTGTGGCGAGCAAGGCGGCGACCCCGAGTCGATCGCCTTTTTCCACCAGGTCGGCCTCGACTACGTGAGCTGCTCTCCCTACCGGGTCCCAATCGCCCGCGTGGCCGCCGCCCAGGCCGCAATCACGAGCCCGGCGCACCAATAGCCTCGACCCGACCGTCCGCGGCTTCCACATCGTCGCGGACCGGCTCCAGCAGCGCGGCAACGAGGACACGCGCCCCGGAGCCCACGCCGAAGGTCCAGTAGCGGCGGAACCCGCCGCGCCTGCTCGTCAGTGGTCGCTGTGCGCATCACGGCGGCGAGGAAGCTCCTGTCGTCCGCGAGCGGTCGCACCGAGAGCGCGTAGACCGTCTTCGCGTAGCCGGGCTCCGCAAAGTCGCTGAACTCCTCGGCGCTGACGCCGGCGTACTCGATCACCGGTCGTCAGAACTTGCCGACCAGACCGAGGGCGATCTCAGCGCCCGGGTGCTCCACGAGCAGCGTCCAGCCGCCCTCCTCGACAGGCGTCGCCGCGGTGTGGTGGAGGGTGACGCGGTCCGAGGCCTTTGCTGGGCGCTCGCCGTGTAGCAGGTCGGCAACCACCTGCGGCAGGATCCGCAGCGCGATCAGCGCCCCAGCCAGCGGTGCACGGCGCCCGACCTGCGCCATCGCTCGCCCTCCGGGCCCGCCATCGCTCGCCCTAGATGCCAACGGCGACGGCACCGTTACGAGTAGACGGAAGGGGAGCGACCCCTACTACTTGGCTTGCCCTACTGGCGCTTCGCGTATTCCCCGAACTCACCGAAGTCGACCATCACACACGGCTCGTCACCGACCACTTCGGCGTCATGTCCTGGTGGAATCGCGAAGATGTCACCGGGGCCGACCTCGCCGTCCGAGCCATCGTCCATCTGGACCCGCATGCGCCCCGACAGCACATAGCCCAGGTGCGATACCTGGCAGGAGTCGGTGCCGGCGATCGGCTTTACGTTCTCCGACCATCTCCAGCCCGGCTCGAAGGTGCCCTTCCCGATCGTCTGGCCCGCAACCTGTACGACCTCGGCTTGACCGTTGCCCTCGAACGGTCGCGTCTCGTCGGGAGAGTCGAAGCTCTTGATCTCGATGTTGGCCATTCCTGGCCTCCTTCCACGCGATGGGGTGCTTTCGTTTCGTCACGCCACCCTATCCGGCAACACCCGTCGATGTCCAACACTCCGCCACGCCGCCGCGGGGCGATGAGAGCGTCGAGATGTCGAGCGCGGTCGCTGGAGCGCGCATGGGGAACGAGGCCGCTTGCGTAAGTGCGCCTCACTCCATCGCGTGATGTCAGCTGCCGTTCGACTTCGAGTTGACAGAACAGCCGGCGACGCTCACGCTGCAGCAGTCGCCGAGCGTGGCGATGAACGCCCGCTCGGACGGCGTCGAGTCGCGATCGTCCGGAAGCAATAGATAGATGGAGCGCCGCATCGGCTCGGAACCGTCGATCCGGAAGCTGACCAGCTCCCCGCGCTCGACCTCGTCCTCGACCACGAGCTTGCTGACGAATCCGATTCCGAGCCCGGCCTGCACGGAGCGCTTGATCGCCTCGTTTGAGTCGAGCTCCCAGCGATTGGCGGGGCGGTAGCCGGCCCGCGCCAAGTAGCGTTCGGCGACGGCGCGCGTGCTCGAGCCGGACTCGCGGACCAGCAGCGTCCAGCGCCCCAGATCCTGCACGGATGCCTTCCCACGGCGCAGCTTGATGCGTCCAGGAGCCGAGATCGCGACCAACTCGTCGTCGAGGAATGGCTCCGCGCGCACACCGTCCGGAAGCTCAACCTCGCCGGCGATTCCCAGCGAGAACTCTCGCTTGCCGACCCGGTCGGCGACCCACGAGCTCGAGCCGATGGCGATGTCCACGTCGACGCCGGGATGGCGATCGGCAAAGCACTGAAGAATCGACGGGAGGACGTAGGTCCCAGGCGTGGTCGAGGCGGCGAGGGCCAGGGTGCCGGTCTCGGCGCCGCGAAGGGCCGCCAGCTCCTCCTCGAGGCCGTGAAGCGTGTCGAGGACCAGGCCGGCATGGCCAACGACGACCTCGCCGGCCTCGGTCAGGCGGCTGGCGCGGCCGTCTCGCTCGACCAGCTTCTCGCCGATGGCCGCCTCGAGGGTCTTCAGCTGCTTGGTCGCAGAGGGCTGGCTGACGCCGCAGGCATCGGCGGCACCGGAGATCGACCCGCGGCGCTGCACCTCCACCAGGAGTCGAAGGCGGGCCGGGTCGAGTGCGTCAACTATGCCGGTTGGGAAAGGCATCTATAGAACGATTCCCCTAGAAGAATAACCCGTCGGCGCGTACAGTCTGTGGGGAATCTGGCCACACGAAACCAAGCGAGGAAGGAGCCCGCATGCCCATTCAGGTCGACGTCCAGGAGCTCGAGGCCAAGGTCAAGGACATGTACCGCCACGTGGCCGAGCAGCCGCACGGCGCCTACCACTTCGAGATGGGAAGGCCGCTGGCCGATCGCCTCGGATATCCGGGCGAGGTGCTCGATCGCATCCCCGAGGGGGCGATCGAGTCATTCGCCGGCGTCGGCTACTTCTTCGACCTCGCGGAGCTGACGCAAGGGGAGACGGTGGTCGACTTGGGGAGCGGCTCCGGGATGGACCTGTTCTTCGCCGCGACACAGGTCGGGGCGGATGGGCAGGTGATCGGGGTCGACTTCACCGAGGAGCAGCTCGAGAAGGCGCGGCGGCTGGCCGAGGACGGCGGCTTCGATCAGGTCGAGCTCCGCGAGGGCCGGATCGAGCGCCTCCCCGTGGACGACTCAGGCTGTGACTGCGTGATCTCGAACGGGGTCATCAACCTGGCTCCGGACAAGGAGCGGGTCTTCGCCGAGGCGGCCCGCGTCCTTCGCCCAGGCGGGCGGCTTGCGATCGCCGACATCGTCAGCGAGCACGAGCTGAAGGAGAGCATCGTGTGCGACGCGGACCTGTGGGCGTCGTGCATCGGCGGCGCCGCGCAGCAGGACGCCTACCGCGCAGCGATCGAGTCGGCGGGACTGCGGATCGACGACCTTCGCGAGAACCCGTACAGGTTCATCTCCGAGCGGGCGCAGGACGCCAGCGCCAAGTACGGGGTGAAGAGCGTCTCGCTCCTGGCGATCAAGGCTTGACGACCTGCGGGAGGGGGGCTCGAGGGCTCCCCGGCCTTCGGCGCCGAGTCTGATTGGATCAGGCCGTGCGGCCGCGACTTCTGCTGATCCCCGAATTCACGGAGCTGCAGTGGACGATCCGGCCTGAGCTCGAGCGGTGGGCGGACGTCCGAGCGTACGACCCACCGGGCGTCGGCGATGAGCCGCGACCTGGTGAGCTCGCCGGCCTCACTCGCCAGATTCTCGCCGATCGTGGCTTTGAAGAGCTCGAGCGAGCCGCTTGGGACGACTGCATCATCGCCGCCGATGGTTGGGCGGTCCCGGTGGCCGTTCAAATGGCGACCCAACGACCGGAGGCGGTCCGCGGTGTCGCCCTCGGACACGCGGCGCTCTCCCACCGCCGCGAAGGCGAGCGGGCGCCGATCAATGCCGACGTCTACGCGGCGATGAGCCAGATGATCGAAAACGACGCGCCTGCGTTCATCCGCTTCGCGATCGTGCAGAGCAGCGCGGGCTCGATCAACGAGGAGGTGGCAGAGCGGATGCTGGAACGGATACGGGCGGAAGACATCGGCTTGGGCTGGCAATTGCTGACCGCAGAGGAATCGTGGGAGGACGGCCTACGGAGCCTGCACTGTCCTGTGCTCTTGGCGAAGCACGAGGGCTGCCTGATGAACACGGACGAGGGGTTTGAGGATGCCGTGGCGGCGTTGCCGGACGCCGAGGTGGTCGCGGCCCCCAAGGCCCCGTGCACGAGCCCCGAGTTCGCCGAGGCGCTAAGGAGCTTCTGCTTGCGCCTTGGCGCGTAGGCGGGGGTCGACGAGCCCCCTGGGACGTGCCGGCAGGTCCATGGCGACCCACAGGCCTGAGGCCGCGGTCAGGGCAGCGACGAAGATGATCGCCGCACTGAAGTCGATCGCGTCGGCAACCAGGCCGACGATCAAGCCGCCGGCCACGTAGCCCATGTCGCGCCAGAAGCGGTAGACGCCAACGCTGGGAGCTCGGGCGACCGGGCTGACGGCGTCCGAGACGGCGGCGATCAGGGTCGGGTAGACGAGCGCCGTCCCCGCACCGAGGACGACGGCCGCCAGGGCCGCCAGGCCGATCGTCCCCCCGGACACCGACAGTAGAGCGAGCGCCAGGGCCTGGACCAGCATCCCGGCGACGATCAGCGGCTTGCGGCCGACGCTGTCGGACCAATGCCCGGTCCAGATCTGCCCCACCCCCCACACCGCTGGATAGAGCCCCGCGACCAGCCCGATCTCGCCAGGGCTCGCGCCGTTCGCCGCGAGGAACAGCGGCACGAGCCCCCAGGCGAGTGCGTCGTTGAGGTTGTTGACGAGCCCGGCCTGCGAGCAGGAGCGAAGCCCGGGCTGGCGGTAGGTGGCATCCGGAAAGACATCGCGCATCCGCGGGGGCGTGGCGTCCTCGTCGCCGTGTTCACGTGTTTGCTCGAGCGTGACGTGGGGCGCGGTGTCGCGGACGAAGACCCATGAGACCACCAGCCCCACGAGCGCAACTGCCGCGCCGCCGACTACGAGTACGTCGCGAGCGAGGAACTCCGCGGCCAGCCAGCCGCTGGCGGCGGCGGCGATCGCGACCCCGCCGTAGCCCGCGGCCTCGTTCAAGCCCAGTGCAAATCCGCGGCGCTTGGGCCCGACGAGATCGATCTTCATCACCACGGTCATCGACCAGGCGAGACCCTGGTTGACACCCAGGAAGACGTTGGCGGCGACGATCCAGGCCCAGCTGGGAGCCACTCCGATCAGCAGCGGCACGGGCAGCGCCACGAGCCAGCCCAGGATCAAAAGCCGCCGTCTGCCGACCCGCTGCGCCAGGGCGCCGGCGCCGAGGTTGGTGAATGACTTGGCGAGGCCGAAGGCGACGATGAACGACAGCACGGCGACACTCGAGGCGAGGCCGAAGCTGTCGTGGCCGATCAGCGGCAGGGTCGAGCGCTCGAGGCCGACCATCGCCCCGACCAAGGCGTTGATCGCGACCAGCAGCGCGAACTGCGGAAGGTTCTCGCGCAGTCCGAGCTCGACCCGGGATCCGGTCAACCGACCGCGAGGGCCGGCCGGCCGGAGCGGTTGGCGGCGACGATCTGCGCCTGGTGCTCGGGAGCCGGCGGAATGTCCTCGATCAGCGCTGCCACGAACTCCTCCTCGGATTCGAACGCAAGGGCGCGGTTGTGGCGACGCTCGAAGCCGATTGTCGACGCGGGATGGGCCGAGAGCCCGCGCCCGCAGACGGAGCCCGAGTAATGGCCGGGGTAAAGGAGTAAATGATCGGGCAGGGCCAGCAGGCGCTCGGTCAGCGATCGGTAGAGCGTCCGAGCCATCTCCTCAACCGTCTCATCGCCGCCAGCGTGCAGATCCGGACGACCCGCGTCCCCGACCAGGAGCGCATCGCCCGTCAGGACCATCCAGGGCTCCTCACCGCGACGGTGATCGGTGACCAGGTAGGCGTGGTGGGCGGCGGCGTGGCCTGGGGTAGCCACCGCCTGAACGACCGTGTTGCCGAGCTTCACCAGTTCGCCGTCGGCGAGCGCGTGATGGTCGAAGGCAACGCCCGAGCGCTCCGGCATGTAGGCGGTGGCCCCGGTGCGCTCGACCAGCTCCGGCAAGCCGGAGACGTGGTCGGCTTGAACGTGGGTCTCGAGAACGGCGGCAATGCGGCAGCCCTGCGACTGCGCGGTCGTGACGTACTCGTCGACAAGGTCGGCATGGGCATCGACGACCGCGAGCTCGCCGGCGGTCTTGCAGCCGAACAGATACGAAGCGCAGGCGGACTCGTCGTTGAGGAATTGGCGAAAGAACATGCAGCGAGCGTAGGGCGCGCCGCTTCAGGCTCCAAGAGCAATTCGGTGATACGACGATTTCCGCTGCGGAATGCAAGGTGGGTGAGTAAGTGTATACTTACGGTTCGTGGAGACTTACCGAGTTGATGGATGGACGGCGCTCGGCGACCCCACGAGGCGCGCGATCTTCGAGCGTCTCGCGGATCGCCCGCGCGCGGTCGGCGAGCTCGCCGGCGACTTACCGGTCAGCCGCCCAGCCGTCTCACAGCACCTCAAGGTGCTGAAGGACGCGGGACTGGTGGTCGACCGGCCCGCGGGAAATCGCCGCATCTATCAGCTGGATCCCGACGGGGTCGGCACGCTTCGCGCCGACCTCGACCGGTTCTGGACCAAAGCCCTGGCGGCCTACAAGACAGCCGTCGAACAACCAACCGAGGAGGACTCATGAGCACACGGGCAGCCGAGACGTCCGTCCGGACGTCGATCGTCGTCGAGGCGCCGATCGAGCGAGCGTTCACGGTCTTCACCGAGGACTTCGGAGGCTTCAAGCCACCCGAGCACAACATGCTCGAAGTCGAGATCGCCGAGACCGTGTTCGAGACGCATGTGGGCGGCCACATCTATGACCGAGGTGTGGACGGAAGCGAGTGCCGATGGGCGCGCGTGCTCGCCTACGAGCCGCCGAACCGGGTTCTGTTCAGCTGGGACATCAGCCCGCAGTGGCAGATCGAGACCGATCTCGAGAAGACCAGCGAGGTGGAGGTGCGGTTCGTTGCCGAGGCGCCGGAGCGCACGCGCGTCGAGCTCGAGCACCGCAACCTCGACCGCCACGGCGATGGCTGGGAGCCGGAGCGCGACGCGGTCGGCTCCGAGGGCGGTTGGCCGCTCTACCTCCGGAGGTTTGCCGAGCGGATCAAGGACTAATTCCGGCGGTACGCGAGCGCTCGCGGAATAGGCGCCACCCATAGCGGTCACTACTGCGGCTAGACGCCTGCCCTGCGTCGGCTCGACGGCACTCGGCTACCCTTAAAGATGCCCGCTGGGATCTTTCGTCACCCTCGCCCTTCGAGCCCAGTTTCCCGCCGAGGGGGCGAGGAAGAGACAGACTCATGACCCAGCAGGTGTTGCCCGTGCCGGAGGAGGCGCTTCGTGTGGAGATCACCGATGCTCTCGTCGCCATTTGGATCCGTTACGCGGGAAAGAGTCCGATCGACGCGCGAACCGAGATCCACGACAACGTGGTCACCTGCATCCTGGTCGACGCCGTAAGCGATTACGACTCGGCCCTGGAGAGGAAGAGCGCGCTCTCGGGCGGGAGCAAGCTCACGGATGCCACCTATAAGAGCGAGGCCGCCGCGAAGGTTGCCGACCTGATGGGTCGACCGGTGACCTCTTTGATCAGCAGTCACGACCTCGACACCAACGCGGCCACCGAGACCTTCACGCTCGAGCGGAGGTTGTTTTCGTGACGTCTCACCGGGCAGTCGCTTAACCAAGGCTTTCTCGGCCTCCATCGGAGGCAGCCAATTCACAAATTGGAAAGGACAAGCAATGCCTGAAACGGTCACACCGGAGCAAGTAGTTGCAGCAGCAAAGGAGCTCGATAAGCCCGAGTTCACTCGCGATGACCTCGCCCAGAAGCTGGGAGTCGAACAGCCTGATCTCAGGCTGGGATTCCGCCGGGCCCGCCGGGCCGGACACCTCGACAAGGTGCGCGACGACGAGGAAGGCACCGGCGTCTTCCGCCTGACGGACAAGTAGCGGATCACTCGAGATCCCAGCCGAAGTAGACCTCCGCCTTGGCGAGCATGCCGCCCGCGAAGGTGAGGACCTCCGTGTTGCGGAAGCGGCGGCCGTCGGTCTTGGTGCTCTCGTAGGTGACGACCACCTCGTCGCCTGACTCGATCAGGCGCTTGAACTCGAACGACTCGATCGTCTCGGAGTTCGGCCAGCAGCGCTCGAAGTACCTGGCCTGGTCGATCCCCGGGTCGGGTGGGCTGTAAAACGTGAAGTCCTCGGTCAGGAGCGCCTCGACGACGCTGCGGTCGCCTGACTCGTAGGCGCCGTAGAGGTCGCGCACCAGCTGCAGGCGGTCGTTTGAAGCCATGTTGCCCTCCTCAATCGGTCGCTTTGGAGCAGCCTGTCATGTGCCATCGGTGTGAGCGGCTGGATGGGCATCGGTGCTCCCCAGTGTCGCGTCGCTAGTACGGGTGCTTGTCGGGCTTCTGGGCCCATGCCTTGTACGCTGCCGTCCCGAGTTCGGGGCGGAACTGGGCGATTTTTATCCGGCGCTCCTCATACGGCTTCTGGAAGTCCTCGTACTGGAAGGCGTCGTCGAAGCCGATCTTGCTCGTCGCCTCGAGGTCGTTGGCGAAATACACGGCGTCGATCCGAGCCCAGTAGATGGCACTCATGCACATCGGGCATGGCATGCCGCTGATGTAGATCTCGTGTCCGGCGAGCATCTTCGCTCGCTCGGGGACGGGATCCGGCGAGCCCTTTGGCCGGTCCATGAGCTCGAGCGTCGACTCGTTCTGGTGCGCGGGAGAGATGCTGGGCGCCTCCGGGTTGAGGGACGCAACCGCTTTGCGGATTGTCTCGACCTCGGCGTGGGCGGTGATGTCGCCCGTCAGCAGCACGCGGTTCTGGCCGCGGGCCACGATCTCCCCGTCCTTGGCGATCACCGCTCCGAACGGTCCCCCCCAGTCGTTGTCGACCGACTCCTTGGCCAGACGGCACGCCTCCTCCATCAACTCATCGGGTGTCACGCCCATCGTCTCCTTCGTAGGGGTGAGTAGCCTGGCCTCAGCCCGGACGCGCCGACTCTAACCCCTGCCTCGACGTTTACGGGGGCGATCTCTTTGTCCACACGCGAGTACAAGATCGTCGAGCCCTCGCCGGCTGACCTGCCGCGCGAGTTTCAGGCGCGTGCCCTTCGCAAGCGGGTGCTCCAGGCGATCGCGGCGCTCGCCGTTCTCGTCTTGATCTTCCTGCTCGCGCCGGGGCTCGGGGACGTACGCGACAAGCTGGAGGGCGCGGACCCCGGCTGGCTCGTGCTGGCGGCGCTGTTGGAGGGGCTGTCATTCGGCTCGTACCTGGTGATGTTCGGGCCCATCTTCTGCACCGGGCTGGGCCGAAGGCGAAGCTGGCAGATCGGTGGGTCGGAGCTGGCGATGGGCTCGCTGATTCCGGCCAGCGGTGCCGGCGGCCTGGCCCTCGGCGCCTGGGTGCTTCACCGCGGCGGCATGGACGGCCAGCGAATCGGACGCCGCTCGGTCGCCTTCTTTCTGATCAAGAGCGGCGTCAACTTCCTCGCCGTGGCGGTGCTCGGGACCATGATGGCGCTCGGCCTCATCGGCCCGCACCTATCGCTTTGGCTGACGGCCCTACCGGCGGCTTTGGCGGCGCTCGCGATCGGCGCCGTCGTCGCCCTTCCGCGGCTTGGCCCAGGCCACGATCCAGGCTCGGAGGCCTCCCGCGTACGCCGAGCCGTGTATGCGACGCGCCGAGCCGTGATCGACGGCGCCGCCGAGGCGCGTACGATCCTCCGCTCCGGAGACCGCCGCGTCCTGGCCGGATCGGTCGGCTACTGGGCCTTCGATAACGCCGTGCTGTGGGCGACCTTCCACGCCTTCGGCCTCTCCCCCGCGATCACCATCGTGCTGATGGGCTACCTGATCGGCCAGCTCGGCGGCCTCTTGCCGATCCCCGGCGGGATCGGAGGCATCGACGGCGGGCTGATCGGCACGCTGATCGTCTACGGAGCGCCGGCGGCGGGCACCGCCGCCGCGGTCCTCGCCTATCGCG
>DATFON010000195.1:0-3862 GCA_035265465.1 Solirubrobacterales bacterium | reverse complement strand
CCACCGGCGAGGCGGGACTCGACCCACTCGGTGGAGGCGATGTGCTTGCCCATGCCGAGCTCCTTCGGCTCGAAGCCGAGGGCGAGCGCGACGAGCTGGGGAAGGTGGAGCACGGCCAGCCCGAGATCCCGGCCCGTGACCTTCGCCGCCTCCGGCTGCTGCATGTCCAAGTTGAGGTGGCACAGGGGGCACGGCGTGACCAGGCAGTCCGCACCCGCATCGAGGGCGTCGGCGATGTGGGTGCCGGCCTGGCGCAGGGAGGTGTCGCGGTTCATCGTGATCACGGGGAAGCCGCAGCACTTGCGCGCCCCGTCGTACTCGACCGGCTGACCTCCCAGCGTCTCGATCACGCTCTCCAGGTAGAGATCGCGATCCGGGTGCTCCTCGTAGCCGATCCGGTGCTTGGGGCGGATCACGTAACAGCCGTAGAAGGGCCCGACGCGCAGCTCGGTGAGGGGCCGGGTGACCTTCTCCTTCAGGCGGTCGAGTCCGTAGTCCTCGACCAGCACCCAGAGGAGGTTCTTGTTGGTCCACCCGTCCTTTGCCTTCGTGTACTCGAGCCCCTCGTCGGCGAGGGCGTCGTTGATGTGAGCGCGGTACGCGGAATCCGCGTCCAGGCGCTGCTGGCACTCGGACTGAGCTCCCTGGCAGGTCGAGCAGATGTTCATCATCGCGAGCCCGGTGCTCTGGGCGAGGGCGAAGGTCCGCGCGTTCAAGGTGTCCGCGAGCTCCTGGTTGTGCTCCGCGATCACGCCGGCGCCGCAGCAGTTGGCGCGGTCGAGCTCGAGGAGCTCGATTCCCAGCCGGTCGGCCACGAGCGCCATCGAGCCATGTAGCTCTGGCGTGAAGCCGCGCGAGACGCACCCGGGCCAATAGGCAAGCTTCAGATCGCTCACCGCCCGCCCTCCTCGTCGGGCTCGGGCTCGATGTCGGCGACCGGCGTGGCCTCGCTCTGACCGGCGGTTTCGCTGCCGCCCTCGGTCACCTTGTCCATGTGCTGGCGCCCTCCACCCACGGCGGAGCCGAGCGGATCCGGGGCCTCGTCGGGCTCCGGCACGACCTCCTCCTCACCGGTGATGTAGAGGTTGAGCTCCTCGCGGTGCTCCTCGCTGTGCGAGTAGACCCGCTTGACGTGCTGCTGTGCATCGCCGGGTAGCTTGGGGTGCACGCCGGGGATCAGCTTGCCCAGCGAGCGCATCTTGCCGGTGCGGATGCCGCGAATGGCGGTGGGCAGCGACCCGATCAGGCCCTTGATCGCTCCGGACGTCGGCATCAGCTTGCCGACCACGCCCTGCGCGTACGATTCCTGGAGGAGCAGCGACTCGTCGAGCGTGCCCTTGCGCTCGATGATCTTGGTGAAGGCGAGCTCGTGGCGGCGCCCGTTGTTGACGTCGTCGATGTCGTGATCGTGGCTGGCCAGGCGGCGCAGGCGCATGATCTGGTCCATCGGCGCGACACCCTTGGGGCAGGCGTCCACGCACGAGAAGCAGTGGGTGCAGTCGTAGATCCCGTGAGGATCCTGCGCCAGGTCGTACAGGCGCTCCTTCGTCTGGGAGTCGCGCGGGTCGCCGACGAACCGGTACGCCTTGGCGAGCGCCGCCGGACCCACGAACTCCGGGTCTGCCTCCATCGACAGGCAAGCCGACACGCAGGCGCCGCACTGTATGCAGGCCATCGACTGGGTCACGTCGATCATCGACTCCGGCGGGACGACGTACTCGCGCTCGGGCGGGTCGCCCTCCGGCAGCAGCCAGGGCGTGACCCTGCGCACCTTCTCCCAGTGCGTGGACTCCATGTCCGTGACCAGGTCCTTGACCACGGGCATGTTCCCCATGGGCTCGACGACGATCGGGTTCCCGCCATGATCGCCGGGCCGGCGGTTCGCGCCATCCTGGGCCTCGGAGATCTGGGTCTTGCAGGCGAGGGTCGACTGGCCGTTGATCTTCGTTCCGCAGGAGCCGCAGATGGCCGCTTTGCACGAGCAGCGAACCACGAGCGTGCCGTCCTGGCTATCGCGCACCTGGAGCAGACCGTCGAGCACCGAGAGGTCGGGGTCGAGGTCGACGGTGAACTCCTGCCAGTAGGGGCCCTCGCGGGTCTCAGGTTGGTAGCGGCGGACCTTCAGCGTGTACTCAGGCATCTACCAGCACCCTACTCAGTAGGTCCTCTCGGTCGGCTGCCACTGGGTCACGGTCACCGGCGAATAGCTCACCTCGGGACCCTCGTCGGTTCGCGTGAGATCGATGTGCTTGAGCCACTCGTCGTCGTTTCGCTCCGGGAAGTCGGTGCGGTACTGCGCGCCGCGGCTCTCCGTGCGATGGAGCGCGGCGACGCAGGTGCACTCGGCGCCGTCGAGCATGAATCCGAGCTCGATCGCGCCCAGCACGTCCTGGTTGAAAACCGTTCCGCGGTCGTCGATGTGGGCTTTCGGGTACTCCTCCTGAAGGCTCTTCACGCGCTCAAGCGCCGTCTGGATGCCCGCCTCGTCCCGGAAGACGGCGACGAAGCGGTCCATCGTTTCTCCGAGCTCCCTGCGGAGCACCGACACCCGGCGGCCGCCGTCCGGGTTGCGGCCGACCAGCTCGGCGATTCCACGCTCCTCGTCCGCCAACTTCGATTCCGAAGGCCTGCCCACGTCGATCTGCTTCGCGCGGGTTGCCGCGTGCTTGCCGGCGCGCCTCCCGAAGATCAGAGTGTCGAGCAGCGAGTTGGCGCCCAACCGGTTGCCGCCGTGCACGGAGACACACGCCACCTCGCCCGCGGCATAGAGCCCCGGAATCGTCGTTGCTCCGTCGACGTCGGTCTTCACGCCACCCATCGTGTAGTGGTTGCCTGGCTTGATGCGGATGGGCTCGCGGGTGATGTCGACCCCCGCGAAGTCGCGCCCCACCAGCACGATCTCCCGCAGCGCCTCGTGGATTCGCTTGCGGGGCACGACGGTGATGTCCAGGGCCACCGTCCCGTCGTCGAATCCGCGCCCTTCGTTGATCTCGGTCTGCTCGGCGCGGGAGACGACGTCGCGCGAAGCGAGCTCCATCTTGTTGGGCGCGTAACGCTCCATGAACCGCTCGCCCTGGGCGTTCAGCAGGTGCGCCCCCTCCCCACGCGCCCCCTCCGTGATCAAAAAGCCCTTCTTGGCGAGCGTCGTCGGGTGGTACTGGATCATCTCCATGTCCATGAGCGGGGCCCCCACCCGGTAGGCCATCGCGATGCCGTCCCCGGTGCAGATGAGCGCGTTGGTGGTCGGCTGCCAGATCTGGCCGTTGCCGCCGGTGGCGAGGATCACGTTCTTGGCCTCGAAGAGCTCCATCGAGCCGTCGGCGACGCTTCGCAGCATGGCGCCGACGCAGCGACCGTCGTCGTCGAGAACGAGGCTGCTCGTGAAGTACTCCTCGTAGCGCGAGATCTGCGCCGAGAACTTCATGAGCTGCTCGTAGAGGACGTGCATGATCGCCTGGCCGGTGATGTCGGCCACGTAATACGTGCGCGCCTGCGAAGCCCCACCGAAGGCGCGCGTGCCCAGACGCCCCTCGGCGTTGCGGTGGAAGGTCACGCCCAGGTGCTCGAGGTGCAGGATCTCCTCGGGCGCCTCGCGGCACATGATCTCGATCGCGTCCTGGTCGCCCAGGTAGTCGGATCCCTTGACGGTGTCGAATGCGTGGGACTCCCAGCTGTCACCTTCCTGGAGGGCGGCGTTGATCCCGCCCTGGGCGGCGTTCGAGTGCGATCGAACCGGGTGAACCTTGGACACGATGCCCACCGACACACCCTCCTCGGCCGCCGCCAGTGCCGCACGCTGTCCCGCGAGCCCGGCCCCGATCACCAGTACGTCGTGCTTGGGCATATCGACGCGCGATCCTAT
>DATFON010000194.1:0-2358 GCA_035265465.1 Solirubrobacterales bacterium | reverse complement strand
TAGCCGCCGACGGTCGTTTCGTGGTGTCCCTCAAGCTCGAAGCGGAGGCGCTCAGCGAGCGCGCGCATCGGCGTCTGTCCGTCGACGCACAGCCGTCCGTCCTCCTCATGGAAGAACTCCGCCCGGTCGGGGTCGAACTCGTCCTCGATCTCGCCCACGAGCTCCTCGAGGATGTCCTCCATCGTCAGCAGGCCAATAACCGTGCCGTGCTCGTCGTGGACCAACCCGAGGTGCACACGCTCCGCGCGCATCTTGCGGAGCACCTCATCCACACGGGCCGACTCGGAGATGTGGGCTAGCGGCCGCGTCAGGCTCGTCACCTCCAGGCGCTGGGCATCCTCGAAGATCAGGGGCAGCAGGTCCTTGGCGTTCACGGCACCCACGGCCGACTCGAGTCCGCCGTCCGGCTTGCAGAGCGGCAGCCGGGTGCGCCCGGTCGCTATGGCGCGTTCCGCGATCGTGCGGGCGGAGTCAGTAGTCAGAACCAGATCGACCTCACCCCTGGGCTTCATCACCTCCCGCGCACGTGTATCGCCGAACACGAGAGCGGCCTCTGAGAGCTCCTGCTCCTCCGGTTCGATCACGCCCTGACGCGAGCTTTCGCGCAGCAGCTCGCGCAACTCGTCCTCGCTGTGGGGCTGGTGTCCTGCCTCGGAGGCTGGGGGCACGCCGAACGGCTTCAGCAATAGGTTACCCATCGCGTTGAGGAGGTCCACCAGCGGCCTGGTCGAGAGATAGAACGCCCGCATCAGCGGCGCGAGCGCCAGAACCACCGGGGGGGTGCGGGCGATCGCCAGGCTCTTGGGAGAGAGCTCCCCGACGACAACGTGCAGGGCGGTGATGATTAGAAACGCGAGCGCCGCCGCCAAGCCGAAACCGCCGATCGCGGCTGCGTCGCCGAGCACCGGCTCCAGTAGGTCGTGGAAGACGGGCTCGCCGATGGCGCCGAGGCCGAGCGACGCCATCGTGATCCCGAGCTGGCAGGCCGCCAGGTAGGCGTCAATGTGGTCGACCGCGTGCGCGACCGACTTCGCTCCCGGCCTGCCCTGACGGAGCAACTCCCGCGCCTGGGTTGGTCGAAGGCGTGCCACGGAGAATTCGACCGCGACGAAGAACCCGTTCGCGAGCACCAATAAGAGGACGACGGCAACTTCCGCGGCCATCAGCCGCGGCCCCCGGAAGAGGAGGATCTAAGGGGAGAGTCGTCGTCTTCCACGCCGTCGCTTGGATAGTAGCCAGGCCAATCGGCGGCCAAGTGGCGATGCATCGGGCGCTCGACAGCCCGCCTGCCTGCTTGTTGGTCAGTCCGAAGTGAATCTCACCGTCCCGGCAACACGCCGGCGGTGGCTCTCATGCCGCGAAGCGGTGGTCGCAATGCACAACGTCATGGCTCGCTGCTGCATGCGCGATCTTCAGATGCGTCTTCGCGCCAGCCAAGCGACGCGCCACCGCCCCAGCGCTCGGACCGAAAGTGCTGGGTTGCCCTACGAGCGGGTGTGGTGCTCGGCTTCCAGCGCGCTCTCGCAACGGACGAGGAGCAGAAGGGGGACTCGCCTGGTCCGGCGCTCCCGCATCGCGCGAGGAGGGGCACTGCCGCGTCTTGATGCTGGGTTTCGCCGCGAAGCGGCAGCGCCCTCAGTCGAGCACGAGGGTAAGGATGAAAACGCCGATGAAGACGGCCGGAGCCGAGTGCACGATGATCCCCATCCACGCGCTCTGGAACCGCCGCGAGGGATAGGCCTGGAAAAAGATGCCGTCGATCACGCTGGGCACAATGCTCCACGGCTGGTGCAGGTGGTAGACGGCGAATAGGAACCCGTTGGCGACCCAATCGCGCCTTCCGAAGGCAGCTCGCATTCGCGGCAGCAGTAACCCCCGGAAGAGCAGCTCCTCGCCGAGCACGGTGTTGAAGACGAGAAGCACGACGACCAGCGCGAACCAGCCCCACGCGCCGCGGAAGAAGTCCTCGCCACGGTCGGAGCTGAGGAAATCGGGCAAATCCCTGGGCTCGGGCCCAACTGGGATCGACGGTACCGCCGCGTTCAAGACGGTAGAAAGGGCGAGAAAGAGAAGCACCCACCACCAGATCCTTCCACCCACGCGTCGGGTCTTCGGATCCCGGGGCGGCCGCAGCCACAGGGCGTCGATCACACGCGACCATTGGAGTCCCCCCAGCTCCCTCCGGATGATGATCAGGATCAATACGAATTGCCAGACGAGCCCCACGGTCAGGCAAATCAGGAGGGCTTCGGCGAACGGATCCCTGCCCCCGAGTTGATCCCTGAGCCAGGGAGCGACGATCCAGGCGAGGACGCCCATCGGGACGGCGGCTGCCGCCCAGACCGCGAGGATCTGAGC
>DATFON010000193.1:0-4240 GCA_035265465.1 Solirubrobacterales bacterium | reverse complement strand
CGTCCCTCGCCGACCCGTCCCACCAGCCGCGACATCACCACCTGCGAGCGCGTGCGGATCACCATGCCGTTTCGCTGCAGGTCCATGATCAGCCGCTCGAGAGCTTCGTTGTCCTCGGTCCGCACCCGCGCGATGGCGTCGGCGTCACCCGTGATGCTCCACGCCTCCACGACCTCCGGGTGCTCGCGCAGGATCTTCGCCACCTCATCCAGCTGAGTTCCCGGCCGGAAGAAGAGCTCCACCAAGGCCTCGGTGTTCCACCCCATCGCCCCGTGGTCGACCACGGCGGTGAAGCCCTCGAGCGCGCCGGTCGACCGCAGCCGGTCCACCCGGCGCTTCACCGACGGCGCCGACAGGCTCACCCGGCGCCCGATGTCGTCGTAGGTGCGCCGGCCGTCCTCCACGAGGAGCGAAAGAATTCGCCTATTCAGCTCGTCCACAGCGCGAATTATTGCGCCAATCCGCATCGAATCGGGTATTGACGCTGTCCAGACGCCTCCGTACCGTTAAGGAATGCCAATCGCGGAGAAAGGAGACGGAGTGAAGACGCTCGTTCAGCCCAAGGTCGCACGCATCCTCTTCGACGAGGCGCACTCCGAGGCGTGGACGATCCGCCGCGAGCTGGCCGAGCAGATGCAGCCCTCGCATCCCGAGGACTCCTCTTACGCGATCGCCGCCGGCAAGCTCGCCGACCGCGACTTCGACGTCCTGCCGAATGACGAGCGCCCCCTCACCCGCGAGACCCTCGCCGGCGCCGACGTCGTCGTCATCGCCCACCCCTCCGACTCCAAATGGGAGGCGACCACCAACTCCCGCGCCCCCCGGCTGCGCGACGACGAGGTCGACGCCCTCGAGGAATTCGTCCGAGGCGGCGGCGGTCTCATCGTCCTCGGCGAGACCGAGCAGGACAAGTACGGCAACAACGTCAACGCCCTGCTCGCCCGCTTCGGGATCGAGGTGGAGAACCGCACCGTCCAGGACTACGAGCACAACCACAACGCCCCGTCCTGGGTCCTCGCCGATCTCGTGAACGGCGATGGCGGCGGGACAAACGGCGGCGGCGAGCCCTCCGCCGACGGCCCTTCCACCGTCGACCTGCTCGCCCGCGTGCACCAGGCCTGCTTCTACCGCGCCGGCACCCTGGCGCTCCACAACGGAGCCCGAGTCATCGCCCGCACTTCGCCCGCCGCCTCACCGCCGGCTGCACCCCTCGCGGCCGTCGCTCAGCACGGCGCCGGGCGCGTGGTCGTTCTCGCCGACTCCGACTTGTTCGGCGACGACTGCATCGGCGAGCTCGACAACGAGGCGCTGTGGCTCAACCTCGTCTATTGGGCCGCGCAGCCCGCGTTCGGGGGCATCCAGACGGTCACGGACTCACCTGCGGCGGCGGACCGCCGCTGGGCCGAGCTGAAGGAGGCCGTGGAGGAGCTGCGCGCCACCCAGGAGCCCGATGGCTCCGTCGACCTGTCGGTGCACGACGGCTCCCGCTTGGCCGAGCTCGTGGAATCGATTTGCGGCGCCATCGCCGGTCTCGGCCGCCACTTCCCGCATCAGCGCGAATACGTCGAGGCGTTGCGCGCCGATCTGCGCCACTGGGCGAACACCGGCTTCGAGAAGCCCGATTTCATGCGCTCCACCGAGGCGTTCCACCCTGAGGCCGAGCGCCGGGACGGAATCGAGCACCTGGTCGTCTTTCCGATGTACAAGCAGAACGCTTCCAGCGACACCTGCTTCGAGGCGCTCATCGTCCGCGTCCCGTGGCCCGACTTCGTCGCCCAGCTCGAGGCCTCCGGGTACGACAACCTGAAGTTCGTCCCCGTCAACTTCGTCGACTACACCTCGGGCTACGACTCCGAGTGCGCCGTGCTGTTCCCCGAGACCTTCTCCACGGCGGAGCGCCCGCCCAGCTACTTCGGCGGCATCTTCTGCGACAGGGAGGCCGAGCGCTTCCGCCGCGTCTGCGGCCGCGCCGCCGATCTCCTCGACATGAACCTGCCTCCGGACGCCGCCTGCCTGCTCACCTCGCCCGAGCTGTCCATGGACGCCTACATCGTGTGGGACCTCATCCACGACCGCACCCACATGCACGGCGACCTGCCGTTCGACCCGTTCATGATCCGCCAGCGAAGCCCGTACTGGATGTACTCCCTCGAGGAACTTCGATGCGACCTCACCGCGTTCGGCGAGGCCGTGAAGCTCGAGGCCGAGGGCTTCGCGTTCGCGCGCTACGTGCAGTACGCGATTCTGTTCGACCGCATGTTCCGCTTCCCGGTCACCGGCAGCCGGGTGCGCAACTACGACGGCCTCGGCGGCCAGCTGCTGTTCGCCTTCCTGCACAAGGAGGGCTACCTGCACTGGACCGACAACCACCTGACGATCGAGTGGGAGCGGGTTGCCGAGGGCGTCGGGGCGCTGCGCGCCAAGATCCACGACCTCTACCACTCCGGCATCGACCGCCCCAAGCTGGGGCAGTGGATCGCGGCGCACGACCTGGTCTCCACCTACGTCCATCCGGCCGACGGCTCGCGCTGGGCGAAGGAGAGCCGCGACCTGCCGGAGGTGGAGGAGCCCAAGGAGCTCGTCAACCTGGTGAAGGGCGACGAGTTCCCGCTGAGCCTGTTCTACGTGCAGCTGCAGAAGAAGCTCGAGCCCGCCTTGGCCCGCCCGAGCGACGCGCTCTAGGGCACCGGTTCGCCAGCTTGACCCGCGGGTAGGCTAGGCGTCGTGCGTAGGACCAGCGCGCTCACGATCCTCCTCGCCGCCGCGCTCGCGGCGACGCTGAGCATCGCGTCGACCGCGTCCGCTCGCGACCCCGGGAAGTGGCTCCTGACCGGGGCGAGCTCGGTTCCGAACGACTACTGGCAGGGGCTCACGTCGGATCCCTCCGAGTCGAACCTCTTCCTGATCGGCCCTTCCCAGGGCCTGTGGCAGACGACGCCGCAGCTCGAGCAGACCGCCGGCGTCTCGCGGGAGATCCCGGACGACATCAGGGAGAACGTGGGCTACAACCACATCGGGGATCCCACGTGGCTTCCGGGCGAGGGGGGTCGCGTTCTGCTGCCGATGGAGTGCTTCAACCCGAGCGCCGATCC
Organism: Solirubrobacterales bacterium; assembly: GCA_035265465.1. Taxonomy (GTDB): domain Bacteria; phylum Actinomycetota; class Thermoleophilia; order Solirubrobacterales; family 70-9; genus AC-56. The sequence goes on along the minus strand of DATFON010000193.1, from coordinate 1,148 downwards.
GTCCAACACGTGCGGCAAGGGCGCCTTCGGCATCGCCGACCCGCAGACCCTCGCGTGGCGGTACTACGTCCAGCTCAATCCGGCCTTCATCCCGAAGGCGATGTGGGCCGAGACCTCGCCCAACGGCAAGCGCATCTGGACCTCGAGCGGCGACGACCTGATCGCCTACGACGCCAGCCAGGTGACGCAGCAGAACGCCGCCCCCTCGGGACCTCAGCTCGATCCCGTCAAGCGTCTCACGGGAGCGGTGCCGCCCACCGGCATCACCGGCGCCGTGTTCCGCAAGCACAAGCTCCTGCTCGCCGGCGAGTCCGATCACGTCTACCAGGTGTGGGCGGTGGACACCAAGACCGGCGACCGCAAGCTTCAGCTCGAGATGCGCATCTGCGGCGAGTCCGAGGGCCTGGACGTCATCTCGACGCTCGGCGGGCGCCTGCACTGGCTGATCGCGCCCGCGGACCCGGACTGCGAGCTGACATTCGGCCCGACGAGCGCGCTGCTCCACTTCCGCCGTCCCCACGCCCGCGAGCGCTACCACGTGCAGATCGTCGACGCCTATGCCCCGGACGACTCGGGCCGGTTCACCGTGGTCGTCAGGGTGACGCGGCCCGGTGGGCGCCCGGTCCATGGTGCGAACGTCAGGTTCGCGGGCGAGAAGGCAACTGGGCCCACGGGTAAGCAGGGGCTCGCGCAGGTCTTCACGACTCTCGAGACCCCTGGCCGCTTCTCCGTCTTCGCCCGCAAGGACAAGCGCTACGGGATCTCCAAGCTGGTGCCGGTCGGCATGGAGCCAGCGAAGCCGTCCGATTCCGGCCCGATGCGCGACCGCGGCTAGCGCGCGCTAGCCGTTAGCGCGGCGTCCAGGTCCTCCCAGAGGTCGTCCGGATGCTCGCAGCCCACGCTGACCCGCACGAGTCCCTCGGGAAGATGCTCCTCTCCGGGCTGCGCGGCGCGGTTCTCGATCAAGGTCTCGACGCCGCCCAGGCTCGTCGCGTGGGTCAGTAGACGGACGCCGGCGCACAGCGCATCGGCTCGCTCGGACCCGCCCTTGACCTGAAAAGCGAGCATCGTCCCGAACCCGTCCATCTGTCTTTGGGCGAGTTCGTGTCCCTGGCTGTCGGGCAGGCCGGGGTATAAGACGCGATCGA
>DATFON010000192.1:0-2921 GCA_035265465.1 Solirubrobacterales bacterium | reverse complement strand
CGCGGTGACCCCCGGCTGGTCGCCGAGCATGAGCACGAGGACGTCGCAGCGCTCGTCGACGACGGCGAGCGCCGCGGCGATCGACGACGAGCAGCCTTCCCCGTAGTCCTCGTTGAGGACCGCCTCGACGCCGTCGAGGTCCACGCGGTCGCGGACCTCGTCCGCGGAGCCTCCAAGCGCCACGACCGTCTGCTGAAACGGGCACTCGCGGGCCACGCCGACCACGTGGCCGAGCAGCGTCCCCTCCCCGTACGGCAGGAGCTGCTTCGGACGGCCGAGCCGCGCCGAGCCGCCGGCGCCGAGCACCAGTCCGGTGACGAACGTATTCGCCTCAGCCGGCGAGCGAGGCATGATCCCCGGCCTCGAACCTGGCCTTGCAGCCCTCGGAGCAGAAGTAGACGGTCTCGCCGTCGCGCTCGAGGTGGGGCGTGCTCTCCACCGCCGCGACGGTCATCCCGCAGACCGGATCGACCGCCAGCGATGCCGAGGCGCCGGAGGCCGCCGGCACATGCGCACCCGCGCCGCCGTTTCGCCTGACCGAGACCACCTTGGCGAGCACCGAGAGCGCGATCTCGGCGCCGGAGTGCGAGCCGATCGGGATGCCCGCGGGGAAGTCGATCCGCTCGAGAAGCTCATCGTCGACCCCGTCGACTCTCAGCTCCTCGAGCACGCCGGCGCCGCGCTTCTCGCTGGCGACGAGGCCGACATAGGGCACTCCCGACTCGAGACCGCGGCGCAGCGCGTGCAGCTCGTCGCGTCCATGAGCCGCGACGATGACCGCGAGCTCGTCACCGCTCGGCTCCGGCTGGTGGCCGTCGGAGGAGACCATCTCGAGGCCGAGCTCCTTTCCCATCCGCATCAGGGAGCCCGCGGCCGGAGACTCGCCCATGACCAGGACCCGCGGGAGCGGTGGGGCGGGCTCCAGGAACACCTCGATCGCTCCGCCCGACAGGCAGGGGTTCTTGACCGTCACGACCCCCTCCTCGCGCGCGATCGCGGTCCCTTCGCTCACCTCGGTCGCCTCGGCGGCGCCCTCCGGATCCGGAAGGATGCGCAGGAGCATCGGCTCACCGCTCTCGAGCGCCGCGAGGGAGTAGGCAGTGACACTCTGCTGCGCGCACGCACCGCCGACGAACCCCTCCATCGTGCCGTCGGCGAGAACGAGCGCGACGCTTCCGGGCTGGACGCTCGCGGGATGTTGGACCCGGACCACGGTTGCGGTGACGAACGGCTCGCGCGCGGCCGCGAGCTCCCGCGCCCGCTCCGACAGCTCCGGGGTGATCATTGCGGCGGCTCGGGATGCCCCTGCATCGCCGCCCACACCCGTGCCGGGGTGCACGGCATGTCGATGTGGTCGACCCCGTGCGTCTCATGCAGCGCGTCGATCACCGCGTTGACGATTGCGGGCGGCGACCCGACGGTCGGCGACTCGCCCACGCCCTTCGCACCGAGCGGATGGTGGGGGCAGGGCGTAACCGTCTCGCCGAGCTCGAAGTCGGGGCACTCGAGCGCGGTCGGGATCAGGTAGTCCATGAACGTCGAGTTCAGGCAGTTGCCCTCCTCGTCGAAGGAGATCAGCTCCATGAGGGAGATCCCGACACCCTCTGCGAGGCCGCCGTGGATCTGGCCGTCGACGACCATCGGGTTGATCCGCACGCCGCAGTCGTCGACCGCAATGAAGCGCCGCACCGTGACCCGGGCCGTGTCGGGATCGATGTCGACGACGGCGATGTAGGCGCCGTAGGGGTAGGTGAGGTTCGGCGGATCGTAGATCACCTGCCCGTCGAGGCCGCCCTCCATGCCTTCGGGCATCGGCTCCCCGCTGTAGGCGCGCTGCGCGATCTCCTCGATCATCGCCCCCTGCTCGGGGTCGCCCTTGACGTACCAGCGCCCCTTCTCCCACGCCAGGTCCTCGGGACGGGCCTCGAGCATCGTCGCCGCGATCTGGCGGGCCTTGTCGCGCACCTTGCGCGAGACGACCGCGACCGCTCCGCCGGAGACCGGCGTCGAGCGGCTGCCATAGGTACCGAGGCCGTAGGGCGAGCGGTCGGTATCGCCGTGGCGGACCTCGACGTCCTCCGGCGGGATGCCCAACTCCTCGGCGACGATCTGGGCGAACGTGGTCTCGTGCCCCTGGCCCTGGGTCTGCGCGCTGATGCTGACCACTGCCTTGCCCGAGGGATGCACGCGCAGGTCGGCGCCGTCGTTCATCGACAGCCCGAGGATGTCCATGTGCTTGCGCGGCCCGGCGCCCACCCCCTCGGTGAAGAAGGAGACCCCGATCCCCATCAGCTCGCCGCGGGCGCGCTTCTCGGCCTGCTCGCGGCGCAGGTCCTCGTAGCCCGCGATCTCCATCGCCACCTTCATCGTCTTCGCATACTCGCCTGAGTCGTACGTCCAGCCAGTGGTCGTCTCGTAAGGGAACTGCTCGGACCGGATGAAGCTGCGCATCCGCAGGTCGATCGGGTCGGTCCCCGTCTCGAGCGCGAGCGCGTCGACCATACGCTCGACGAGGTAGACGGCCTCGGTGACCCGGAACGAGCAGCGATAGGCGACCCCGCCCGGGGCCTTGTTCGTGTAGACGGCCTTGACCTTCACGTGGGCGGCGTCGAGATCGTAGGAGCCGCAGACGATGTGGAAGAAACCGGCCGGGAACTTGGTCGGCTGGGCAGTGCTGTCGAAGGCGCCGTGATCGGCGATCGCGTCGACCCGAAGCCCGGTGATCTTGCCGTCCTTCGAGCAGATCTCGCCGTGCATGATGTAGTCACGGGCGAAGCCGGTCGACAGCAGGTTCTCGGTGCGGTTCTCGACCCACTTGACCGGCACGCCGGCGACGATCGAGCCGGCGATCGCGCAGACGTAGCCCGGGTAGACGGGCACCTTGTTCCCGAACCCGCCGCCGATGTCGTTGCAGCGGATCC
>DATFON010000191.1:0-4927 GCA_035265465.1 Solirubrobacterales bacterium | reverse complement strand
TCCAGCGAGCGCTCGTTCATGGCCGTGAGCTTGGTGGTCAGAACGTCCTCCAGCGCCATCACCGGCATCGACATCGCGCCGACGCTGAGTCGGTCGCCGCGGGCGAGGACCTCGTCGGTGATCGGCAGGCCGGCGGCCTCGAAGATGAGGTCGACCATGTGCTCCCCGTCCCAGGCCTTCAGGAGCCACTGCTCGGGTGGACGCTCCTCGCGCATCCCGACACCCACAAGCGCGGCGAGGGCACGCTCGGCGTCGGCGGGCTTCACCATGAAGTCGAGGTCGCCGGCCACGGCGGGACCACCACGCGCCCAGCATGCCAGGCTGCCCCCGAGCAGATAGGGCACGCGATCACGCTCCAGCGCGGCAGCGGCCTTCTTCAGGGTCGGTAGAAGCTCCACGCCGGGCAAATACCCGTTGCGGCCGAGCACAAGCGGGTAGCCGCACGGGGATGAACGTGAACGGAAGGCCAGAGCCGGTTCCGACCGAGACCCTTCGAATCGCCGCCGCGGGCGACGTCCACTGCCGCGAATCCCATCGCTCCGAGGTCGCCTCGGCGTTCGCCAAGCTCGAGGGAAACGTCGACTTGCTGCTGCTCGCGGGCGACCTGACGACGTGCGGGGAACCGGCTGAGGCCCAGGTCCTGGCCGACGCCTGCGCGCCGCTGTCGATGCCCGTGATCGCCGTGCTGGGCAACCACGACTGGCACGCGGGGCGGGCCGACGAGGTGAACGCGATTCTCGAGGGGGCGGGCATCGAGATGATCGAGCGCGGTTCCACGATCCACGAGGTCCGTGGTCACGAGGTGGGCATCGCGGGGGCAAAGGGCTTCGTGGGCGGCTTCGGCGCCGCCCACCTTCCCGACTTCGGCGAACCGCTCCTGCGACAGGTGTATCGGGAGACCTCCGAGGACGTCGAGGCGCTCGCCAAGGGACTGCGGGAGATCGCCAACTGCCCACTTCGGGTGGTTCTCCTGCACTACTCGCCGACCGACACGACCCTCGAGGGGGAGCGTCAGGACATCTGGGCCTTCCTCGGGACCGATCGACTGGCGGCCCCCATCCTGGAGCACCAGCCCGACGTCGTGCTCCACGGCCACGCCCACGCGGGCCACTTGGAGGGCCGGATCGGGGAGGTCCCCGTCTACAACGTTTCGGTCCCGGTGATCGGGCGCGACTTCTGGATCCTGGAGATGAGCGTGCCCGCGCGGGTGGCGACACCCATCCGCTGAGCGGTTTTTCGCTTTCGGGCACGGGTAGCCGAAACGCGAGCGATCCAAGGAGGCTGAACGTGATGGAAGGGCAGGGCGAACGTCAAGACGAGGTCGCGAACGACGAGGATGTGGTCGCGAAGGAGGAGGCCGCGGCCGCGACAGAGGCCGGATCCATCTGCGGCCACCGCGACGAGTCCGTCGACGAGGCCGAGCGCCCCGTGTCCGAGGGCGGGGGCGGTGAGGCCGAGGGCTTCGAGCTGAGCGAGCAGGAGCTGGTCGACGAGGCCGAGCAGGAACAACGGCACGACCCCCTGGCGGAGGCGGGGGAGCCAGAGGCCGAGGACCCGAAGGCCGAGTACGGAGAGCCCGACCGGGTCGACTCCACCGCGCGCGAGGAGGAGCCGCCCGACGAACCCAGGGAAACGTGACCGCGGCGGTAGTAGAGCTCGATCTCGATCAGGCTCCGCTTCGCGACCTGCTCGTGCGGGGGCGGCGCGAGGGATGCGTAGAGCTGTCCGACCTCAGCGCGGCGGTCAGCGAGCTCGAGCTGCCCGACGATGCGGCGCAGTCCCTGCACGATGAGCTCGAGTCCCGTGGCATCGACGTGCGCGACGACTGTGCTCGGCCCGAGGTCGAGGCCACGCGGTTTCGTCCCGGTGAGCTCGCCGGCACGACGACCGACGCGCTCCAGCTGTTCCTCAACGAGGCAAGCCGCTATCCGCTGCTGACCAAGGAGGACGAGGTCGAGCTGGCGAAGGCGGTGGAGCGCGGCGACCTGCGGGCCAAGGAGCGGATGATCAACTCGAACCTGCGTCTGGTGGTGGCCAACGCGAAGCGCTATCAGGGGCAGGGTCTCTCGCTGCTCGACCTGATCCAGGAGGGGATCCTCGGCCTGATCCGCGCAGCGGAGAAATTCGATTGGCGCCGGGGATACAAGTTCTCGACCTACGCGACGTTCTGGATTCGCCAGGCCATGCAGCGAGCGCTGGAGCAGAAGGCGCGGACGATCCGAATTCCCACGGATCTCGCGCAGCGGGAGCGGAAGGTCGCCCGCGCCGAGCGGGAGCTCGCGACGCAGCTCGGCCGCGAGCCAACGGATGAGGAGATTGCCGCCCGGGCCGAGATCAAGCCCGAGGATCTCGAGCGCATCCGCAGCGCCAGTCGCGTCGTGACCAGCCTCGACCGCCCGGTGGGGGAGGAGGGCGACACCGACCTCGGGGCGCTGCTGCCAAGCGATCAGCCCGCACCCGAGGAGGAGGTGAGCGTGACCCTGGGTGAGCAGGCGCTGCGGCACGCCATCTCCAGGCTTCCCGATCAGGAGCGCGAGGTGGTGCGACTTCGGTACGGAATCAACGGAAACGAGCCCACAACGATCCGCGAAACCGGCAGGCAGCTTGGAATTCCCGGGAGGGAGGTGGCGCACCTCGAGGAACGTGCGCTTCGCCGCCTCGCGAGCGAGCGCGAGATTGAGGCCCTGCGCGACGCTGCATAGCGCCGCTCCTGTGCGGATAATCACGGTTCGATGGCGACGTCAGTGCGCAGCCGTACCCGCAGCCTGTTCCGGGGGCGAACGCCTGGCCCGGCTCAACCAGATACGACGATCCAGGGCAGCGCCCGCCTGGGGCGCCGCACCAAGGTGCTCGTCAAGCACCTGGGCGCTGCCGACGTGGCGATCATCGACCACGCGGACCTCGATCGAATCGCGGCCGAGGATCTGCTCGCGACGGGCGTGCCCGCGGTCGTCAACGTGGCTCCGTTCTCCACCGGGCGGTACCCGAATGCCGGGCCGCTGACCCTCGCTCAGGCCGGCGTAAGGCTCATCGAGGCGCCCGCCGCCCCGCTGTTCGAGGAGCTTCGCGACGGCGATCCCATCGCGATCACCGGGGGCGAGGTACGTCGCAACGGGACCGTGGTGGCGTCGGGTCGCGTCCTTTCCGTGGGCGAGCTGGCCGCGCAGCTGGCTCATCAGCGCGAGCGCATCGACGCCGCGCTCGCCGACTTCACCGAAAACACGATGGCCCACCTCCGCGAGGAGGGGGAGCTCCTCGCGGGCGGCCTGGAGCTGCCTCGTACCCGGACCCGGTTCAGGGACCGGCACGTGCTGATCGTGGTTCGGGGCAGCACCTATCGCAAGGACCTGAGGGCCCTTGGCCCCTACATCCGGGGAGCTCGCCCGCTGCTTGTGTGTGTGGACGGGGGGGCCGACGCCGTGCTCGAGGCGGGGTGGAAGCCGGACGTGGTGCTCGGCGATATGGACTCGGCGAGCGACGCCGCGCTGCGGTCGGGGGCCGAGTTGATCGTTCACGCCTACCCGGACGGACGGGCCCCCGGCGCCGACCGCGTCGAGCGCCTGGGGCTCGAGCACACCGTCGTGAGATCGGTCGGCACGAGCCAGGACGTCGCGATGCTCCTTGCGCACGAGAAGGGAGCCGGGCTGATCGTCAGCGTCGGGGCACACTTCAACCTCGTCGAGTTTCTGGAGCGCAGCCGGGCCGGGATGTCCTCGACGTTCCTCACGCGGCTTCGTGTCGGCGAGCTCCTGGTGGATGCAAAGGGCGTGAGCCGCCTCTACAACCCCGGGGTCACGGGGGGGCAGCTGACGCTGTTCCTGGTCGCGTCGTTGGTGCTACTGACGATCGTCGTCGTGAACACGCCGGCGCTGAGCGATCTGGTCGACCTGATCTGGCTCAAGCTGAAGATCATCCTCGGCATCTAAGGACCTATCGCCGCACAACGCCGACGTCCCCACGGGCGGCTCTAACTCCTATCCTCGCCTGTGGATATGGGGTATTCCGGCCGCTATCACGCCGCGTCGCTGGCCGCGGTCTTCCTGGCGCTTGCGATCGGGATCCTGATTGGCGTCGGGCTCGGGGACAACATCGTCTCCGGGACCACGAAGGGCCTGGAGCAGAGCCTGAAGAGCGACCTGTCGGCCGCGCGCGGCCGCGCCGACGAGCTGCAGAGTCAGCTGAACCGCCACGCCGACTTCGAGGAGCAGGCCTTTCCAGCGTTGACCGGCAACGTGCTCGAAGACGATCGCGTCGCGGTGGTTGCGCTCGGCGCCCTGCCCGACGACCTCAAGGGCGACGTCCAGGCGGTCGTCGGACCCGACAGCCCGAGCGGTGCCAAGCTGGCGGAGGTGGCGGTTGTGCGCGAGCCGCCCGATCTTGCCGCGGTGGCCGGGGCGGCGCCGAAGGGAAGCGAGGGGAGACACGTTCGTCGAGACCGCGCCGCGCTGACGGCCGTCGCCAAGCGCGTGGGCCACGCCCTCGTGGTGGGCGGGCCCACGTTCAAGCGGTTTCGCGGCGCGATGCTCGATCAGGTCAGCGGGCGGCCCGGTGGCATCGACGCCGTGATCGTCATCCGCGCCCGCCCCGAGGACCTCGAGCCCCACCAGGCGGCCGAGACCGACGCCCTCGAATCGGGTCTCCTCGATGCGCTCGAGGGCAGGGGTGCCATCCCGGTCGTGGGCGTCGAGCGCTCCGACACGGATGCCTCCTCCATCGGGTTCTTCAACAGCGCCGGGCTCACCGCAACGGTGGACAGCGTCGATCTGATCTCCGGGAGGGTGGCGCTCGTGTACGCGCTGAACGGGAGCGAGGGGAACTACGGCATCAAGGCCACTGCGGACAGGCTGCTGCCGGGCCTTCGACACCCGCGGCCGCCCGCGTCGGTGACCGTTACTCCGCGGTGACGCTGGCTGGCCTCGTCGTGTCG
>DATFON010000190.1:0-9574 GCA_035265465.1 Solirubrobacterales bacterium | reverse complement strand
CTCGACCGCCAGGTCCGCGCGGCCGAAGTGCTCCTCGGCAATTGACAGGTACCTCGCCATTCCGGCGAGCGCCGCTTCGGGATCGAAGCGCTCATCGACGCGGGCGCGCTCGGCATGCAGGTGGCGCAGACGAGACGGCAGCTGCGGCCGCAGCCGGCGTAGCCGGTCGATCTTCCGCTGCAGGCGCCGTGCCTTCGATCGCTTTGCGCGATCCCCACGGCCGCGGGGTTTCGGGGGCTGGTCGGCGCGGGCTCGAAGCCTCGCGATCCGGTCGGGGATCTGCTCGAACTTCAGTGCCGTCGCGGCGATCTGCGCGGTCAGCTTGCGGCTGCGTGCCAGATCCACCCGCATGCCGAGGAGATTCGAGCCCGTCTCGGCGAGGATCTGGGCCACCCCAGCGGCCAGCGCTGGGTCGTCGCCCGCGATCACCTGCGTGCGCCCGCCGCTCTCCAGGAACACCATCGCCTCCATCAGGTCGGGATCGACCCCGGAGGTCTCGGCGACCCGGTCGATCTCGGGCCGGAAGCTCACGGTGCGTCGTGCGGAGGCGATCACACCACCGGGGCTCTTCGCGTACAGGACGTGCGCAAGGCCGGACGCCGCTCGCGATTCGAACTCACTCTCACGGTCGCCCGAGTACGCGAAGGGATCGTCGCCCTGGCCGGCGCCCGCAGCGGCGATCGCCGCGACGTCGAGCTGAGAACCGCCGTCCGTCAGGTCGATGCGACCGCTGGCGAGCAATGCGACGGAGGCCGCGGTCACGGCAAGCAGCGCGGCCACGGCCAGGATCAGGGCCGAGCGACGCCTCGGGCCCGCGGCGTGGCCTCGTCCCTGCGGTCTCTGACGATCGTCGGTCATGGGTCCGTGCTCGAAGGCCGCATTCAGCCGCCGAAATCTAGCCAGTCGCTCCCAATCGGCTGTACCCCCGCGACATCGGCGTCCCAGTAGCCTTCGCGACCGTCATGGAGAGCCTGAAGGGCCTGATTCTCTCGGGCGGGGCCGGAACGCGCCTGCGCCCGATCACCCATACGTCCGCCAAGCAGCTGGTGCCGGTGGCAAACAAGCCCGTGCTCTTTTACGGGATCGAGGCGCTGGTGGACGCGGGCGTGCAGGACATCGGCATCGTGATCGCTCCGGAGACCGGGGACGAGATCGAGGCCGCCGTGGGGGACGGCTCGCAGTTCGGGGCGCGCATCACCTACATCCGCCAGGACGCGCCGCTGGGCCTCGCCCACGCGGTGCTGACCGCCGAGGACTTCCTCCAGGACGGGCCGTTCGTCATGTACCTGGGGGACAACCTCCTCCGCGACGGGATCGCCGACCTGGTGGCGGCGTTCCGTGAATCCGAGCCCGATGCGCTGATCCTCCTCACCCGCGTCCCCGATCCCGAGCACTACGGCGTCGCCGAGTTGAATGGCGAGGAGGTCGTACGGCTGATCGAGAAGCCGTCAGACCCGCCGACCGACCTCGCGCTCGTGGGCGTGTACATGTTCGGCCCCCAGATCTTCGACGCGGCCAAGGCGATCGAGCCCTCGGGACGAGGGGAGCTCGAGATCACCGACGCGATCCAATGGTTGATCGACAGCGGCAAGGCGGTCGCGAGTCGTACCGTGACCGGATGGTGGAAGGACACCGGGCAGCTCGACGACATGCTCGAGGCCAATCGCCTGGTGCTGGAGGACATCGAGCGCCGGGTGGACGGCGAGCTGATCGACTCCAAGGTCGAGGGTCGGGTGATCGTCGACGAGGGGGCACGGCTCGAGCGCGCGGTCGTGCGCGGGCCGGCCATCATCGGCCCCGGATCGCGCATCACAGACGCCTACATCGGCCCCTACACGTCGATCGACGCCGCCGTGACGGTGGAGCGCGCGGAGGTCGAGCACTCGATCCTGCTTTCCGGCTCCAGCGTGAGCGATCTCGACTCTCGGATGGAGGCGAGCCTGCTCGGCAAGAACGTCACGCTGTGCCGCGGCGCCACGCTTCCCAAGACGCTGCGGATGATCGTGGGCGACAACGCGGAGATCAAGATCCCATGAGCCCGCGGCAGGCGGAGTCGTTGAAGATCCTGGTTGCCGGCGCCGGCGGCATGCTTGGCCGCGACTTCATGAGCGCGGCCCGCGAGCGCGGCCACGAGGTCGTCGGTCTCGGCCACAACGCCCTCGACATCACCGATCAGGCGTCGGTCGACCAGGCGATCTCGCTGCATGGACCCGACGCGGTCGTCAACTGCGCGGCGTTTACGGACGTCGACGGCGCCGAGGCCGACGAGCCCGGCTCGATGCGGGTGAACGATGAGGGGGCGGCGCGCTTGGCGGCGGCCGCGGCCAGCGTGGGCGCCAAGATCGTCCATCCCTCGAGCGACTACGTCTTCGACGGGTCGTCGCAGCGACCCTACGTCGAGTCGGACCTCACCGGGGCGATCTCCGCCTACGGGCGCTCCAAGCTCGCGGGCGAGACATCGGTTGCGGTCTCAAACCCCCGCCACTTCATCGTGCGCGCGTCGTGGCTCTTCGGGATCGGCGGCAAGAACTTCGTCGAGACCATGCTGCGACTCGGGAACGAGCGGCCGGAGGTGCTCGTCGTCTCGGACCAGGTCGGCAGTCCCACCTACACGCGCCACCTGGGTGAGGGGCTCGCCCAGCTCCTGGAGGGCGACGACTTCGGCATCCACCACATGGCAGCGGACGGCGAGTGCTCGTGGTACGAGTTCGCGCAGGAGATCTTCGACCAGGCCGGCGTTGAGTGCCGCGTCATGGCGGGGACGACCGAGATGCTCGCGCGCCCCGCGCCCCGGCCGCCGTATTCCGTGTTGGGGACCGAGCGCCCGGATCCGATCAGGCTGCCGCACTGGCGCCAGGGACTCGCCGAGTACCTGGCCGAGCGCGAGGCCGCGCGGCAGGAGGCCGCGGCGTGACGCTTCTCGTCGCCGGCGGGGCTGGTTTCATCGGCTCTTCCTACGTTCGCCGACGCCTGCTGGCGCACCCGGAGGATTCGGTGCGGGTCTTCGACAAGCTCACGTACGCCGGACGCCGCGAGAACCTGGAGGGGCTGCCGGACGACCGGGTGGAGCTCGTCGAGGGCGACATCGCCGACATCGACGCCGTCGCCTCGGCAGTCGAGGGTTGCGACGCGATCGTCAACTTCGCCGCCGAGTCGCATGTGGACCGCTCGATCGAGTCGCCCGGTGAGTTCATCGAGACGGATGTCTTCGGCGCCTTCGTTTTGCTGGAGGCGGCGCGCTCGGCCGGTATCCGCCACCTCCAGGTCTCGACCGACGAGGTATACGGATCGATCGATTCGGGCTCGTTCACCGAGGAGTCCCCGATTCAGCCCTCCTCCCCGTACTCGGCGTCAAAGGCGGGGGGTGACCTGATCGTCGGTGCGTATCACCACACCTACGGCTCCGACGCCCTGATCGTTCGCGGCTCCAACAACTACGGGCCGCGCCAGCACCCGGAGAAGTTGATTCCGCTTAGCGTCCTGAACGCCTTGAACGGTGACCCGCTGCCGGTCTACGGCGACGGCATGCAGGTCAGGAACTGGATCTACGTGGAGGACATGTGCTCCGGCATCGACATGGTCCTCGAGCGCGGGGAGGCGGGCACCGTCTACAACCTCGGCGGTCCCGAGGAGCTGCCGAACATCGACGTCGTCAAGAAGATCCTCGAGCTGGCGGGGCGCGACGAGTCGCTGATCGAGTACGTCACCGACCGCCTGGGGCACGACCGCCGTTACTCGCTGTCCTCGGATCGCGCGCGAGGCCTTGGTTGGGAGCCGCAGGTCATGTTCGCCGAGGGCCTGCGCCGCACCGTCGATTGGTACCGCGACAACGAGTGGTGGTGGGGTCCGATCCGCTCGGGCGAGTACCGCGAGTACTACGAGCGCCAGTACGGACGGGCACTCGGCTGATGCCACGGCGGCTGGAGACGAAGCTCGAGGGCCTGGTGCTCATCGAGCCGGAGGTCCACGGCGACGAGCGCGGCTTCCTGGTCGAGACCTTCCGCGACGAGACGTGGCGCGAGCTGGGCGTCGACATGGATACCGCCCAGGAGAACCACTCGCGATCCGGCAAGAACATCCTCCGCGGCCTCCACTTCCAGACCAGTCCGGGCCAGGCGAAACTGGTGCGCTGCATGCGCGGCCGGATCTGGGACGTCGCCGTCGACCTGCGCCGCGACTCCGAGACCTATGGCCAGTGGGAGGGCCACGAGCTCGACGACGAGACCCACCGCCAGTTCCTCGTCCCGGTCGGCTTCGCCCATGGCTTCTGTGTCCTGAGCGACGTGGCCGACGTCGCCTACAAGCTCTCGAGCCTCTACGACCCGGCGACCGAGGCGGGAATCGCCTGGGACGACCCCGACGTGGGGGTGGAGTGGCCGATCTCCGATCCCCAGCTCTCCGAGCGCGACAAGACGGCCCCGCGCCTGTCCGAGATCGCAGACCGCCTGCCCTGGTGACTCAAGGCAACGAACCGGTAGTCGTTGCGCACCGGTGGTTGACTACCCCTCCCCGAGTATGCGGGCCTTCAGTGACTCGAACTCCGCGTCCGTGAGCATCCCCTTCTCGCGGAGCTCCGCCAGCTTGGTCAGCTTGTCGACAGGATCCTCCGACGGCGCCTGGGACGTCCCGAAGTCGGAGTCGGGAAGGCCGAACTCCGCGTCGGGAGCACCGAACGTCACCCCGCTCGAGTCCTGCTGCTGGACGGTGACGTTGGTTCCCAGCTGTTCCTGAAGGATCCGCGCGAGCTCCTGAGGGTCCTGGGTTTGTGACTGCGCGTCCTTGACCTTCGACACGAGCGACTGCAGATCCGTCCCCTGCATCCCGGCGGCGCCCCCGAACTGGATCGCCGCCCCGGCGGGCGATCGGTCGATCATGATCTTGTCGTGGTCCGAGGGGTCGTAGATCACCGCCACCCGTGAGCCGACCGACGGAACCGCCAGCTGCGGGTAGCGAAATCGCTCCTCGACCTCGAACTGCGGCTCGTCGGCAGGCTCGACCCGGAGCTTGGTCTTCAGGGCCAGCTCGGTGCTTGAGACGAGACCAGCGGGCCCGCTCGTGACCGACATCCCGCGCTCGGCGATGTCCACCACGACCGCCGGGGCACGCTTGCCATGCTGCTCCAGCTTCTTCCTCGTGCGACGCGACAGCTTGCCGAGCATCCGATCCCCCTCCCGCTACGGGCTCGCGATGAAGATCTGCGTCCGCCAGGTCGCGGGGCAGTTGGCTTGCGTCGTGCAGGGCGGCTTGTTGCCCGATGCCCATTGGCTGACGTTCCAGATCCGCGAGCTACTGCTCGGGTCGGGGGTCGCGGCGGCGTAGTCGCCCCAGCGGCAGGGATCCCCCTGGTCCGAGTCCGAGCAGTCGAAGCCGGCGATCGGCCCCGGGGATTGCTTCACGACCACCTGGTCGGACTGGCTGTTGCCGCCCTTCTTGGAGACCATCTTGATGGTGGGGAAGCTCGAGTTGGAGGACGCGACGAAGTTCATGACCATGTTCTTGCCGCCCGACTTGTCCGATCCCTTGACCGCCCGGTTTGGGGAGATCGCACCGTCGAAGTTGTACTTCGAGTTGCTCGAAGCGGAGCCGTTCTGGATCAGCTTCGGGTCCGATGGGTAGATCTCGTACCAGCGGACCTTCGAACCCGCACCGCCCGACACCGTGTGCTGTGTCCACACGACGAACTTGTCGTTGTGCCCGTTGTCCGTCGCGGCGACCGCCTGAGTGAGCCGGCCGTCGAGCGTGTCGATCTTCACGCCGCTGCCGCTCTGCGGGGCGTTGGCCGGTGCACCGTACTGGTTGACCTTGAGCTGCGTCGCGGTCTTCTGGATCTTGGCCTCGCCGTTTTCCTTCTGCACCTTGAACAGCGAGATCTTCTTGCTGGGCAGGCTGCTCGGGACCGCGGCGATCCATCCGTTCTTCTTGGTGTCGATCTCGTTCGCGGGAACCGGGGTGAAGGCGAACGTGGAGTCGTTGCTCATCAGATCCGACTTGCTCTTCAGCTTCGGCGAGCTGGGGCAGCCCGAGCCTGATGGCTTGTTGATCGCGAGGGCGTCCGCTCCCGTGAAGAAGTTGCCGCTGAAGACGTTGACGCCGATCAGCGCGAAGTATTTGCTGTCGCCGAGCTTCGGATAGTCGGGGAACTGGCTGCCGTAGGGGATCGAGTACTTGCACCAGTCAGAGCTCGACCCGCTGGACGGCGATGCCGACTTGCTGAACCCGAAGGCGAGGTTGTTCTGGGTCTGCGACTCGACGTCGATCATCGTGTAGTAGAAGCGGCTCGTCGTCGGATCCCAGATGACCTGGACGTCGAAGAGCGTGTCGGCGCTCGAGGCGTTGGCGAGCGTGTTCAGCGAGCCGGTCGACATCGGGACGGTGCTGCCCTTGTCGTAGATCGCGAACTGGGAGTTGACGAGCTCGATGAACCGCTGCGTTCCCACCGCCCCGGTCGAGTCCGACGGCGCGAAGCCGGCGTCGTAGACCCCCGCCCAGCTGCTGACCGTGCTGGGGGCGAGCTGCGCTCCCAGGCTTGGCTGCGGCAGGAAGGCTTCGGCCTTGCCTCGCGCGGCCTTCGCCTTCGCGCTCTCGTAGGCCCGCTGGTCCGGGACCAGATAGCCCTGATCCAGGGCGCGCCGCGCTGCCAGGCCGAGCGTTCCATCCGCCGTCTCGCTGGAGGTGGCCGGCACAACGCGCAGCGGCTTCGCGTGGCTGCCCTGCGCTCCGAGGGCTGGCGCGGAAAGCATCGTGGTGGCGATCCCGGCAACGGCCAGCGCCACCCACGTGAACCGGTTCCGAGAACTAGACACCCTGCGATTCCTCCAGATGATCCTATGCCCTTCCACATCCGATCGGGCGGCGTAAGATCGGAGGGTTGGCCACTGACGCGAAATCGACTGGCGAATCCGCACTGGAGCCCTTTTCCGCACCCGTAAGGCGCTGGTTCGAGGCATCGTTCGCCGAGCCCACGCCCGCGCAGGCGCTGGGCTGGCCGAAGATCGCCTCCGGCGCGCACACGCTGATCTGCGCCCCGACCGGTTCGGGTAAGACGCTTGCCGCGTTCCTGTGGGGAATCGACCGCCTCGCCCGCCGGGCCGAGCTTCCCGCCGATGCAGACGCCTCACTGGGGTCCGGCGTTCGAATCGTGTACGTCTCGCCGCTGAAGGCCCTCTCGTACGACATCGAGCGCAACCTGCGGGCGCCCTTGAAGGGCGTGGGGGTCGACATCTCCGTGGGATTGCGGACCGGCGACACGCCTCAGCGCGAGCGCCAGGCGATGCGCCGCAAGCCGCCGGACATCCTGATCACGACGCCGGAGTCGCTCTACCTGATGATGACCTCGGGCGTGCGGGAGATCCTCACCGGCGTCGAGGCAGTGATCGTCGACGAGATCCACGCCGTCGCCCAGTCCAAGCGCGGCGCCCACCTGGCGCTGACGCTGGAGCGCCTGTCCCAACTCGTCGCCTCCAACGACGGGCCCGATCCCCAGCGGATCGGCCTCTCCGCCACTCAGCGGCCGCTTGACCGGGTCGCGCGGTTTCTGGTCGGGCCGCGGCGCCAGTGCGAGATCGCGGACGCCGGTAAGCCCAAGGAGCTCGACCTGGAGATCGTGGTCCCGGTCGAGGACATGACCGAGCCCGACGCGTCGATCGAGAAGCGCAAGGACGGTGGCGATTCCGGCTTTCCCGACGCGAACTTCGACGCCGCGCCCACCAGCCGCTCGATCTGGCCCGCGATCTACCCGAAGCTCCTGGAGCTGGTTCGCGGGCACACTTCGACGATCATCTTCGTCAACAACCGCCGCGGCGCCGAACGGCTGGCCAAGCGGCTGAACGAGCTGGCGAACGAGGACGAGGAGCAGGAGCTCCCGGCGACCGAGCACTCCGGGAACGGCTCGGGGTCGAAGGTCGAGGCTCCGATCGAGGTGGCGCGGGCGCACCATGGGTCGCTGGCCCACGAGGAGCGCCTGGTGGTCGAGGAGCTCCTGAAGTCCGGGCAGCTCCCGTGCCTGGTAGCCACCTCCTCGCTCGAGCTCGGGATCGACATGGGGGCCGTGGACCTCGTGATCCAGGTGGAGTCGCCGAAGTCCGTGACCCGCGGGCTGCAGCGCATCGGTCGCGCCGGCCACAGCCTGGAGGAGGTGTCGGTGGGGCGCATATTCCCCAAGTTCCGGGCCGACCTCCTGGAGTGCGCGGTGGTCGCCCGCCGGATGCGGGACGGCGCCATCGAGGAGACGGTGATCCCGCGCAACCCGCTGGACGTGCTCGCCCAGCACCTCGTCTCGATGTGCGCCGACGACGAATGGGAGGTCGACGATGTCGAGCGGCTCGTCACGGCCTCCGAGCCGTTCAACGAGCTCTCGCGGGAGCAGCTGGAGAACGTACTCGACATGCTCGACGGGCGGTACCCGTCGGATCGCTTCGCCGAGCTTCGCCCGCGCATCGTCTGGGATCGCGCCAACGGAACGATTCGCGGCCGTCCGGGCGCCCGCCAGCTGGCGGTCACCAATGCCGGGACGATCCCCGACCGTGGTCTGTACGGCGTCCACCTGCCCGATGGCAGGCGGGTGGGCGAGCTGGACGAGGAGATGGTGTACGAGGCCCGCCCGGGCCAGACCTTCCTGTTGGGCGCCACGACTTGGCGGATCGCGGAGATCACTCGCGATCGGGTCGTCGTCACGCCCGCTCCGGGGGTCCCGGGGGCGGTGCCATTCTGGAAGGGAGACGGCATCGGCAGGCCTGCCGAGCTGGGGAAGGCGATCGGCGCCTTCGCCCGCGAGGCGGTCAGCGCCGAGCCGGCGAAGCTCGCCACCGAGTACGACCTGGATCGCCTCGCGGCGCAGAACCTGTTCGCATACCTGCGCGAGCAGCAGGCCGCCACCCGCGTGGTCCCCTCCGACGAGACGATCGTCGTCGAGCGCTTTCGCGACGAGATCGGCGACTGGCGGCTGTGTGTCCTCTCACCCTGGGGCGGCAGGGTCCACGCCGCCTGGGGTCTCGCCATGTCCGCACGGATCCGAGACGAGTACGACATGGAGGCGGACGCGATCTGGTCCGACGACGGGATCGTGGTGCACCTGCCCGATGCCGACGAGGCGCCGCCGTCCGACCTCATCCTGCTCGAGGCCGATGAGATCGAGGACCTGGTCGTCCGCGAGCTCGGCGGCTCCGCACTCTTCGGCGCGCGCTTTCGCGAGAACGCGGCGCGCTCGCTGCTCATCCCGCGCGCCTACCCCGGCAAGCGAACTCCCCTGTGGCAGCAGCGACTGAAGTCGCAGAGCCTGCTGGAGGTGGCGAAGGACTTCCCGCGCTTTCCGGTGATCCTGGAGACGTACCGCGAGTGCCTGCGCGACGTCCTGGACCTGCCGGGGCTGGAGGCGCTGTTGCGCGACCTGTCGTCACGCAAGATCTCGCTGGTCGAGGTCGAGACCCCGACCGCGTCGCCCTTCGCCTCCTCGCTTCTCTTCGACTACGTCGCCACATACATGTACGAGGGCGACACGCCCAACGCCGAGCGCCGGGCGGCGGCGCTGTCGCTGGATCGAGAGCTCCTGCGCGAGCTGCTCGGCCAGGAGGAGCTG
>DATFON010000189.1:0-7720 GCA_035265465.1 Solirubrobacterales bacterium | reverse complement strand
GCCAGCCGTCCTGCGACCCGCTCGAGCTCAGCCTCCTCGGCGGGGTCGCGACGGCCCTTCCAGACGACGAGGACACCGCCGTCCACCAGCAGCGGAGCGGCCAGCTCCGCGAGCGTCGCGAGGCGCCCGACCGCCCGGGCGGTCACTGCCTGATACGCCTCCCGGCCGCCCTCAGGGGGAGGGCTCGCCGCCCATTCCTCGGAGCGCTTGCAGACCACGCGGGCATCCGGAACGCCAGCCTCGGCAATCGCCCGTCGCATGAACTCGCACTTGCGCGTCGTGGCCTCGATGAGATCGACGCGGGCCCGGGACAGGACCACCGCCAGCGGCAGGCCAGGGAACCCGGCGCCGGCGCCGACATCGGCTATGGCTCGGGCCTCCCGCAGCTCGGGAACCTCCAAGCCGGCGAGGGAGTCGGCGATGTGCACCCTCCAGGCCGCCTCCCGATCCCGGACGCTGCTGGGCGCGCGGGGGTCGGTCGCGACGGCCTCGACGATCAGCTCGAGGGCCGCGCGAGCGTCCGGCGAGAGCTCCTCGGGAGCCGCCGGGGCGGGGCTCAATCCCTGATGAGCGGAGCGACCACGACACACCGCTCGGGCTCGTCGCCCTCGCTGAACGTCTCGATCCCCGCCCGGTCCTTCAGATGCTGATGAACCACGCGGCGCTCCGTCGCGGTCATCGGATCGAGCTCGATCTCATTGCCGTTCTTGAGCGCCCGCTCGGCGGCGCGATCCGCCTGGCGCTCGATCGCTTCGCGGCGGCGCTCGCGATATCCGGCCGCGTCCACCGTGACCCGCTTTCGATCCTGCCGGCCGCGAAACGCCGCCCGGTAGCAGAGGAGCTGAACGGCGTCGATCGTCTGGCCTCGACGCCCGATGAGGAGCCCGAGCTCCTCGCCCTCGACCCGGCCCACGATCTCCTCCGCATCCTCCGACACCTCGACGCTCGCGTCCACGTCGAGCTCGTCGACGATCCGCTCGAGGACCGCGCGGACCCTCTCCACGGGCTCCGTCGCCAGAGCACCTTCTCCTTCGGCCATGTGCGTTAGGCCGGGGCCGTACGGCACCGGCAGTGGCATGTGCTGTTCACGGGTGCGAGTCTATTTCAGGCGTTGCGCGAAGCGACGGCACGGAGCGGGAGGAATTCACCCGCCCGACGTCGAAGGGGTTTTGTTCGCTGAAGCCGGCCTCAGCCACGAAAAGAGCCGGGCACATTCGCCCGGCTCTTCGCGTTCGCTTCGCTGTGGATGCGGCTACTTGGTGGCGCCGCTCACGCCGGACTCGGTGCGGCGAAACAGGCTCTCCGCGCTGTTCTGCGCGCCGTCGAACCGGCGCTCGAAGTCCTGCCGCGCCGATTGAACCTGTCGCTCCGCGCCACGGCGGTTCCGTCGCACGGCGCGAAGCGCCTGATCGCGCTGGCGCTTGGCGACCCGCTGGGCGCGCTTGCGCGCGGTGGCCCCACGGCGCTCGACCTTGCGGAGGTTCGTCGCCGCGCGCCGTTGCAGTCGCTGCGCCTCGCGGCGCGCCTCGGCCTGACTCCGCAGCGGCTTCAGGGTCTCCGCGACCTTCTCGCCGCTGCTCACCGCTGCGCCGACTGCCGTGTCGGCAACGCGCTGCGCCTGCAGGCCGGCCGCCTTCAGGCGGCTCTGCTGGGCACGGGCGCGGGTCTCGGCGGCCTTCCGGGCCGACCGGCGGCGCTTCGCCTCGTTCTGCTTTCGCGTGGCCGCCGCCTTCTGGCCGGCGACCTTGCGCTGGGTCTCGGTCTGCGTCGCCATGTTGGGGTTCACCTTCCTCTGGTTGCGTAGTTAGTTAGTGGTAATACGCGTACCCGGCGGTCCCCGAGAGAAAAACGATCGAGCCCATAGGGGGAGTTGATCCCTGACGTGAATGGGCAGGCGGGCGCACGGGCGCCGCCGACCAGGGCCTAGCGGCGCCGGCGCTTCTTCTTGCGCGGCGGGGGCGGGGGCGGCTTCGTCGTCTTGACTTCCTCGGGCGTGGGCGGGGTCGGCGCCGGGATCACCTTCTGCACCACCCACTGCTGCCCGAGACTGAAGATGTTGGTCGCGATCCAGTAGACCGCAAGGCCCGCAGGCGCGTTGATGATGAACGGGACGATGATCAGGGGGAACAGCAGCATCAGGTACCGCTGGGCGGGGCTCGCGGTCGGGCTCGTCGCGGTGGTCAGGAGCACGCTGGCCGCGGTCGTGGTCACGAACAGCACGATCAGGACGATCAGCTCGGCTCCATGAGGTGACTCGATGACCGACTTCACGAAGAGGAACCCCGCGGGCGGGCTGGCCTCCACGTCGGCCTGGAACGTGTCCCCGTTCAGCAGCTGGTAGATCGCGATGAAGAAGGGGATCTGCAGGATGAACGGTAGGCACGAGGAGAACGGGTTGACCCCCTCCTTCTTGTAGAGCTCCATCGTCTCCCGCTGGAAGCGCTGCGGGTCCTCCTTGTACTTCTCCTTGAGCGCCTGGATCTTCGGCGCGACGATCTGCATCCGCCGCATCGACCGGATCCCGCGCAGCGACAGCGGCAGCACCGCGATGCGCACGATGAAGGTCAGCGCGATGATCGAAAGCCCCCAGCTCATGCCCACGTCGTCGTGGACGAACTTGATGACGACGTCCGCCAGGTCCTCGAGCGGCTGGAGGATGTTGGCGAGCGGCAGCATCACGCGGCGGCCTCCCGTCGCGGGCGCTTGAAGAGCGTCTGGGCCTCGACCGGGTCATAGCCGCCCCGGCTCAGGGGGTTGCAGCGCAGGAGGCGCCAGCCGGCGAGGACCAAGCCGCGCATGACCCCGAATTGGCGCACGGCGTCGACGGCGTACGCCGAGCAGGTCGGGTGGTACTTGCAACGGCGAGGGAGCGCCGGGGAGACGAACCGCTGATAGAGCCGGACCGGAGCGAGCAGCAGGCCCGCGAGGAACCGTTTCACGTTAAACGCCCTTCCCGGTCAGTCCCGCCTCGGCGACGAGCCCGCCGAGTGCCTGGGCCACGCCTGATGCTCCCTCGCGCTCCAGTAGCCCCGCCACGTCGGGACGGGCCACGAGCACGAAGTCGTGACGGGACGGGACCTCCGGGTCCAGCGCCCAGAAAGCCTCTTTCAGCGCGCGCTTCACCGCATTTCTCTCTACGGCCCCGCCCACCTTGCGGCTCACCGAGATCCCGAGTCGCGTGTCGTCCTCGGCCGCCTCTCGATCGCCGCGCGGGAACGCGTAGAGAACGAGGAACCGATTGGCGTGCGACCGGCCCTCGCGGTAGACGCGGTCGAAGTCGCCGCTGCGTGACAAGCGCCCACGCTTGCGCCGCCCGCCCGGCGAGCCGGCGCTCACGGCGTGAGCCGCTTGCGACCCTTGCGGCGCCTGCGCTTGATGACCTGCCGGCCGCTCCGGGTGCGCATGCGGGCGCGGAACCCGTGAGTGCGGGCGCGCTTTCGCTTCTTGGGTTGATACGTCCGCTTCACGACCGGCGAGGCAGTATAGGGCCGCGCCGATCCTTTTTCGCGCAGGATGCGGGCTCCCCTACCGCGGCGGCGCGGAAGCGCGGAAGCGCGGTTCTATGATCGCCCGCCGATGCCCGAAGACGCGCTTCACGACGATCTGGACTCGGTCTGGACGCGCGTCAGGGACGACCTGCGCGCGAGCCTTCCGGCATCGACGTTCGATCTCTGGCTCGCGCCCCTGCGCCCGCTCGTCGCACAGGGGTCAACCCTTCGGGTGGCGGCCCCCCGCTCGATTCGGGCGTGGGTGGAGCGGCGGTACTCGGGCTCGCTCGAGACAGCGTTACGGCATCAAAATTGCGGACTGGAGCGCGTGCTCGTGGTCGACGAGGGGGCGGAATCGGAGACCGCGGGCTCCACCGGAGGGATGGGGGCCGTCGAATCACTCGAGCTTGACCCGAGACACACCTTCGAGCGCTTTGTGATCGGCCCGGGCAACCGCATGGCCCATGCGGCCGCGCTGGCCGTGGCGGAGCTTCCCGGCGAGGCCTACAACCCGCTGTTCCTTCACGGCCCTCCGGGCCTGGGGAAGACCCACCTTCTGGGGGCGATCGCCGACTACCTTCGCCGCCATACGCCCGAGCTCACGGTGCACTACACGACCGCCGAGAAATTCACCACCGAGTTCGTGACCGCCCTCCGCAAGGACGGCCCAGACCTCTTCAAGCGCCGCTATCGCAAGCTCGACGCCCTGCTGATCGACGACGTCCAGGCGCTCGAGGGCAAGGAGCACACCCAGGAGGAGTTCGTCCACACCTTCAACGCGCTGCACGTCGCGGGTAAGCAGATCGTCCTCTCCAGCGATCGTCCGCCTGAGGCCATCGCCCGGCTCGCCGACCGGCTGCGGGATCGCTTCGAATGGGGGCTTCGGGTGGCGATCGGCACGCCCGATCTGCGCACGCGAACCGCGCTCCTTTGGCGGATGGCGGGCGAGGTGCCGTTGGAGATCAGCGACCCGGGAGTCCTGCGCGACATCGCAGGACTCACCGCGGGCAACGTTCGCCGCCTCGAGGGCACAATGACCCGCATCGCCGCCCTGTCATCCGTGCTGGGCGAGCCGGTCAATCGGGCCCTCATCCGCAAGGCGCTCGACGATCCGGTCGATGCTCCGGCCGCGGCGCAGCTCGAGGCGGCCGGCTCAGACCCCCAGGACCCCTCCGTCGCCGCCATCCAGGGCGCCGTGTGCTCCGTGCTCGACGTCTCGCAGTCCACCCTGCTGTCGTCCTCTCGTCGCGCCGCGGTCTCCCGGGCGCGCCAGATCGCCATGTACCTGTCGCGCGAGATGACCCCCCTTTCACTCGCAGACATCGCGCGTCACTTCGACCGTGATCACACCACCATCCTCCACGCGATCCGAGCGGTATCCGCGCGCGCGGCCACGGACGCCGACGTGAGTGACACCATCCACCGTGTCCGTGAGCTCCTGGGTACGGAGCCGCCCGATACGCCCGTCTTGTCCCCCACCAGTTTCTCCCGTCCCCATAGTCCGTCCACCGACGAAACTCCACAGGTGAAGCCATGAACCTCGGTTCTCCACAGCCCTCCACCACACTCAATACATCTGACTCAGATAGGAAGATGCAAGATTCATCCATGAAGCTCACCCTTTCCCGCGACAAGTTGCTCTCCGCCCTGCAGATCGTCAGCAGGGCCGTTTCCACCCGCGCGACCCTCCCGTCACTGGGTGGAATCCAGCTCGTCGCCGCGGATGACGGCCTGACGCTGCGGGCGACCGACATGGAGCTTGGACTGACGATGACCGTGGATGAGATCCAGCTCGAGTCGGCCGGAACCGTCCTGCTCCCCGGGCGGCTGCTCGGGGACGTCGTGCGCTCCCTGCCACCAGGGGACGTCACTCTCGCGCTGCGCCCCGAGCCACGTGACGTCGAGATCACCGCCTCGGCCGCGCGCTTTCACCTTCGCACCCTTCCCGCTGAGGACTTTCCGCGCCTTCCCGAGCTCGCCGAGGACGCCGCCACCCTGCCGTCGAAGCCACTGGAGGAGACCATCGACCGCGTCGCTCGCGCCGCGTCGCGCGACGAGGTCCGCCCGATCCTGACCGGCGTCCTCTTCCAGGCCGAGGAGTCGACGCTCACGATGGTGGCCACCGACTCCTATCGCCTGAGCGTCAAGCACACCGAGCTCGAGTCGCCGCTCGGGGCGTCGATCGAGGCGAACGTGCCCGCACGTGCCCTGCGCGAGCTGGCGCGCATCATCGGCCAGGGCGGAGCGGAGGACGTCGCGCTGTCGCTGGCCCGAAACCAGGCGGTGTTTCACGCGGGCGACGTCGTGCTGTCATCCCGCCTCATCGAGGGGCAGTTCCCGAGTTGGCGCCAGCTGATCCCGGAGTCGTTCGACCACGAGGTGCGGTTGCCCCGCGAGGAGCTGCTGGAGGTGGCTCGGCGTATCAGCCAGCTCGCGCAGCGGAACGCCCCGCTTCGGTTCGCTTTCGCCGAGGGCGAGCTGACGATCGCCGCCGAGACGCCGGAGGTGGGCGATGCGAGCGAGGCGATTCCCGCGCCGTATTCGGGTGAGCCGCTCGAGATCGCCTTCAACCCGCAGTTCGTCGTCGAGGGCATCGAGAGCGTCGACGGGGAGGAGCTCGTGATCAAGCTGAGCTCTCCGCTCCGCCCCGGCCTTCTGGGGCCGATCGGTCGCGAGGACTTCAGCTACCTCGTGATGCCGATCCGGCTCAACGTGTAGGGCCGATCCATGCGGGTGACGCGACTCCGCGTCCTCGGCTTTCGCAACCTCCGGGACTCCGAGCTCGAACCGGGCCCTGGGATCACCCTGCTGTGGGGCCCCAACGGGGCAGGGAAGACGAATCTGCTGGAAGCGCTCTTCACAGGCCTCGCGGGGCGTTCGTGCCGCACTCGTAACGATCGCGAGACGATCGCGTTCGATGAGTCTCTTGCTCGAGTCGAGGTCGACGTCTCGGACGAGATCGAGGAGAGGACGTTTCTGTGGTCGTTTGCTCGTGACGGAGAGCGCCGACACCTCCTCGACGGGAGCGCCGTCACGCCGGAGCTCGCGGATCGCCGCCCGCCGCTGGCGGTGTTTTTGCCGGACCGCCTCGCACTGGTCAAGGGGCCACCCGCGGTACGCCGATCGCACGTCGACCGGCTGCTGGGCGCGCTGTGGCCCTCCAGGGCGGATGCCCGGCGCCGCTACGGACGCGCCCTTGCGCAGCGAAACGCGCTGCTGGGCCGGGTTCGAGCGGGGATTGCGTCCCAGGATTCGCTGGACGCATGGGACATCGAGCTGGCAGCCGCCGGATCGGACCTCATGGACGCTCGCCGCGACGCCGTGGCGACCATGGCGCCGGAATTCGCCGCGGCCGCGACCGACCTCGGCCTCCGGGACGGCGCCCTTTTGCGCTACATGCCGCGCTCGGACGCCGGATCCGCCGAGGATCTGGCCGCCGAGCTCGCCGAGCGGCGCGAGGGCGACGTCGAGCGTGGGTACTCGGGTCACGGGCCGCATCTCGACGACATCGACCTGTTGCTCGATGACCGGTCCGTTCGCCGATACGGATCCCAGGGCGAGCAGCGCTCCTCTCTACTCGCCCTGCTGTTCGCGGAGCGTCGCGCGCTACTGGAGGCCCGGCGGACCCCGCCCCTGATGCTGCTGGACGACGTCATGAGCGAGCTGGATCCGGATCGCCGGGACCTGCTGGCGAGCCGGCTCGCGGAAGGGGATGGCCAGACGTTGATCACCGCCACCGAGGCGGCGCACCTGCCGGTCGGGAGGGAGCGGGTCGAGATCGCGGTGCGCCGTGGTGCCGCCGAGTCCCGTGCCACCGCCGGCGTCGACACGAGCCCGGCGGTGCGCACGGCATTCGCCGCATGAGACGTCGACGCGTCCCCCGGCCGCTCGGCACGGCGCTGCGCCCGGCCCGTCAGCGAGCGCGACCCAAGACGCTTCTCGCCGCTGTTCAGGAGGCGTGGCCGCGGGTGGCGGGCGAGGGCGTTGCCGACCAAGCGAACCCGGTTGCCGAGCGCGACGGGCAGGTCACCGTGGCCTGCCAGTCATCGACCTGGGCGCAGGAGCTCGATCTGCTCCAGACCGAGCTGCTGGCGCGGCTGAACGGTGCGCTCTCGGACTGGCGCCCGGAGGACCAGAAATCGGCGGTCACGGCCCTTCGCTTCACCGCCGACGCCGCCCGTCACGAAAGTTGACGCATCCGACACAGTTTATTCGCGATTTGCAGGTGTTTT
>DATFON010000188.1:0-4027 GCA_035265465.1 Solirubrobacterales bacterium | reverse complement strand
AGCCATTACTGCGACAAGGCTCGGTGGGCCCTTGAGCGGGTGGGAATCTCCTATCGCGAGGAGCGCCATGTACAGGGCATCCACCAGCTCGCCTCGCGGCACGCGGGGGGTAGGAGCACGGTTCCCGTGCTCGTGACTCCGGACGGCGTGCTCGGGGAGTCCGAGGAGATCCTCGCCTGGGTCGACGAGCACACACCACCCCCGCACCGGCTCTTTCCCACGGAGCCCAGGGCGCGCTCCGAGGTGGAGCGCCTCTGCCGGCGCCTCGACGACGAGCTCGGGCCCAAGGGGCGGCGGCTCATGTACGTCCACATGCTCGCCCATCGCAAGCTCACGCTGCGCTTCAACAACGAGGGCGTGCCCCGCTGGGAGGCCGCCGCGATCCGCTGCGGGTGGCCGCTCGCTGTGCGCTTTGTCCGGCGTGAGCTCGGCATCCGCCCCGGGATCGAGGTCGAAGACGAGGCGGCGGTCTGGCACGAACTCGACTTCGTGGCGGAGCTTCTGGCCGACGGCCGCCGGCACCTGTGCGGCGAGCGCTTCGGCGCAGCCGACCTGACCTTCGCGGCGCTGTCCGCCGCGGTCGTCGTCCCACCCTTGTACGGCGTCCCGCTCCCACAGCCTGAAATGCTGCCGCCCAACACGGCAGCGCTAGTCGTGCGCGCACGCGAGCACCCCGCTGGACGCTACGCACTGGCGCTCTTCGCGGAGCACCGGCGGGAGTCCGTCGTCTGATGCAAGCCAACTACAGGTAGCGCTCCTCCGTTTCGGGCACTGCGGGAGCGCCTACGCCACTGCTCGCCGCTATCGGTTGTCGTCCGAAGCGGAAGCGACGTCACGATCGCCCGGTGGGCGCCAGCGGCCCTTGTCAGCGCGGGCTCTATCCACTCGTCGGCTCATCCCGCCGCCGGTAGCGGATGTGTGTGGCTAGCGGCGAATGCAAGACCTCAACGGGCTCAAACCCGAACGACTCGACGCCGTCGAAGATCCGCTCGCCGGAGCCGAGCAGGACCGGCGCGACGTCCAGCGTGAGCTCGTCGACGACCCCGGCAATGAGGGCCTGGCGCACAGTCGAGGCGCCGCCCGCGATGTCTACGCCGCCGTCCCCGGCCGTCTCGCGCGCTTTTGCGTAAGCGGCGTCGAAGCCGCCGGTGACGAAGTGGAAGGTCGTCCCGCCTTCCATCTCGATCGGCTCGTGAGCGTGATGGGTGAGCACGCACACCGGCGCGTGGTAAGGCGGCTCGGGACCCCACCAGCCGCGCCAGTCCTCATCCCACTCGCCGCGGATCGGCCCGAACATGTTCCGCCCCATGACGTACGCGCCGCGCGGGCGCATGAGCCAGTCGGTCGCCGTCGCGTCGGCGGCGTTGGCGCGCTCGTCGCCGAGATGCCAGGCATGGAGCTCGCGCCCTCGCTTACCGAGTGGATTATCGCGGCTCTGGTCGGGTCCAGCGACGAAACCGTCGAGCGAGATCGACATGTGGCAGGTGGTGTCCGGCATCGGCGTCCTCTCGGGTTAGTTTGCGACTTGCAAGTGGCGACAGCACCCCTGGAACCGCCGCCAAGCCACCGTATTGTGAAGCCGCCTGGCCTGCGACGCCTGGGTTTCGCGCCCAGCGGCAGCGGTAGCTGGCGGCGTACGGTGGCGACACGCACCACCTCTACGCATCGGACCCGCGATCTGGGCAACTTCCGCCCCTATGTCCTAGGTCAGGGGAGCGTTGGGGGCTCCGCCGGCGGGACGACGTCGAGCCAGTCGACCCCCTCCGCCACCCGCCGCGCCTGACTGGCGAGCCGGTGGGCGTGCTCGTTGCCCTCGGTGCCATCGTGCCCCTTCGTCCACTCGAAGCGGACGCTGCGGTGTCGCTTGACGGCGCCGATGAGCTCCTCCCACAGGGCGTGGTTGGCGACGGCGCCTCCGCCGCTGTTGCGCCACCCGCGCTCGCGCCACCTCGGGAGGTACTCGTTGAAGTTCTTGACGACGTACTCGCTGTCGCTGAGGAGTTCGACGTCCTGCCCCTCGGGGATCGAGTTAAGCGCGAACGCGGCCGCGCGGAGCTCGGCCTGGTGGTTGGTAGCGCTCGCCACGGGGAGGTTCCCCCTGAGCAGGAGCTCGTCGTCCACGTAAGCGACGAACCCGATGCCCGCAGGCCGCCAGTCATGCCGCTCCCGTCGCTGTAGACCTTGAAGATCACCGATTCGTATTCGACATCCGACCCCTTCTCCTCAACTCCCACGTGGATCGGCCCGAACAGGGCCTTAGGGGGTCGACAAAGCCTCGCACGGTAAGCCCGGTCGTAGTTGCGGTTGGTGCCGTCGCGCGATCGGCGGGCTTCCGCTTTCGCGTGAAGGGGAGCGCGGTCCAGCATCTCCGGGCTGACGCAGTGCGCGCAGATAATGGGCTCGGCAGCCGCCGCCCGCTCTCCTCCCTACCATACAGGCGGGATCGGGGCGGGCGGCGACCGGGCGGCTCCTTGGAGCCGCCTACTTGAACGCGACCGCGTTCACCGCCTCCGTGATCTTGTGCACGATCAGGTCGGCGAGCTCCGTCCCCTGTCGGCCGTTGAACCCCTTCATCGCGGCGACCATCCCCACCATCAGCAGCGAGACGAGCAGGATCAGGCCGACGTATTCGACAGTCCCCTGCCCGCGCTCGCCCTCGAGCGCGGCGACGATCCCGCGGGTACGGCGCAGGAACTGCGTCTGGATGTATGCGGCGAGCCTTGCGAGCATGGATGCCTCCCGGGTCGTTTCGCCGATCGTCCCGGGCATGGGCATACGGGTCCAGACGCAGATGTGTCGCCTTACCGCCGGATCGGTGGAGAGAGGCGCGTTACTCTTGGCGAAAGCCGCGGCGGGCGCGGCGGGGGACCGACCACACGTGACGACGACGAATACGCAGCCCCATGGACGCGCAACGCGGATCGTCGTCGTGGCGACCGCGCCCGTAGTCGCGCTCGCGGCCCTCGCCGGAACGGCCGAGGCTCGCGGGGGCGGAGGCTTCATCGGGGTCGTCGACCCGTTCCCCACTCGCTGCGGAGCCGATCAGAAGAAGGGCGATTGCCTGTCGTCCAGGGACCTGCGGCGGATGCGTCGAGCGCACCTCAAGATCGTGCGATGGGGCTTTCGCTGGGACGACGTCGAGGGGACCAAGGGCCTGTATCGCTGGGGGGTGACGGATGACACCGTGGGCGCCCTCGCCAGTCGCGGTATCCGGGTATTGCCGGTGATGACCGGCAGCCCCACCTGGGCCGCACCCACGTTCGGAACCGCCCCGGTCAACACACGCGAAGCGCGGAAGGGATGGCAGAGGTTCCTGAAGGCCGCCGTGAAGCGCTACGGGCCGAAGGGCGAGTACTGGACCAATCCCGGCCTCTACCGGACCGAGTTTCCCGGCGGTCCGATTCGGCCGATCAAGACCTGGCAGATCTGGAACGAGCAGAACATCCAGGGCGGGCGGCAGCGCGTACTGCCCCGCAAGTACGCGCGACTCGTGCGGCTCAGCCACAATGCGATCGACGCGGCCAACCCTCGTGCCAAGATCCTGCTCGGCGGGATGCCCGGGTACATACGCTCACGCGCCTGGGTCTACCTGAACAAGCTGTACGAGCGCCACGGCCTGAAGCGGAAATTCGACGCAGTCGCGCTCCACCCCTACTCCCCGGACGTCGGGCACGTCCTGGTCCAGATCAAGCAGATGCGGCGCGTGATGCGAAAGCATCACGACGCGGGCGCCGGTCTTTGGATCACCGAGCTCGGATGGGGCTCGAAGCGTCCCAGCGAGGGCCAGCCGATCAACAAGGGGCTGAAGGGCCAGAAGCGGTTACTGAAGGCGACGTTCCCGATCCTCAAGCGCTATCACCGCCGGTGGAACCTGAGGCATGCCTTCTGGTTCCGCTGGCGCGACCCGCCCCACGGAACCGGCGGGTGCACGTTCTGCTCGAGCTCCGGTCTCCTCCACCACGACCAAAAGCCGAAGCCTGCCTGGAGGGCGTTCAAGCACATCACCAAGCCGCGATAGGCTCGCGGC
>DATFON010000187.1:0-4368 GCA_035265465.1 Solirubrobacterales bacterium | reverse complement strand
GGAAACCGCGAGCGCTACTGGCGCGAGTCGGGCGAGAAGCTGCCCGCCACCCGCGACATGCACCCGCCGAAGCTGATCCGGAGCCTGTTCGACTGGTACTACACGCGGATCTACGTGCACGTGCGCCCGGAGCGGGTCTTCGTCTGGCCCACCGGTGACGTCACGAGCCCGCCGGACGTTATGGACGCTCACATGGACGAGGTGCGGTCCGGGCACAGCGAGGAGCCCCTCGAGCCCCTCGAGCCCCAGATCGGAGGCGGCATCGCGTGGGACTTCCGGATCGAGGAGCTCGACCGCCGGTACGAGACGGCCGTGCTGAGCTGGGTGGCGCCCGATGGTTTCCCGCTGGCGGTTCGGCTTCCGATGAGCCTGGACCGAAGCGCGCGGCGCATCGCGCTCGGTGCCGTGCCGGCCGGGCTGCCCCTGGCGCCCGGTCGAGCCTGCGTCACCGCGCATCGTCACAGCCCCACCTTCACGTGGCAGGAGAACTTCCAGGTGCGCGGGGATCTCGTGGAGACCGACGGCGGCTGGGCGATGGTGCCACGAAAGCTGGTCGGCGGCTTCGAGCTGCCGGACGAGAGTGAGGCCGCGCGCTACCGGCGCAACCTTTCCAAGTCGATCCGCTTCTATCGGACCGCCCGGCGCTATCGCAAATCTCAGGGATAAATTGCGGCGGCTTCGCCGCCTGACGGCACCTGCATCTGCGGCGACAAAGTCGCCGCCTTTAAGCAACTGGCGACGGCGTCAGGTTTTGGGGAAGGGCTCGAGCCCCGCGTGCCACGGCCCGGCCGGGTAGGTGTGGACGTTCGATTCCTCGACCTCCTTGCGCACTCGCGCGAACAGCCGGCCGCCGTTGTCCAGCGCCGCCTCGAGCTCATCGCGGCTCCGCTCCCGCAGGCGCCACAGAAACCAGAGCTGCTGCTCCGACACGCCGAAGTCGATCTCGTTGTCGATCGTCGTCACCCACTCCAGAAAGCCGGGGCTGAACGTCTCCCGCAGCGCCACCGGGTCGTATGAGCTGGGGACCGTCGCCAGGAAGCGCTTGTTGAAGTTGATGCTCTCGAACTCGACCTTTCGCCGCGACGCACGCTGCATGATGAGCTCCTCGGGGGTGCGCTCGATCGACTCCACGTTGAACGGCGGCATCACCTTGGCCAGGTCGGGAACGTGCGATTTCGCCAGCACCGCTTCGGGGAGCACCGCCTTGGAGAACAAACCACCCTCCTCGTGCTCGTCGGCGTCGCACGATGCGCCCCAGAACCCCTCGCTGAGCTGTCCGGTGATCCGGTTCGTCCCGCCCGGGCACAGCGCGGCGGGGCCACCTACGGGGTTCAGACCGCCAACCGGCTCGTACCGGAGTCCCCGGTCCTTCGCGAGGCCCTGCACGGCGTCCGCCCACGCCTGCTGCTCGTCCTTGGCGCTCACAGCGCCTTCCGGTACAGCTCCGCGAAGTCCTCCTCAGTCGGCTCGCGGGCGTTCACGAGCGTGCAGCCGTCCCCCATCGCGCCCTCGACCAGGCGGGGGATTCCATCCTCGGGGACGCCGACCTCGGACAGCCGCCGCGGAAGCCCGAGCCGCCCGGTGAGCGCCCGCAGCTCATCGGCGAGCGCCTTACCGACCTTGGTGCCGGCGCCGCCCGAACCCACGTCCATCACCTCGCTGATCACCCGGTAGCGGTCCGCGATCTCCTCGCCGCCGGCGGCGTTGTACTCGATGACCCACGGAAGGTTGATTGCGTTCGCGACGCCGTGCGGAACCCCGTAGTGGCCGCCGCATGGGTGGGACATCGAATGGGTGGCCCCGATGGCGCCGGACCCGCTGGGCTGGATCGCGAGGCAGGCCGCTACCAACATGTTCCCGCGAGCCTCGTCGTCCCCGGTGTCGGCGACCGCGCGCTCGAGGTTGTCGCGGATCATCCGGATGGCCTGGAGCGCAAAGGCGTCGGCATGCGGGTTCCACTCGGTGGACACGTAGCCCTCGATCGCATGGGTCAGGGCGTCCATCCCAGTGGACGCGGCAATCGGGGCGGGAAGGGTGGCGGTGGCGGCCGGATCCAGGATCGCCAGTCGCGGGAACAACGCGATGTCGGCGATCTCCACCTTCAGGCCCTCGGAGCGATCCTTTACGACCGCCGCGAAGCTCGCCTCCGAGCCGGTTCCGGCCGTGGTGGGGATCGCCCCGAGCGGAGCAAGCGGCAACGGCTTGCCGAGGCCGTCGCGGTCACGCGGAAGGGTCAGGATGCCCTCCCAGTCGCGCACCGTACCGCCATGCGTGAACAGCACGTTCGCCGCCTTGGCAGTGTCCATCACCGATCCCCCGCCGACCGCCAGGAAGCTGTCGGCGCCCGCGTCCCGAGCGGCCTCCGCGCACCGCGCAACCACCTCGGTGTCCGAGTCCTGGGGCACGGCGTCGAACGTCCCAGCGACCTCGAGGCCGCCGCCGGTGACGCCCGCCGCCACCGTGTCGACCAGTCCCGTTTCGCGGATGACTTCGTCGGTCACGATCAGGGGACGTTCCGCACCCTCCTTCGCGAGCTCGAAGCCCGTGCTCTCGATCAGATCGACGCCGGCGATGACCCGCGTCGCGGATGCGAACTGGTAGAAGGGCTTGAAGCCCGAGAACTGCGCGCCGTTGGTGCCCACTCGTTGGCCCTACTGCCCGACGTTGACCAGATCGTTGCGGCCCTGGGCCTCGAGCTGCGCCTTGTAGCGCGGGAACACCGGCTTCGTCAGCGGAACGAGCTTGAGGATCTTGGCCACGGGGCCCTTCGCCTTGATCTGTCCCCTCGCCAGCGCGACGGTCACGTTCACCTGGCCCAGCCAGAACCGATGCGCCGTATCCGCCGCCATTGACATCGTCACGTCGGGTTCCATCTCGGACTCGCCGAAGTCCACGTCGCCGGGCTGGCCCTCCTGGAGCCGGAGGGTGATCTCAGAATCCGGATCGCGGAACTCGTACCGGACGACGGTGTTCGCCTTGCGGAACTTGGGCGCCAGCTCCTCGTCGTCGGCGAGGTCCTGGAAGAGCTTGCCGATCGTGGCGTAGACCTCGTCGGCATCCTTGAAGTACGGCATTCCACTCCTCTCTTCGTGGTGGAGCGGAATCCTAAAGCCGCGAGGGTGGGCGGCTCACACGGGGAAACTGCGCAGTGGGACTGCGAGGAAGAATGCGAGCACGGATTGCGAGTTGTTTCCCCGGGGGAGCCGCCGACCCTCGCCTCTACGGGTCGGCGTGGAGGTTGGGCGCCTGGCCGCCGCCGGACTCGTTCGGGAAGTTGGGCGCGACGAAGCAGTTGGCGATGCTCTGTTCCGGCGGCTGGTTGTTGAGCTCGCCGCCGGTGGGCTTGCAGTCGAAGTTCGGGAAGATCCCGTGCACGATCGCCGAGTGGCCGGTGAGTGCGTTCGGCTGTGGGTAACCGTTGCCACGGTTGGTGGGCGGCCGCTCGGGGAAGACGGAGAGGTTCTCGGGGATACCCACGTAGGAGAGCTGGCGCAGCGCGTGGAGCGGAGCCGGCTGGTTCGGCTTCGTCGTGCTGAGGGCCAACGCGTCACCGAGCGCAACCGGCGGCCCGGTAAGGAAGCCAGTGATCTCGGACCGGTAGAAGCCGAGGTAGCGGATCACCGGATTGAGGTTGGCCAGGAACGGGTCCAGGGCGCTCAGGACCGGGCGCACTCCGGTCAGGAATCTGCGGGTGGCGGGCAGCCCCTCCTTCGCCGCGCTGATGAACGGCTTCAGCTTGATGAACAGCGACTTCAGATGGGGGGAGAGCTGCCTCACGGAGCGCAGGGTGGGCGAGATGTCATTGGCGACCGGCAGGAGCTTGTGGATCAACGGCCGGGTATTCGCCTGGAAGGCGTCGAGCCGTTGCAACGTGAGCCGCGACTCGTGCTCGAACACGGGCAGGACACGGAACGTCTCGGCCAGGGCCTGATCCTCATCGGCCAGAGCCCCGAAGGTCTGATTGGAGTTCGTGATCGCTCCGGCGAGCTCCTGGTTCCTCTCGCTCAGGGCGTCGAACACCGTGCCCGTGTCGCGCACCAGACCTTGAAGTGCGTTCCTTTGCGATCGCAGGACCTTCAGAACGTTCGTCGCGTCGCTGAGGAACGGGCCGAGGTTGCCGAAGGAGTCGTTCAGGTCGACGCTTCGCCCGTTGATCGCCACGGCGGCGCTCTTCTGCCAGTTCTGGAACGCAGAGCGGGTTCGCTTGTCGAGGGCGTTGAAGATCTCGTCGATCTGGGTCGCGTCCTTCGTCTGGCCGACGCCGAGCGTGCCGCCCTCCGGGATCGAGTGGACGTCCTCATCCTGCGAGCCACCGCCACCGGAGGAGCCGAGCGAGATCGGCGCTGCTCCGTCCGGTCCCGGCTTGGT
>DATFON010000186.1:0-12334 GCA_035265465.1 Solirubrobacterales bacterium | reverse complement strand
GCCCTGTATAGAAGGGCGGGGTTAAGGGCGGGGTCTTCGCACCCCGTACGCCGTACCCCGTACGCGGTTCGCGGTGCGTTCGCGGTCGGGGGAGCCATCCGATGAGCGGCCCACTCGCCGGACGTGACACCTCGATCCTCGCGCGCTACCCCGGCACCTGCGAGGCGTGCGGACTCGTTCACCGTGGCGACTCACTGGTCAGGGACGGTTCCTGGATTCACGAGCGATGTTTCGAGGAGCGCGAGGACGCAGCACGGCTCATGCCGACGGACGAGGTGGACGCCGGACCGGATCCCGACGAGGAGGGATGGCCGCGATGAGCGAGCCGCAGCTCACGGTCGCGCTGCCGGACGCGCTGATCGAGCAGGTGGCCGAGCGGGTCGCCGAGATCCTGGCCGAGCGCGAACCCGCCGCCGAGGACGGCTGGCTCCGCGGCGCTGACCGGATCGCGTCCTACATCGACGCGCCGGTATCGCGCGTCTACGCGCTTGCCACCTGCAAGCCGTCACGCATCCCGGTCCACCGGGATGGCTCGGCGCTAGTCGCGCGCCGCTCGGCGCTCGATCACTGGATCGAGAATGGTGGGGCGAGGCGCCCGTGATCGCAGTGTCGCCTTCCGCGGTCGTGCGTAACGAGCGCCGTTCGTGGAGCGCCACCCACCCAACGAAGGAGGTCTGACGAATGGCGAGTACGAAGCTAGAACGGACCCGCTGGCCCGGTATCTATAAGCGGGGGCACCGCTATGTGGTTGTCTGGCGCCACCGAGGACGCCAGCACAAGAGTTTCCACCGCACGTTGGATGAGGCGCGAGAAGCTAAGGGGCGCCGTGATGCCGGTGAGCGACGGCCGACGAGTCGGCAACCGTTTGCCGAGTACGGCCGCCATTGGCTGGATACCTACCGTGGCAGAACCTCTCGCGGGCTCGCCGAGCGTACACGCCGTACCTATCGCCGAGATATGGAGCGATGGGTGATCCCCTACTTCGCGGGCTTCCGGCTCGCCGAAGTTGAACCCCCGGACGTGCGCGGGTTTGTGGTCCACCTGGAGGCAGGTGGGCTCCGACCGGCAAGTGTTTGAGCAGTCCTCGCCCCCCTGCGCGCCATGTACGCAACAGCCGTAGAGGATGGAGCCGTTAGCTCGAACCCGACACGGGAAGTGCGTGCAGGCTGCCTACGTGGCGAGGAGCCCGAGAGGCAGGCACCGCGTGCCATGACGCGAGCAGAGCTGTCCCGGCTCCTCGCCCGAATCCATGACCCAGAGCGGCTGCTCTTCGAGTTCCTGGCCCACACCGGCCTTCGCATCTCTGAGGCTGCGGGTCTGGAGTGGCGCGATGTCGAGTTCGGCGATAGTCCGCGCGTCCGGGTCAGACGCCAGGACTGCCGCGGCGAGGTCGGTGAGCTGAAGTCGGAGCACTCGCGCCGGGTCCTGCCACTGGCTCCCCGCATGGCCCAACGGCTCTGGATGCTCGGAGCCGACCGTCCAGGCAGCAACCGCGTGTTTACAGGTCCGCAGGGCGGGCGGCTGTCGGATGGCAATCTGCGGCGCCGCGTGCTTGCGCCTGCTGCGCGAGCGGCTGGGCTGCCGTGGGTTACGTTCCATACCTTCCGCCACACCTGCGCGTGGCTTTTGTTCGAGGCGGGCCGCGACGTGAAGCAGGTCTCAGCCTGGCTCGGACATGCGGATGCGGCCTTCACGCTCCGGACCTACGTCCACTTGATGGACGAAGGGATAGGAGACGCAGCGTTCATGGACGAGGCAGTGGGCAACGGATGGGCAACAGGCGATCCTGAAACAGCCGCAAGCGGCGTCGCTGAGTTGGGGATGGAAAAGGCTGGTTAGCGGGGACAATGCGGATCAGCCGGGAACAGCCGTAAGTCGGGAAGAACGACTGAAAATCGTGGTGTCGGCAGTTCGATTCTGCCCCTCGCCATCCGTGGCTAGTGGACCGGCGTGCCGTCGTAGTGAAGGATCAAACGGTGCGTGTTGCGCTTCCAGTCGAACAGCGGCTCGATCGATGCGGCGTCCGCGTCGAAGGACTCGTTGCCGAGGCGGCCGAGCCTCCAGTTGTCCTCGACGAAGCGCAGCACGGATGACTGCTGCAGGACGCGGTGGTCGACGTAGTTGGAGCGCGCGTAGGGTGAGACGATGGTGAACGGGATCCGCATCCCGAGGCCGCAGCGGCCCTGGTAGACGCCCGGAGCCGGGTTTCCGCAGCGGCCGGCCCCGGTGAGCGAGTCGAACCCCGGGATCGCAGACTCGCTGCACAGTGGCGGCTCCACGTGGTCGTACCAACCGCCGGAGTCGTCGTAGACGATCAGGATCGCGGTCTGGCGCCATGTGTCGAGGCGCTGGAGGTGGTTCATCTTCTTCACCAGCCAGCGCTGCTCGGCAAGCGGATTCGAATACCCGGCATGGGAGTCCGCCCACGCCGGGGGCTTGAGGAAGCTCACGGCGGGCTGGTGGCCCTTCTTCGCCGCCTTCCAGAAGTCCTTGAGGCCGTATTGGTGGTTGGCTCGGTCGGTGCTGCCGATCATGCGGGGGGCGGTGGGTCTGCGGTGGTGCGGGTTCGCTGTCTGTGCGTAGTACTGGAAGGGCTCGTGATGGGGCACGTAGTCAGGCTGGGTGCCATACACGTTCCCGTGCTCCGCACCGCAGATGGCCGTGCCGTGGACGCGGTCCGTGGGGGCGAAGCCGCCCTGGAAGTAGCCCCAGCTCACCCGCCGCTCGTTGAGGAGGTCCCCGATGTTGCGTCCCGACATCGAGAGATTCGGTATGTCCTTCGGCGGGGCCGAGCAGTCGTCGCCCGCGGGGTCGGGGTCATTCACCATCGTCCCCCTGATCGAGTACTGCACGCGATCCGCCTCGAAGTTGCCGGGCTGAGCCCCGTGAGTCTGACCCGCGATCAGGTTGAGGTGGCCCGGCGTGGAGGGGCCGAGCACATCCGCGTGGAAGGCGTCGCTCATCGCGAAGCGCTGGGCGTAGTTCCAGTGGGCCGTGACCGTGTTGCCGTCGAAATAGGACATCACGTACTTCTGCGTGTGGGCGGCACACATGTCGCCGGACTCCTGGACGAAGCGGTTCATCCGGCCGCGGTCGATCGCGGCCTCCTGCTCGGGCATGAAGTGGTCTGGGGGGCACGGCATCTTCCGCATCGGTGGGAGTCGAAAGGGATTCACCAGATTCGGGTTGTGTTCGCGCAGCTCGCGGCTCAGTCCGTCTACCTTGGGTGTGTTCGGCTTGGCCTTGAACCGGACCTCGCCGGGCAGGTTCTCCGCCTTCGGATAGGTGCCGAAGTAGTGGTCGAAGGACTGGTTCTCGGGGATGATCACGACGAGGTGCTTGATCGGGGTGGTCGTGCGAAGCGACCCCGCCGACGGAAACGCGGATGCCATCGCCCGTCCGCCCGCGGTCCGATCACCGGCAGCGGCGGCCAGCGGCGCGGAGCCGACCGCTGCCAGCGCCGCGAGCGCGACGAGGATCAGGCGTAACTCGGCGCGTCCTCCCCTCATGCCGGCGCGCAGGCTACCGCTATCCCCGAGGCACGCGCGACACTCGACTGCCAGTAGCTAGCAGGTCAGCTTCTCGAAGTCATTCCACTGCAGCGTGACCCCGTCGGTCGTCGAGTCCCAGTTCGGGACCTTCAGCGTCCGCACCGGTCCGCCGCCGCGCGAGCTCAGCTGCCACGAGGCCGTGCCATCGTGCGCCGAGCTGGCGGGCGTATAGACGTCAGCGCCCTGGATGAACGGCAGGTTGCCCAGGACCGGATCGGGTGAGCTCAGGTCGGTACGTGAGTCGCGGTTGCGGTCGAACGCGAAGAAGGCATTGACCTGCTTGCTGATCGGACAAAGGACCGGGGTGCAGATGTTGACGCCGTCGATGAGCAACTGGTCGTTCTCGGCGCCCTGGTCGCCCCACAGTTCCTTGTACCTGATGTTCACCGCGCTCATGCTGCCCGGACGGTTGCCCGCGTAGGCCTCGATGGCGGGCGAGGCGAGCAGACGGAGTGTGTAGTCGCTCCTCACGAACGGCTCGTAGTAGACGTGAAGCGTCGGCAGGCCCGGGCGCACGAGCGCGAACTCATAGCGCTGCCCCGACTGGACCGTGACCGGGCCCCACGCACCCCCACCGGTCGAGCCGTCGCTGATCGCGATCGTGTGGAGCGGCGCCGCAGCGGTCCGTCGGCCGTCCATGTTCACAGGCCAAACCTGGACGGTCCCGCCCAAGAGCCCGGTGTTCTGCGGGAATTGAGCGCCTTCCCCGCGACCTGTATCGCCCCGGTCTGCGGGACAATGTCGTTGGCCGGCTTGTGGCCTGTCAGGAACTTGTAGTAGGCGACGAACGACTCGGCCGACGTGCAGGTCTGAACGTGTGTCTGATTCGGGATCGTGACGTTCTGCGCGCCGTCCATATGCCGGCCGGGGGTGCCCCTGCCGGCCCAGACGGCGAGGGTCGGCACGCCGGGATTCTGGCTCTGGCCATCGACGTTGATGTAGTGCCCGACGTTCGCGCGCCGCTGCGCGGCCATGGCTCCGTTCGTGAGGTAGTCGTACATCACCGAGGTTCCGAGCGAGTGCGCCACCACGTCGACCTTGGACTTGCCCGTCCGCTGTTTGAGCGCCGCTATCGCGTCGTCGATCTGACGGGCGACTTCGCTCTTGTCCGCCACCGCGCGCGTCGAGTTGTAGTCGACCTCGTCGAGCCAAGCCTCCGAGTAGCCGTTGCTCATGAAGCGCATGTTCTGCGACTCGAACTGCGCTCCCGAGCCCTCGATGCCGTGAACGAAGAGGATCGGGTTCTGACTGAAGGCCTTCGGCTTCGCATTCGCCGCCGGTGCCGCGACCAAGAGCCCGACCACCACGACGGCCGATGCGACAAAACGGATCACGGACGCCCCGCTCGGGGTCCTCATCATTTGCCTCCTCCAGATCCCGGGGCAGCTCGCGAAAGACCTGGCGGAGGCTTGGCTCGACGAGGTCGACT
The DNA here is from genome assembly GCA_035265465.1 of Solirubrobacterales bacterium. Taxonomy (GTDB): domain Bacteria; phylum Actinomycetota; class Thermoleophilia; order Solirubrobacterales; family 70-9; genus AC-56. The sequence continues at coordinate 7,354 of DATFON010000186.1, read as the reverse complement.
ACAACTCGACGCGCGCGGTGGCGGACAAGAGCGAAGTCGCCCGTCAGATCGACGACGTCCAGTGCCGTCGCGGCTTTTATCAACCGGGAAACGACATGTCAAAACACAACCGTCGGCATGTCTCAAATTCGCCGCCAGGCTGGGCTAGCCGAAGCCGCGGCGCGCGATCGTGCTCCGGATGACAGACACGACGAACTTGATGCCGACCGCCAGGTAGGCGGCCAGGTCGACCAGCGGGCGCTCTCCCGAGTAGCAGTTGCGGTAAAAGCGCCCGAGCGAGCGGTGGAAGGCGATGTTGTGGCGCAGGCTCCGATACCGGCCCTTCCGTCTCGCCGACACGGTCGCGCCGCCCTTGACGTGGGTGATGGCGACCGTGCCCTGGTACCAGACCTTCCACCCTCGCTGCTTGGCCCGGTAGCACCAGTCGAGGTCCTCGAGCCCCGGCGTCGGGTAGTTCTCGTCCAAGAGCCCGACCTGCTCGACCGCCTCGCGGCGCATGAGCATGAAGGCGCCGTTCACCGAGTCGACCTCGCCCGATCCCTCCTCATCGACTTCTGGGGCTCGGTACTGGGCCAGGCGCGGGCTCGCGCCGGGTCTCCGCGCCAGGCCCGTGAAGTGCGCGACCGCCGCCAGGGGCGTTGGGAACGACCGCTTCGCGGCGTGGTCGAAGCTCCCGTCCCGAAGCACCAGCCGGCAGCCGGCCGCTGCCACTCGGGGCCGCTCATGGATGACCTCGACCATCCGATCGAGAGCCCCCTCGGTGAGGACCGTGTCGGGGTTGAGGAGCAATGCCAAAGGTGCCGACGTTCGAACGAGCCAGTAGTTGTTGGCGTACGGGAATCCTCGGTCGCGCGGCAGGACGACGAGCTCGACCTCCGGGAACTCGCTTCTAATCATCTCCTCGGTGCCGTCGCCCGACGCGTTGTCGGTGAGGTACACGCGAAAGGGGGCGCTCGTCAGCGGATATCGCCGCAGCGAGAGCAGGCAGCCGCGCAAGAGCTCTCGCGCTCCGGACGACGTCACGATGATGATGTCGAGCAGTGGCTCTGGCAACCCGGCGGGTATTGTGGCGAGCCGCTCGCCGGCGCGATTACGACATGGCAGGCTTCGAGAGACTCGACACCCGGCTCGACGGACCCATCCTCGTCCGACCGACCGTGTTCCGGGACGAGCGCGGGTTCTTCAGCGAGACCTATCGCCGCAACCTCTACTCGGAGGTCGGCATCCCGGACGAGTTCGTGCAGCACAACCACTCCCGGTCCGGGCGCGGGGTGGTCAGGGGGATGCACTTCCAGATCGGGGACGGGATGGCGAAGCTCGTGCGCTGCGGACTCGGCGCGATTCTCGACGTGGTCGTGGATCTGCGCCGGGGCTCGCCCACGTTCGGCGAATGGGAGGGGTTCAGGCTCGACGACGAGAACCTCCACAGCCTCTACTGCCCGATCGGGTTCGCGCACGGGTTCTGCGTTCTGAGCGAGTCCGCGGACGTGCTGTATCTCTGCTCCACCTACTACAGCGACGACACAGAGCGCGGGATCGCCTACGACGACCCCGACGTGGGAGTCGAGTGGCCCGATATCGAGCTGGTGCCCTCCGGGCGCGACGCGAACGCGCCGCGCCTGCGAGACATCGAGGCCGAGCTGCCCTTCGTCTACGAAGCTCGGTCCTGAGCGGAGCCCACCGCGACGACCTCGGCCCGCTCGAGGTAGTCACTCAGCGCATCTCGCCATTCGCGAAGCGCAGGCATTCCGAGTGAGTCGGCCCTGGGGCGCGCGAGCACGCCGTTAAGCGGGCGATCCGCGCCTCCGGGTGGCCGCGACGTCGCGCCTGGCTCGATCCGAGCCTCGATTCCGGACAGCTCCATGATCGCGACCGTGAACTCGTACCAGGAGCACTCGCCCGAGTTGGTCAGGTGCACGATGCCGTCGACCCCGGTCTCGGCCGCGTCGATCAGGACGGCGGCGAGGTCGGCCGTGAACGTCGGCGTGAGGCGCTGGTCGGCGACCATCCTGATCTCGCCCCGCTCCCGCGCCCGCGCGATCATACGGGTGACGAAGTTCCCTCCCTTCGAGGCGCTTCCACGCAGGCCGTAGAGGCCCGCGGTGCGCACGACCAGGGCGCCCGGGCAGTACGCGAGCGCGGCGAACTCGCCAGCCAGCTTGGAGATCGCGTACGCGCTTCGCGGGCTCGGAAGGTCGTCCTCGGCATAGGGCTCGGGACGCGAGCCGTCGAACACGTAGTTGGTGCTTAGGTGAACGAGCCGGGCATCGACCGCGGCGCACCGCTCGGCGAGCCGCTTCACCGCGCGAGCGTTGACGTCGAACGCGAGGCTCTCGTTCTGCTCGCAAGCGTCGACGTTGTGGTACGCCGCGCAGTTGAAGACGACCTCGGGGCGCAGGTCGGCGATGACGCGCTCCACAGCCTGGTCATCGGTGACGTCGAGCTCGACGCGCGCTGGCGCCGCCGCCTCCCACGAGCCGGCGAGCTGGAGCTCCAGATCCGAGGCGAGCTGCCCGCCGCCGCCGGTGATCAGCGCCCGGCGCGGGCTCACAGCACCGACCCGAACTGGTCCACGCGGGAGTTCACCTCGTGCATGAGCTCGAACCAGCGGATGTTGTAGTGACGCGGATCGGTGAGCATCGCCCGGTCGTTCACGTCTATTTCCGAGAGGAGATCCGCCACTGCCTCGACAACCGAACGGCACGGGATGAACCCCAGCCTCCCGGCCAGCTTTGCGTTCGAGCACTCGTAGTTACGCGTCAGCTGCGGGGCGGGAACCTCCTCGAGGCGCACCTGCCGCCCGAGCAGCTGGACGGACCCGGCGACGAGCATCGCCAGCTCGCGGATCTGGTAGTTGGAGTGAAGGACGTTGAACGTCTCGCCACGGGCGAGCTCGGCGGGCGCCTCCATGGCGCAGATCAGGGCGTCGGCTGCATCCCGCACGTCGACGAGCGGCCGCCACATCCAGCCTCCGCCGTGTAGCGAGAGCTTGCCCTCGAGCAGCGCGTCCTTGACGAATGTGTTGACCACGAGGTCGAACCGCATCCTCGGGCTGTGTCCGTAGACGGTGCCGAACCGCAGGATCACCGGGCACAGGCCCTTTTCCTGCTGCGCCAGAAGCTCTCGCTCCGCGTAGCGCTTCGACTCCGCGTAGGCCCCGTGCGGTGTGAGCTCGGCGGTCTCGTCGTACATCGCCGGCGGCAGGCCGTCGTAGAGCGAGCAGGACGAGCTGAAGACCATGCGCTCGATCCCTCGCTCGACGCATGCGCGCCCCAGGTCGGCGGTGCCGACGGCGTTCATCTGCCAGTTGGCCTGTGGGTCGTACTCCGCCGTCGGATCGTTGGAGAGGCCGGCGAGATGAATCACCGCGTCGATGCCGTCGAGCGCCGTCGCGGGGACCTCGCGGACGTCGGCCATCACGACCTCGACCCGATCTCGGAATCCGGCCATCGGCTCCTCGCCCCAGTACAGGCGATCGAGGATCCGAACGCGGTAACCCCGCTCGAGCAGGCGCCGGGTCAGCACGCAGCCGATGTATCCGCCGCCGCCCGTGACCAGGATCGAGCTCCCAACGGTCGGGGGCTCGGGAGCGAGACCATTGTCGCGCGTATCCCGCCCCGGAAGAGCCCTGCTTTCTGGCTCGCCGGACATCAGCCCGCCCAATGTAACGCGGTCATCCAGGGTTTCGAGCGACGACGAGCAGCCGGGCATACCCCGGTGCGTGCACCAGCTCGTCGAACGCCACGAGCTCCAGGGAGACGCGGTCCAGAATCTCCTCGACCTCGCCGCGGGTGTACTCGTGGATGTAGGTGACGCCATCGAGCTGGAAGTACTGCCGGTCGCCCTCGATCAGGTCGAACATCACCAACCCCCCGGGTGCGAGCTGCGGCCGAAGGTTGGCCAGCACGCCCTCGAACGAGGGATAGATGTGCTTGAAGGTGAGGAATGAGAGGACCGTGTCCACGGGTCGCTCAAGCGTCACCGTGGCCGCGTCGCCGTGCACTATCCGCACCCGCTCGGAGCCCAGCTCCTCGCGCAGATGACTCACGTTGCGCTCGGACAGGTCCAGCGCCGTGTACTCGGCGAAGCCGAGGCCTCGCTCCCGGAGGCTTCGCAGCAGGCGGCCGTACCCGGGGCCGATCTCCAGGACGCGCCGGTCGTCGCCGAGCGCCCCGTAGCGGCTCGCGGCATCGACGAGGGGGTCGCCGGACAGCCGCATACCCCATGTGAGCCCGGTGTCGGGCGCCGCCGCCCGCCACCGCGTGCTGGCGCGCTCATCCGCCCCGCCCTGGCGCTCGATCTCGCGGAGCCGGCGCTCGTCCCACCGTCGCAGGAGGGTCGCGACGCCCGGGATTCGGCGGATGCCCCGCTTTACCCGGCGCGCGAGCGCGGTCGAGTTCGACCGTTGTGAGATGCGACCCAGCGTCTCGGGCCCGGGCACGGGATGACCTTACCGATGCGCCGGTTCGCCACCGGATGCTGCCGTCCGCAAGTCGGCCCGAGCGAACTCGCGGATGCCGTCCCGGAACCCGGTGACCGCCGAGAAGCCGAGCAGCTCACAGGCGCGCTGAGTGGAGGCGAACACGTGGCGTACGTCGCCGAGCCGGAACTCGCCGGTGGTCTGCGGCTCGGGACCCCCGCTCGCCGCTGATAGCTCGGCAGCAAGATCGCGGACCGTCCGCGGGGATCCGCTCGCGACGTTGAATGATCCCCCGATCCCATCGGGGGCCCCTAGTGCCGCGAGGTTTGCCAGCGCGACGTCGCGAACGTGGACGAAGTCCCGCCGCTGCGCGCCATCCTCGAACACCAGTGGAGCGCGACCGGCCGCGATCGCGCTGCGGAAGATGCTGGCCACGCCCGCGTACGGGGTCTCCCGCGGCATGCGCGGGCCGTAGACGTTGTGGTAGCGGAGCGCGATCACGGATGTGCCCGTCGTTCGGGCGAAGGCGAAGCACAGATGCTCCTGGTTGAGCTTGGTGGCGGCGTAGACGTTGCGGGGGTCGGAAGGTGCGTCCTCGGGAACGGCCTCGGCGGCGAGCGCGCTTCCGCAGCGCTCGCATGGTGGGTCGAATCGCCCGGCGCGCAGCCGAGCGAGTGGGCGCGGCCCCGGCCGGACCAGGCCGTGCTCGGGGCAGCGGTACCGCCCCTCGCCGTAGACCACCATGCTGCTCGCGAGGACCAGCCTGCCGTCGAACCCCCGCTCGTGGAGCGCGCGCAGCAGGACCGCGGTGCCAAGCGAGTTGTGCTGGACGTAGTCGGGCGCATCGGCGAAGTCGACGCCAAGGCCAACCATGGCCGCTTGGTGGGAGACGCCTTCGACTCCCCTCGCGGCTGCGGCGGCGGCGCGGGGGTCGCGGACGTCGCCCCATAGGTATTCGGCCTCCGGATTCAGGTAGTCGGGCTTGCCGTCGTGGGCGAGCGGGTGCAGGTGGTCGAGCACGCGAACCCGATGTCCCGCCTCGACCAGTGCGTCAACCACGAAGGAGCCGATGAACCCGGCGCCGCCCACCACGAGCGTGCTCGGCGCCCTCACCACGGCGTTCGCACCAGAGCCGCGATCGCGATCGCGCAGCCGGCCTGCGCGCCGAGCCAACCGCGGACCGATCCCGGTGGCTTCCAGAGGCAGGCGCCCGCGGCCAGCAGCCACGGCATGAACGGAAGCCAGATCCGCTCGACCTCTCCCTTCGACATGCCGCTCAGGTCGGCGAGGGCGACCGCGGCCAGGCCCCCGGCAACGAGGGGCAGAAACCGGCGATCGCGCAACCGGGCGATCGCCACAAACGTCGCGGGGCCCACCGCCAGTCCCAGCGCGGCGATGTTGTTGAAGGCGAAGAAACCGTAGGGACGGTTTTCGGCCGCGCTCGCAAACAGGTACTCCTGGCGCGTGGCCTCCAGACCGTCGAGCCACCAGAAGCCCGCGGCCAGGAACGCCAGCACGATCGCGAGGGCGCCGACCGTCGCGATCGCGAGCGGGCGCACCCGGCGAGCACTGGCTGCGGCGGCAACCGGAACCAGCGCCAGCAGGATCAGGCCATACGAGAGAAACAGTGCGATCCCGAAGAGAAGGCCACCGGCGAGCGCGGCAAGGTCCCACCATCGGCCACGCCGGTGGATTGCCAGCACGATCAGCGCGACAGCCCAGGCCCCGACTCCGGCGAAGAGCGCGTCCGCCGAGACCGCTACCCAGATCGCGGCGGGCGCGATCACGATGAAGGGCGCCGCCCGCCGAGCGATCTCCTCGCCGGCCGTCTCGCGAACGGCGATCAGCGTCGCCGGCGCCATCGAGGCCGCGACGATCACGATCAGCACACTCGCGGGCAACGGCCCGCCCAGGCCGACCTGCGCGAGGCCCCACACGATCAGCGCCATCCCCGGCGGATGGCCGCGGATGTGGGTCGCGTAGCCGCTGATCCGTTCGGTGAAGTGGAACAGGAAGTCCCCCGGCGACGAGATCTGGCCAACGATGGTGAGGTACTCGTGATCGCTGGTCAGCGGCGCCGAGATCCCTGCGGTGCCGTCGACGAGCGCGAGGGCGATCGCCCAGACCACAACTCCTGCCATCGAGGCCGCCAGGAGCCCCCTCCAGCCGAGGCGGACCGCGAGCGGCGGGGCCGCGCGCACAGCGCCGATCGCGACGGCGATCGGGATCAGCAGCAGCGGCCCGATCCGAGGATCGACATATCCGAGCAGCGGCGGCGCGTTCAGCGACAGGCCGTGCCCGGAGAGGATCAACCCGGCGCCCCATCCGGTGCAAGCGGCAACCAGGACGAACCAAAGCGTGATCGCCGCGCGGGTGGGCGTGAGCCAGCCTCGCTCGGCTCTCCAGGCGGTGGCCGGCGCCTCGGCGGTCGCGCGCTCCATCGGGCCCGGGAAGCTAGGGCGGCCTGCTTACAGGGGGATTAATGGGTCTGTAATCCCGTGGTGCGAGCCTCACACACCCATGAACCGCACATGCCAGTCCCCGAGCCCTACGGCTCGGCGTTAGCACGCCATGCCCGACGTCGTCCTTCCCGTGCTCGACGAGGCGGCGGCTCTGCCGTGGGTGCTGGGGAGTCTGCCGCCCGGCTACCGGCCGATCGTCGTCGACAACGGCTCGACGGATGGCTCGGGCATGATCGCGCGCGAGCTGGGCGCGAGGGTCGTGGACGAACCCCGGCGGGGATTCGGCGCGGCCTGCTGGGCGGGCCTGGTCGCGGCCGAGAACGACGTCATCTGCTTCATGGACTGCGACGGGTCGCTGGACCCGCGGGAGCTGCCGCGCGTAGCCGAGCCTGTCCTCGCCGGCCGCTGGGACCTCGGGCTCAGCCGCCGCAGCGCTCTAGCGGGCGCCTGGCCGGCCCACGCGCGGCTGGCA
>DATFON010000185.1:0-7589 GCA_035265465.1 Solirubrobacterales bacterium | reverse complement strand
GCAGACGGGCCCAAACGCCGACCGGGCGGGCCACGACATGAATTACCTGGGCCTCAACGGCCTGCTCGGGCTGACCGGAGAGCCGGACGGGCGCCCGATCCAGTCGGCGGGCCAGATCGCCGACCTCGGCGGCGGCGCGCTAATGGCGGCCTTCGGCGTGATGGCCGCCCTTCGCGAGCGCGAGCGCTCGGGCGAGGGCCAGCTCGTCGATGTCTCCATGACCGACGGCTCGCTCTCCTGGCTCTGCATGGTCGCCGCGCAGTATCTGTGCGAGGGGGCCGTACCCCAGCGTGGACGCGGCAGCCTGAACGGTGGCATCGCGTGCTATCTGCCGTACGAGGCGGCGGACGGCTGGATCACCTGCGGCGCGCTCGAGCCGAAGTTCTGGCGGAACTTCTGCGAGGGGGTCGACCGGGCGGACCTGATCGAGAAGCAGTTCGCGGCCCCCGACTCCGACGACGGACGAGCGATCGCCGCAATCTTCAGGGAGCGCACATGCGACGAGTGGCGCGCCTTCAACGACGAGCACGACGCAATGATCGAGCCCGTCCTCGATCTGGACGAGGCTCTGGACTCCGAGCTGGTTCGCGAGCGGCAGATGGTCGTCGAGATGGAGCAGCCCGAGGTGGGGCCGGTGCGCCTAATCGGCCTGCCGGTCAAGCTCACCCGCACGCCCGGCGACGGCACGGGACCGGCGCCTGCCCTGGGGGAGCACACCGAGGAGGTGCTGCGCGGGGCGGGCTTCGCCGACGATGAGGTGGCCGCCCTGATCGCCAGCCGGGCCGCCGCCGGGTTGAACGAGGCGGCCGAGCCCCAGAGGTTCATGGCATGAACGCGCCCACGCAGGAGCTCCTCAAGATCTCCGAGCTCGCCGAGCGCTCGGGCGTGCCGGTGGCGACGGTCCGTCACTACCTGCGCGAGGGGCTCCTGCCGGAGCCGGTGAAGACGAGCCGCAACATGGCGTACTACCCACCGGAGTTCGTCGAGCGCATCCGGGTCATCAAGCAGCTCCAGGAGGAGCGCTTCATGCCGCTGCGCGTGATCCGCGACCTGCTGGAGCGCGAGGACGCCGAGCCCGAGCGCCTGCGGGCGATGATCGAGCTGGAGGACCGGATCCTGGAGCGCGCCCTCGCGGGAGAGCGCAAGCGAATCGACGCCGACGAGGTCCGCAGCCAATACGACGTCCCGCAGGAGGTCCTCGACCGCCTGGCCGAGCTGGGCGTGCTGACACCCGACGAGGACGGCTACTCGCCGTCGGACGTGAGGATCGTGGAGGCGATCGGCCGCTTCCGCGCCGGCGGCTACGACGAGCGGATCGGGTTCACCGTGTACGACACGTTGCGCTACACCCGTGCGCTGGAACCGCTGGTCGCCGAGGAGGTCGACGTCCTGACGAAGCGACTCGCGGGCGACGTCGACCCGGACCGAGCCCTGGAGATCATCCAGGCGGGCATCGGTCCGCTGAACGACCTGATGTCAGCGCTCCACACGAAGCTGCTGGTCGCGCGACTCGGGCATCATGCGGCGGGACGAGACCGCGGCTAGGGCGCTGGCCCTCATCGGCCTCGCGGGCGTGGTGATCGCCGGCGGGGCCCTCTCGCTTGCGGCGGTCTCTGGCCCCCCTTACCTGGCCACCAGTGGAGTCAACGGCTGGCTGGTCGTGTTCGCCGTCGCCCTGTTCGCGGTCTTGTTCACGGTTCCTTTTCGGATCGAGGCGCGACTTCGGGACGCATACGCTGACAGCGATGCTCGGTGGGACAGAGCCGTGCCGCTCTGGGGCGGAATCGCGCTTCTCGTCACCGTAGCCGGGGCTCTGATCGGCGTCTCGGGAGACTTTGCCGGGGACTCCCTCGCAGGAAGCGCCGGTCTCGTCGCGGCGGGAGAGGGGGGTCTGGTGCTCATCGCGGTGGCATCCGTGCTGCTTTCGGGATAGATGCCAACCGGATGGGCTCCCCGACCGAATGTCTACGCCGTCGCCCGCGCCCCATCGTTGTTGCGGACCGCGGCCATGACCTCGCTGGCCAGCTTCGAGCCGTCGGCTGGGCGCATCGGGGTCACGACGATGCGAACCACCACCTCGTCGCGGTCAAGCTCCTCGAGCTCCACGTGGGGCGAGTAGCGGGTGGGGACCGAGATCGACCGCGCGAGCAGCTCCTGAACCTCGTGGGGCGTGATGTCGGCGCTGAAGCGGGCGCGCAGCTCCACGCGCTCCGGCTCGCGCAGGGGGATGACGGCGACGTTCAGCAGCATGCTGTTGGGGACCATGATCCGGTCCGCCCCGGTGACCAGGTCGGTGTAGAAGAGGCCAAGCGAGCTGACGATTCCCTCGAGCGACCCGGCCAGGGCTCCGCCCACCAGGCGAACCCGCTCGCCCACGCGGAACGGGCGTGTGCTGAGGAGCACCAGCCCCGCGAACAGGTTGCCCAGCGTCTGCTGGGCCGCGAGGCCGACGATGACCGCGGTGAATGCGCCGCCGACGGCCAGGGTGCTCGAGTGGACCCCGGCGATCCGCAGGGCGACGACGAAGACGAGCAGGATCGTCAGCAGCCGGATGAGGAACCCGACGATGCCGGCGGTGCCCGGGTCCAGGCGGCGGAAGAGCGCCGGGCCGAGCCCGCGACCCAGGGATCGCGCGAGCCACCAGCCCAGGATGACCAGGGCCGCGACCGTCGCGATGCGGACGTAGGTGCCCAGGCCGGGGAACAGCGTCCCCCGGTTGCTGAAGAGGATCAGGACGCCCGCGATCAGGGCCGCGAGGACGACGACGTTGCCGCGTGCGCGCTTCGCTTCCCCACGGTCGACTTCGGCGCCCAGCCCGACCTGCCTCCAAACCTCGGTCCGCGACTCGAATGCATTGCGGGCACGGCGAAACCGTCCGATTCCGAACATCGGGACTCCGCTTCCCGGTTCGGCTGTCCGTACACCCGGCACGGTGTGAGCCATGCACATTGCGGCCGTCCGGGTGACCCCGAACCTATAATCCATAGATTGACTGGTCAGTCAATCACCAGCCAGGGGTGGAGATGCGAGCGGCAGCTATACAGCTGAACTCAACAGGCGACAAGGCCAGCAACCTCGCGACCGCCGAGCGCCTCGTTCGCGCCGCGGCCGCCGACGGCGCCGACCTGGTGGTGCTGCCGGAGAAGTGGAACCTGCTGGGCGACGCCGAGGTCCTGCGCGAGGGCGCCGAGCCCCTCGGGGGGCCGACGATCTCAGCCGCCGGCTCGTGGGCCCAGGAGCTCGGGATCCACCTGGTTGCCGGCAGCATCGCGGAGCGTGTCGAGGGCAATCGGAAGCTCTTCAACACTTCCGTGCTCGTCGGCCCCGACGGGGAGCTTCATGCCCGTTACCGGAAGATCCACATGTTCGATGTGGACGTCGGCGGCGTCTCGTACCGGGAGTCCGATAACGAGGAGCCCGGTGACGAGATCGTGGCGGCTGCGATCGGGGAATCGCTGCCCGGAGTCACGCTCGGCATGACCGTCTGCTACGACCTTCGGTTCCCGGAGCTCTACCGCATCCTCGCGGTCCGCGGCGCAACGGTGCTGACAGTGCCGTCCGCCTTCACCTTCGAGACCGGCAAAGACCATTGGGAAGTTCTCCTCCGGGCGCGGGCGATCGAGAACCAGGCGTTCGTCGTCGCCCCGAACCAGGTTGGCGAGGCGCCGCCCCACTACCGCTCCTACGGACATTCGATGATCGTGGATCCGTGGGGCGCCGTCCTCGCGGAGGCGCCCGACGGCGAGTGCTTCGTCACTGCCGACCTGGATCTCGAGGTAGAGGATCGAGTCCGCGCGACGTTGCCGTCGCTCGCCAACCGGCGTCCGGGCTCCTACCGATGGCCGGAGACCATCCGTCCGGAGGTACCGAGCCATGCATGAGGAGGTCGCCCGATGAGCGCCGAGGCGCCCCCTGTGGACAAGCGTCGCCAGATCCTGGACGCAGCGATCCGCGTGTTCGCCCGGCAGGGATTCCACGCCTGTCGCGTCTCGGACATCGCCGACGAGGCGGGCGTTGCCTACGGGCTCGTCTATCACTACTTCAAGTCCAAGGATCAGGTCCTCAACGAGCTCTTCGTCGAGCGCTGGTCGCTGCTCCTGTCCGCGATCGAGGAGGTGGACAACCAGCCCATCGGCGGCCGCGAGAAGCTCGATGCGGTCGCGCAATTCATCATCGACTCCTACCGGTATGACCCGGAGCTGATGAAGGTGATCATCGTCGAGGTGACCCGCGCGGCCAACTCGTTCGGTCGCACCCATCTGCCCGAGATCCGCCGTGCCTATGCCCTGATCGCGAAGATCGTCGCCGACGCGCAGGCGTCAGGCGAGTTCAGGAAGGACGTCGACCCGGAATTCGCCTCGATGTGGTTCTATGGCGCGATCGAGCAACTCCTCTCCGGCTGGGTGTTCGGCCTGATCCCCGGCGACGATGGCGACTTCGACCGCGCACGCGAGATGGTGGTGGAGACGATCTGCGGCGGGCTCGAGGCGCGCGACCGCGTGACCTCCTAGGAGGCAGGCATGTGGGAGTCACTCGGATCGTCGCGGCGGCAGGATCGCGTGCTCCATGGGGCCGCCAAGGCGCTGAACGTCGCCGTTGGATCCGTCGCCCTGCCGACGTGGCTGATCGGCCAGCGTTTGCGAGAGCCGTTCCGCACGGCGCTCGCGAGGCTGGACCCCGCCCCGGCTGAGCTGCCCACCGCCCAGCCGCGCGAGCGCACGATGGATGCGCTGATGGCGGACCTGAAATCAATCCCCAATGCCCTGAGGCCCTCCGAGGCGGCGATGCTCCGCAAGGGCGTGGCCGACATGTCGACGTTCGTCCTGGCCCAACAGCGCGAGGCCGCCAACCTTGGATACGCGTATCCGTCGCAGTTCTCCGACCATGTCTTCGAGGGGAGCGACGGGGAGCACATCGCGGCGAGCGTCGGCCTCCACGAGGGCTCGGCGCGGCCCGGGCTCATCGTCGTCCACGGGCTCTTTTCCTCGCGCCGCTTCGACTACGTGCGCGAGATCGCGGTCCGCGCCTTCTTCGAGTGGGGATTCAACGTCGCGGTCGTCGATCTGCGGAGCTTCGGGCTCACGAACCTGACGAGCCAGGCGCCCACGAGCACGGGCTGGAAGGAGGGGGAGGACATCGCGGCCTGCGCCAGGTACCTCAAGGACCTCGGATCGACGACGGTCGGAGCGCTCGGGATCTCGCTGGGTGGCTCCGCGGTGCTCGGCGCCTGCCATCTCGATGGCGCCGACGAGGCGCTCGACGGCGGCATACTCGCGATCTCCCCGCCGAGCGATCCCCGCGCGATGGCGAAGCGGCTCTCCAGGAAGCTCCCCCGCTCGCATCCGGCGTACCTCCTCAACCAGGGGTTCTGGGCGATGCTCACCTCCCGCATCCGCCAGTCCCGATGGGAGGACGTCCACGACTTCGTCGATCCGCTCGAGCGGATCTCAGCGCCGTATTACGAGGTCGAGCCGAATGAGCTGTGGCGCCGTGCCGCGGCCCGCGAGCACATCGCCGACGCGAAGGTGCCGGTGCTCGTGCTGCATCCCGAGGACGACGAGGTCATCCCCGTCGAGCAGGCGCGCGAGCTCGAGACGGCGGCAACCGACAACGACCTCGTGCGGGTGTGGATCCTGCCCGGCGGCGGGCATGGGGCGATCGATGCCGTCGATCGCGTGTGGTTCTACGCGGTCGTCCGCGGTTTCTTCGAGCGCTGGGCTGGGTACGGGCCGCCAACGGCCTCGGCGGATGGAGTCTCGCGCGCGGACCAGAGGCCGGACAAATTGATTTACTCCGCCGGCAGCTGACCGATATGGAGAACGAAGTCGTCAGAAGACTGATGTGGGCCGGACTGGTCGCCGCGACCGGCGCGCTTGCGACCGTCCTCGCGAACCGGGTCGCGTCGGCGATCTGGGTGCGGGTGTTCGGAGAGGATCCGCCCGAGTGAGCACCCCCGAGCCACCCCCGGGCCAGGACAAGTCGGTCGGCGAGCTCGTCGTCGACGTATCCGAGCGAACGTCGACCCTCATTCGTGAGGAGATCGAGCTCGCGAAGACCGAGATCCGCGAAAAGGTCAGCAAGCTGATCCAGGGCTCCGTCGTGGGCATCGCCGCGGGAATCTTCGCCGTGCTGGGCCTCGCGATGCTGATGCACGCGATCGCCTGGGTGCTGAACGACTACTTCTTCTCCGATCACGTGTGGATCGGCTTCCTGATCGAGGCGGTCGCCTGGTTCTTGATCGCCGCTGTCGCAGGCCTCATCGCCTACCGCTCGATGAAGGCCGGCGCCCCGCCGACACCCGACCTCGCCATCGAGGAGGCGCGACGCACCAAGGAGACGCTGGAGGCCGGCACCCGGTGAGCAAGACGCCGGATGTCTACGTCAGCGGGGCGGGGGAGCCCGTCGGTCGCCGGGCCCCCGGCGCGCCGGGACGAAGCTCGGATCAGATCCGCGCGGACATCGAGCGGCAGCGCGGCGAGCTGTCCCACTCGGTCGAAGCATTGCGGGGCCGTGTTGCCGAGCTCACGGACTGGCGCCGCCAGGTCCGTGAGCACCGCCGCGAGCTCGTCATCGGTGCCGCCGTCGTCGGCTTCGCCATCGGCGGCATGATCGCGCTGCGCCGCCGCCGGTAGTCCGCCGCCCAATTTAGGCGCGTCCGGCCTCGTGCCTAGGCTGCGGCGCGATGGACCACACGCAGGTCTCCGCCAGGGCCGTGGCGAAGGTCGTGCTGGTCGCGGCCGCGGTGCTCGCCGCCCTGTACTTCTCGTACCTGATTCGCACCGTGATCGGGCTGGTGCTGATCGCTGCCTTCTTCGCGGTCGCGATCGCCCCGGCGGTCAACTGGCTCGACAAGCGGAAGGTGCCGCGGTGGGCGGCGATCCTCCTGGTCTACCTCGGGATCGCCGGCGGGATCTTCGGCATCGGGCTCCTGATCGTGCCGCCGCTCGTCACCGGGGTGGAGACGCTGTCCAGCAATCTGGACACCTACGCGGAGGACCTTCGCAACAACCCGACGTTTGCCAAATACGACGACGAGTACCACATCACCGAGAAGCTTCAGGAGCAGGCGAAGGAGCTGCCGAGCAAGCTCGGGGACGCGGCCGGGACCCTGAGGGACGTCACCGTGGGGGTGTTCTCGCGCTTCGTCCAGCTGTTCTCGATCCTGGTCATCACCTTCTTCCTGTTAAAGGACGGGAGGCGATTGCTGGAGTTCCTCTACAGACAGGTGCCCGAGACGCGCGCGCGGCGATTCCGGAAGATCGCCGGCGACATCTCGGACGCGATCTCCGGCTATGTGTTCGGCAACTTCGTCATCAGCGTCCTCGCCGGCCTCGTCACGTACGTCACCCTGCGCATACTCGGCGTGCCGTTCGCGTTACCCCTGGCGATCCTGTTCGGCTTCTTCGACCTCATCCCGCTGGTGGGCGCGACGCTGGGCGGGATCCTGGTCGGGATCGTGGTTGCGTTCGCCGCCGACTTCCCGATCGGCCTGATCGTCTGGGTGGCGGTCCTGATCCTCTATCAGCAGGTCGAGAACAACCTCATCCAGCCGTTCGTCTACGGCAAGGCCGTGCAGATTCATCCCCTGG
>DATFON010000184.1:0-16273 GCA_035265465.1 Solirubrobacterales bacterium | reverse complement strand
CGGCTTCGCCGCCTTACATGCCTGACTCGTCGCTAGACGCTCCTCGACCCACACACCCGCCAGACTACGCCGCCGTGAACTTCATCGAGGACGTACTCGAGCGGTACCCGGCCTCCAAGCCGGCGCTGGTGACGATCGCGCCCGACGGCGAGCGCCGCATCTGGCACTTCGGGGAGCTGATCGCGCGGTCGGCGGGGCTCTCAGGCGCGTTCGCGGCCCGTGGCGTCAAGCGCGGCGACGTCGTGATGACCCTGGTGGGCAACCGGGCCGAGTGGGTGTTGGCAATGCTCGCGTGCTGGCGAATGGGTGCGATCGCGATGCCGTGCAACACGCAGCTCCGCCGGCACGATCTGGAGACTCGGATTCACGCGTCCAACCCGGTGCTGTGCGTCGGCGAGGAGGGTCCTCTGGGCGAGCTCCCCGACGGCGTCCCGTACATGACCATGGAGGACGTCGGCACGGTCATGGACGAGGAACGCCCCCAGGAGGCACCCGTCGAGCCCGTCGCCCTGGATCCCGACGACGGGGCGCTCGTGATCTTCACCTCGGGCACGACCGGAGATCCGCGCGGAGCGCTCCACGCTCAGCGCTACCTGCCCGGGCAGCAACTCCAGGCGGTCCACTGGTTCGGGGCCCGGAACGGCGAGCTGGCGTGGTGCACGGCAGCGACCGGATGGTCCAAGTCCTCCCGCAACTCGTTCGTCGCGCCATGGCTGACCGGGGCGGCGGCGCTGCTTCATGACGGGCGTTTCGACCCCGAGGAGCGGCTCCGCCTGGTCGAGCGCGAGGGCGTCAACGTGTTGTGCCAGGCACCGACCGAATATCGGATGATCGCCAAGCGCACGACGGTGCGGTCGCTGCCGTCGGTGCGCCGGATGGTCTCCGCCGGAGAGGCTCTCAACCCCGAGGTGATCGGGGAGTTCCGGGATCGCGCGGGGCTTGAGATCTGCGATGGCTACGGGCAGACGGAGACGGGAGCCGTGACCGGAATGCAGCCCGGCCACGAGGTGCGGCCGGGATCGATGGGGCGCCCGCTGCCCGGCATCAAGCTCCGCATCGTCGACGGCGAGCTTCAGTTGAAGGCCGCGAGCTGCCCGACCTTCTTCGTCGGCTACCTGGGGTCCGAGGGCGGCCCGGATCTGATCGACGGCGAGTGGTGGTCGACGGGGGACTATGTCCGGGAGGACGACGACGGCACGCTTTGGTTCGAGGGTCGCGGCGACGACATCATCGTCTCGGCCGGGTACCGCATCGGCCCGTACGAGGTGGAGTCGGCGCTCGTGAGCCACCCGGCCGTGGCCGAGGCCGCAGCGGTCCCCGCTCCGGATTCCGAGCGTGGATCGGTCGTCAAGGCGATCGTCGTGCTGCGAGAGGGCGAGCCATCCGAGGGCCTCGCGCATCAGCTCCAGGACCACGTGAAGCGGGTCACCGCCCCGTACAAGTATCCGCGGATCATCGAGTTCGCGGACGAGCTGCCCAAGACCGCGAGCGGGAAGATCAAGCGGTCCGAGCTCCGCGCCGACGGCTCGTCGTAGCCGTGCGGCGCTCCCCCTACGGCGCGTTCGCCGGCGTCTTCGCCGCCACGCTCCTCACCCTGATGGCGGTCGGCGCGGTGCTGCCGGTCCTGCCCCACTACGTGAAGGGCCCGTTGGACTACGGAAACGTCGCCGTGGGCGTGGTGATCGGCGCCTTTGCCTTCACGGCGCTCGCCTGTCGGCCAGTAGCGGGGCACTTCGCGGACGCGCGCGGGCGCCGGCGCGTCGTGGCGGTCGGCGCCCTGCTCACAGCGGCCGGGGGCCTCCTATACCTCATCCCCGCGGGACTCCCCGGTTTGATCGTGGCGCGCCTGGCCGTCGGCGCGGGTGAGGGCAGCGTGTTCACCGCGGGCGCGACGTGGGTCGTGGACCTGGCGCCGCCCGGCAGGCGCGGCCGCGTGATCGGGCTCTACGGCCTCGCGGTGTGGGGCGGGCTCAGCCTGGGGCCTCTGATCGGGACGGCCCTGTTTCACGCCTGGGGCTTCGATGCGGTTTGGGCGTTCACCGCGATCTCGCCGCTGATCGGGGCACTGGTCGCCATGGTCGTCCCGGACCCGTTCCAGCCAGTCAAACGACCGGCCGCCAGGCGCCTGATCGCCCGCGAGTCCGTACGCCCGGGGATCGCCCTCTCGCTCGCCACGGTGGGCTACGCGGCCATGGCCTCCTTCATCGTCCTCCACCTCGCCTTCAAGCACATCGGTCACGGCGCCGCGGCGTTCACCGCGTTTGCGGCCACCGTCGTCATCACCAGGCTCGCCGGCGGCGACCTGCCGGACCGGATCGGCCCCGTGCGATGCGCGGCGGCCGCTGCTGCGATCGAGGCCGTCGGGCTGGCGCTGATCGCGCTTGCTGACTCGCTGGCCCTCGCCCTGGTGGGAGCGGTCGGGATGGGCGTCGCGTTCGCGCTGATCTATCCGTCGCTGTCGCTGATCGTCGTCAGCAACATCGCCGACTCACGGCGCGGATCCGCGCTCGGGACCTTCACCGCCTTCTTCGACATCGGGTTCGCCGTCGGCGGGCCGCTGACCGGCGTCGCCGCTTCCCTGGGCGGCTACCCGGCCGCGTTCTGGCTCGGCTCCGCCTGCGCGATCGCGGCGATCGGTGTCGCGAGCGCCCTGAGGACGGCGAGCACCTCCCCCGCTCCCGCGGCGGGCTGAGTGTCAGCCCCTGCTGCGGTACAGGTACGTCGTCAGCGGGGCGAACACCGCCGTCAGCACTACGGCCGTCCCAAGCGCAATGCCGATGTCGCCGGCGCTCGCGCTCCCCTCCATCAGGCTGCGTGATGCCGTTACGAGGTGGGAGATCGGGTTGACGTCCACGAACCCCTTCAGCCACCCGGGCAGCGTCCCCGGCTCGACGAATACGTTGCTCAGGAAGGTGATGGGAAAGAGCGCCATGAACCCGGCGTTCATGACCGCGTTCGGGGCGCGCATCAGCAGTCCCACGGTCGTGAAGACCCAGGCGAGTCCGAATGCGAACACAACGACGAGCAGCATCGCGGCGAGCACGCCGCCCACCCCTCCGTCCGGTCGGAAGCCAAGCGCGAGGCCCAGCAGGACCACCACAGAGGCGGCGACGAGGTAGCGCACGCTGTCACCGAGCACAGCGCCGACGAGCGGCGCCGGCCGCCAGATCGGCAGCGAGCGAAAGCGGTCGACGACCCCCTTGGTCACGTCCGTGTTCAGCGTGACCCCGGAATAGACGGTGGTGAACAGGACCGACATCACGAGGATCCCCGGCAGGATGAAATGCAGGTACTCGCCCGTCGAGCCGGCAATCGCGCCCCCGAACAGATAGGTGAACATGAGCAGGAAGAGGACCGGCGTCACGGTCACGTCGAGGAGCTGCTCGGGAACGTGCTTGATCTTCAGCATCCCTCGCCAGCCGAAGGTCAGGCACGCCGACACGGCGCTCGGACGCGCGGGCCGAGGGGTCGAGGAGAGCACCGCGCCGAGCGACTGGTCGACGAGCGGTTCCGATCGGGCCGGCGTTGTCGAGGTCGCGCTCATGCCGCGATCTCCTCTTCCTCCTCATCGGCGACACCGTCCTCGGCGGCCCCCTCCTCGGCCGGATGGCCGGTGAGCGCGAGGAACACCTCGTCGAGGCTCGGCTGGCCGAGCGAGAAGTCGGCGATCGCGATGCCGCTCCGTGACAGTTCGGCGACCGCCTCGGCCGCACGCTGCGGATCCGGCGGGCACGCGGCGGACAGGGCAGCCGGGTCGCCCTCGAGATGAACCCCCGCGTCGAGCGCGCGCGAGAGCACGCGCTCGGCCTCCGGTCGATCCTCCGGGTCGAGCAGGCGAACATGGAGGGCACCTCGCCCCACGGAAGCCTTGAGCTGGCCGGGCGTTCCCTCGGCGATGACCTCGCCACGGTCGATCACCGCGATCCCGTCAGCGAGTTGGTCGGCCTCGTCGAGATATTGCGTGCAGAGCAGCACCGTGGTGCCCTGCCCTGCAAGGGTCCGGATGATGTCCCAGACCTGGTTGCGAGAACGCGGATCGAGCCCGGTCGTCGGCTCATCGAGGAACATGAGCTCGGGCGTGACGACAATGCTGGCCGCGATGTCGAGTCGCCTGCGCATGCCGCCGGAGTAGTTCTTGACCTGGCGCCCCGCCGCGTCGCCGAGCCCGAACGCCTCGAGTAGCTCATCCGCACGCGTCCTGGCCTGCGACCGTGAGTAACCGAGGAGACGGCCGACCATGACGAGGTTCTCTCGGCCGGTGAGGTCCTCGTCGACGGACGCGAGCTGGCCGGTCAGGCTGACCAGCCCTCGCACGGAGTCGGCCTCGGCGACGACGTCGTGCCCGAGGACTCGAGCCGTGCCCGAGTCCGGCCGCAGCAGCGTCGCGAGCATCCGGACCGTGGTCGTCTTGCCGGCGCCGTTGGGGCCGAGCATGCCGTAGACGGCGCCTCTGCGCACGGACAGGTCCACGCCGTCGACGGCCGTCGTCGACCCGAACGACTTGACGAGGCCGGAAGCCTCGATTGCGAGAGTGCCCTCCATCGCGACTCTCGACTGAAAATAGCGAGGCCTGCTGGCCTCCGCGAACTAGCGCCTGACGATGTTGTGAATCTCCATCACCTCTGGTTCGCCGGGCTCGATCCCGACCTCGGAGAGCACGGGCATCAGTGTGGGGAATCGGGAGCGGGCCGATGGGGGCCGCCTTGACGCTCTGACGGGCTGCGCATAGGCTCGAGCCCGTCCCAGGGGGCTCAAACAAGGGCTTCCCGCTCCAAGGGGGGAATTCATGTCCAGACGCCGGAAAGCGCCGTCGCCGGCGTTGATCCTCGCGCTGATCTCGCTGTTCGTGTCCATCGGCGGAGTCGGCTACGCGGCCTCGAGGATCGGCACCGACGACCTCAAGAACGGGGCAGTGACGAAGGAGAAGCTCCACAAGAAGGCCGTAAGCGCAGCGAAGATCAAGGAGCAGGCGGTCAAGACCGGGAAAATCGCCGATGCCGCAGTTACGAGCGGCAAGCTGGGTCTGATAGAGACCGAGAGTAACGTCTTCCCCGTTGCGGCCAACTCCGAAAGCACCGCCGGAGTTCAGTGCACGGCGGGCAGCAAGGTGCTTGGCGGGGGAGCCGTTGGGAACAACGCCGGCGTAGTCCTGAGGGCGTCGGCTCCGGAGCTGGAGGGATGGTTTGCCACAGCGAAAAACAACACCGCATCCCCGGCGACCGTCACGGTGATCGCATTGTGTCTGTCCGGGTAGGGACTAGTCGCCGTCCTCAGAAGAGGCTCGACTGCGCCTGCGGCGGGGTGACCGGGTCCTCGCTGTCCGTCTCCCGCTGCGCCACGGTCCCGCGCCGGGGACCACCCCGGCCCGGGCGCCGGACCATCGTTGACAGGCGCTTCGCCTCGTCCTTTCGCATGTAGGCCCCGCGCTCGTAAAGCTCCTTGTAGCGCGGCAACAGGTCCGGCCGGCGCTCCCGCAGCCAGTCGAACCAGATGTCGCGCACCTCACCCCGCAGATGCAGGGCCACGCCTCCGATCGAGTCCGGCCCGGCCTGGTCGAGCAGCTCCATCAGCGGCTCGACCTGCTCCGGTGAGTCGTTGACGCCCGGGATCAGCGGCGCGATCAGGACCCCCGTCCGGATGCCGGCGCGCTTGAGCTCGGCCACGGCCTCGATCCGCTTGCGCGGGTGCGGCGTGTGCGGCTCGGTGTCGCGCCAGGCCTTCTCGTCAAGGGTCGGAATCGAGAGATTGGCTGTGAAGTCCGTGCGCTCGGCGATCTCGCGCATCAGGTCGAGGTCACGAAGCAGGAGTGGCGACTTGGTCAGCACCGAGCACGGATTGGCGAAGTCCCGCATCGCCTCCCAGATTCCGCGCATCAGCTTGTAGCGCCCTTCGACCCACTGGTACGGATCGGTGTTGGTTCCGAGCGCGACGTGCTCGCCCTTCCACGAGGGGCGGGCGAGCTCCGCGCGCACCAGCTCGGGCACGTTGACCTTGACGATGATCTCCCGCTCGAAGTCCTCGCGGGCGTTCAGGTCCAGGTATGTGTGGGTGGGACGGGCGAAGCAGTAAGTCAAGTGCAGGCGTGGGTGCATCCGCGAAATGGATTTATGGTCCAGCGGAACGGCATCCGCGAGCGCTTCGGCACCTGATTCAGCGCCGATCGCGCCTGCACCTCGTAGAAACGAATGCCGAGCGCCTCAGGCGCATCGAACGTCCGCACGACGGCAGGCTCGCGGAAGCCGGGCAACCGCGCCCCGGCCTCCTCCTTTCCAACCTCGAGATTGTCCCAACGCACGAACGCATGTTCGCACATCATTCGGACGGACCGCGGCGGCCCGGCCGGGGGCATGCGTACAATCGAATGCAACGGCGCTGGAGGCGCTCAAAGGCGTGACAAAAGCAGTACCTGTAGAAGAAAAAGAGCGGGTCGTCGTTCGATTCGCGGGGGATTCGGGCGACGGCATTCAGCTTGCCGGCAACCGCTTCGCCGCGGCGACCGCGGTGATCGGCAACGACCTCGTCACCCTGCCCGACTTCCCGGCGGAGATCCGTGCGCCCGCGGGAACGCTCGCCGGCGTCTCGGCATTCCAGATCCACTTCGCCTCGCGGGACATCCTCACCCCCGGTGGCCAGCCGAACGTGCTCGTCGCGATGAACCCCGCCGCCCTGAAGACCAATCTCCCCGAGCTCGAGCGCGGCGGCATCGTGATCGCGAACGAGGACGGGTTCGGAGATCACAACCTCCGCAAGGCTGCCTATGACGCCAACCCGCTGGAGGACGGCAGCCTTGACGACTATCAGCTCTTCCGCGTGCCGATGACGTCGATGACCGTTCGGGCAACGGAGGGCATCGACGGCGTCACCGCCCGTGACGCCGCCCGGTCGAAGAACTTCTTCGCGCTCGGCCTCGTCTCCTGGATGTACAGCCGGCCCACCCACGTCACCGTCGAATGGATCGAGGAGAAGTTCGGCAAGGACGAGAAGATCATGCTGGCCAACCTGGCCGCGTTCCGGGCGGGCTTCAACTTCGGTGAGACGGCCGAGATCCTCCAGGTCCACTACGAGGTCAAGGCGGCCCCGGCCGAGCCCGGCACCTATCGCAGCGTCAACGGAACCACCGCGACGGCGCTTGGCCTGATCGCCGCCAGCGTGCGAAGCGCACTGCCGCTCTTCCTGGCCAGCTATCCGATCACGCCGGCGTCCGAGCTCCTCCACGAGCTGTCGCGGCACAAGCGCTTCGGAGTCCGCACGGTGCAGGCGGAGGACGAGATCGCCGCGGCGAACATGGCGCTCGGCGCGGCCTTCGGCGGTCACCTCGGTGTCACGGCCTCGAGCGGACCCGGAATGGACCTGAAGGCCGAGACCATCGGCCTCGCCGTTGCCCTGGAGCTGCCGCTGCTGGTGATCGACGTCCAGCGGGCGGGGCCGTCGACCGGAATGCCGACGAAGACCGAGGCGGCGGACCTCCTGATGGCGATCCACGGCCGGCACGGCGAGTCGCCGTTGCCCGTGATCGCCGCCTCCACTCCCGCTCAGTGCTTCGAGGCGGTCACGGAGGCCGCGCGCATCGCAGTGACATACCGAACGCCGGTGATCCTGCTGAGCGACACGTTCCTCGCCAACTCGTCGGAGCCCTGGATGGTCCCCGACGCCGTCGACCTGCCGGAGATCGACCCGCGCTTCGCCACCGAGGCCAACCGTGACGGCGAGTTCTGGCCGTACCTCCGCGACGACCGGCTGGCCCGTCCCTGGGCGGTCCCGGGCACGACCGGGCTCCAGCACGTGATCGGCGGCCTGGAGAAGGAAACGGGCACCGGTCACATCAGCTACGAGGCCGAGAACCACGCGCTCATGACCCGGCTGCGCGCCGAGAAGGTGGCGGGCATCGCGGCCGACGTCGGCGAGCTCGACGTCGACCACGTCGAGGGAGCCGAGATGCTCGTCCTCGGCTGGGGCTCCACGTACGGGGCGATAAAGGGTGGCGTCAGAAGGGTGCGACTTCGCGGCAAGAAGGTCGATTGGGCTCATCTGCATCACCTGAACCCGCTGCCGCAGAACACCGGCGACGTCGTCCGCGCCTACTCGAAGGTCCTGATCCCGGAGACGAACACCGGCCAGCTCGCGCAGATCATCCGCAGCGAGTTCCTGGCCGACGCCGAGAGCTACACCAAGATCGAGGGGCTTCCGATCTTCGCCGAGGAGCTCGATGAGGTGATCACGGAGCGGCTATGACGGGCACGAACGGCAACGGCGCGGACCCGCAGGCCCTGACCAAAAAGGACTTCTCCTCCGACCAGGAGACCCGCTGGTGTCCAGGCTGCGGCGATTACGCGATCCTCGCCACGGTGCAGCAGTTCCTGCCCGAGCTGGGTCTGCCGCCGGAGAAGATCGTCTTCGTCGCGGGAATCGGCTGCGCGGGCCGCTTCGCGTACTACATGAACACATACGGCGTGCACGGCATCCACGGCCGCGCACCCGCCCTGGCAACGGGCCTCGCGCTCGCCCGCCAGGACCTCTCGATCTGGGTCGTGAGCGGCGACGGCGACGCCCTATCGATCGGCGGCAACCACCTGATCCACGCCCTGCGCCGAAACGTCCCGATCAAGATCCTCCTGTTCAACAACCAGATCTACGGCCTCACCAAGGGCCAGTACTCCCCGACGAGCGAGGAGGGCAAGGTCACGAAGTCCACCCCCTTCGGCTCCCTGGACCACCCCTTCAATCCGGTGGCGCTGGCCCTGGGTGCCGAGGCCAGCTTCGTCGCCCGCACCGTCGATACCGATCGCAAGCACGAGGCCGACGTCCTTCGCGCAGCCGCCGAGCACAACGGCTCCGCGCTGATCGAGATCTACCAGAACTGCAACGTCTTCAACGACGGCGCCTTCGACGCCGTCCGCGCCAAGGGCAAGGAGGCGAACCAGATCCGCCTGGAGCACGGCCAGCCCATCCGCTTCGGAGTCGACCGCGAGCGCGGCATCGTTCGCGGCGCAAACGGAGCGCTGAGGATCGCGGACGTCTCCGACGTGGGTGAGGACGCTCTCCTGGTCCACGACGCTCACGAGCCAAATCCGAGCCAGGCGTTCGCCCTCGCCCATCTGGCGGCAAGGCCGAGCGAGCCGACGCCCATCGGCGTCTTCCGCGCGGTCGAGCGCCCCGTCTACGGCGAGGCGATGACCGGCGAGCTCGAGGCCGCCCGCGAGGGGCTTGGAGCGCAGGAGCTGAACGAGCTCCTGCGCTCCGGCGATACCTGGACCGTCGCCTAGGCGGGCGCTAGCCGGCCTCGCCCTCGCCCGTCACGGCGCGTCCCGGCATGGAGGGCTTGACCCGCAGGAGCCGGGCCGGCATGCTCGGCAGGATCCAGTTCCAGCGCCCGAACAGCGACACCGCTGCGGGCACGAGCAGCGCCCTGATAATCGTCGCGTCGATGAGGATCCCGGCGGCCAGGGCGGTGGCGAACATCTTCAGGTCCGTTCCCGGTCCGGAGGCCAGGGCGACGAAAGCCAGGAACAGGATCAGCGCGGCGCTCGTGACCAGCCGGCCCGTTCGGCCGATCCCGCGGACCACCGCGGTGCGGGTGTCACCCGTGGCGTCGTATTCCTCCCGCATCCGGCTCAGGATGAAGACCTCGTAGTCCATCGAGAGCCCGAAGAGGAACGCGAACACCATCAACGGGATCCACGCAGGCACCGACCCGGTGGCTTCGATACCCCACAGCAGGTCGGAGCCGTGGCCGTGCTGCCACATCAGGGCCAGGACTCCCCAAGCGGCCGCGACGCTCGCCACATTCAGCACCACAGCCTTCAGCGGCAGCAGCAGCGAGCGGAACGCGCGGGCCAGCAGGATGAACGTGACGATGGCGATCAACGCGATCATCAGCGGGAAATTGCCGTAGACGGCGTTGATGAAGTCGTCGTTCTGCGCCGGCAGTCCGCCGACCTGAACGTCGGGCCCGGCCGCGTGGGCTGCGGTCCGCACGTGGTCGAGCGTGTTCTTTCCAGCCTGGGTGGAATCGTCGGCCGTCGGGATGGCCAGCACCTCGGCCACGCCCCCGGTTCGCCACTGCGGAGAGTCGGGTGCGACCGCACCGTGGACCCCGGCGACGCCGCGCACGTCGGCCGCGACCCGGTCGGGATTCGTCCCCTCGGTGAGGATCTCGTACGGCAGCAGCGCCCCTGAGCCGATGCCCGAGTCCTCGAGTGCCGTCAGCCCCTCCTTCGCGTCGCCCTGCTGGGCGATCGTGTCGGGATTTGCGTTGCCGAGGGTGAGGCCCGTCGCGGCGATCACGAGCGCGGCGAGGATCGCGGTGGCGACGCCGGCTGCGATCACGCGATGGCGCACCACCCACTCGGCCCACAGTGTCCACGAGCGGCTCGCCCGGTCGTCGGTGCGCCGGTGCGGCCAATCCAGGCGGTGTCCGACCTTCGACAGCACGACCGGCAACAGGGTGATGGCGACCAGGGTGCTGACCAGGGGGATCAGGAGCCCGCCGATGCCCATGCTCCGCAGGAACGGAACCGGGAGCGCGACCAACGCCAGCAGGCCGATCGCCACGGTGGTGCCGCTGAAGACCACCGCCCGTCCGGCGGTCTCCATCGCCTTTTGAACCGCCTCGTCGCCGCTCTTGCCATGGGCGCGCTCCTCGCGCCAGCGGGAGACGATGATCAGCGAGTAGTCGATCGCGATCCCGAGCCCCACCAGCGCGATGAGGAACTGGACGACAGGCGAGACGTCGGTGAACGTGGTCAGCCCCCATACCAGGAGAAACGTGGTCATGATCGAGACGATCGCCATGGCCATCGGGACGAGCGCCAGGAGCGAAGCGAAGACGAACGCCAGGACGATGAGAGCCCCGGTGCCGCCGAGCACAGACTCCAACAACACGCCGGTGCCGCTGTCGCCGCCCGATTCGTTCTGGAGCGCGTCGAAGCCGCTGACGTGGATGGGCGCGCCTGCGACCGTCGTGCCCTTCATCGCCGCACGGGCATCCTTGGCCGCGTCTGGGTTCTCGCCGAACGCCGAGTCGGGGTCCGGCTGGGGATAGACGATCGCAAACGTCGTCCGTCCATCCGGTGAGACAAAGGTGCGATTGCTCGTCGAGGCGTAGGACGCGATCCTCGCCCCCGGGAGTGCCTGCGACAGTCGCTTGTCCATCTGCGCGAGCTGGGAATCGACGCCGGGCGAATTGACGGTCTTGCCCTCGGGGAGGGTCACCACCGGCACGATCGGAGCCACGTCGCCCCCCGTGCCGTGGAAGTGCTCGCTGATCGCCACGTTCGTCTCCCAGCCCTCCTTGCCGGGCACCGAGAACTTCTGGTCGAGAGCCTTGGTCGCGGAGTTGACCGAGGCGATGCCCACGACGGTGAGCACGACCCAGAAAAGAACGACGATGCGCTTGTGGGCGAGAACCCAGCGAGTGATGGCGGACACGGCTACCTCCGAGGCTCGTTGAGAGATTGAACTTTATGTATCACAAATGATCCGGGCGGCGTAGGATGATTGTTCAATGCGTGCGCAGACTCACACGCTCGTCGCCCACACCACCTTTGACCTCGGGGCGGCCAAAAAGTAATCGGCTGCCTCTCCCCGGCACATGCGTTTCGATCGACCCCCGCCAGAGCCGCTTGCCAGCGCGCCGGGTTTTCTGTTGTCCTGGAACGGCCGCCGGACCGCTCAGATGTTCGCAGAGGCCCTCGAGCCGCTCGGGCTGCGTCCCCCCCACTTCGGCGTGATGACCCTGATCGCCAGCGACCCGGGCTTGACCCAGCAAGACCTGGCCGGGCGCTCGCTGATCGATCCCAGCTCGATGGTCGCCGTCGTCGACGAGCTCGAGGAGCTCGGATACGCCGAGCGCCAAACCCACCCGGGCGACCGCCGCAAGCACGCGGTGCACCTCACCGCGGACGGCAAGCGGACCCTCGAGCGCGCCCGAGGTGCTGCCATGGAGACGGCCAAGGAGATCCTCGCGCCGCTGGACGCGACCGAGGTCGAGACGCTTCGCCGCCTGCTGCGAAAGCTCGCAGGCGTCGAAAACCCTTAATTACCTGCCGTCACCTGGCGGGGATTCGTGACGGGGCGGAGCTTCGCCTCGATCTCGGGACGCAGGTGCTCGATGAACGGCGGGAGCGACAGCGTCTCGCCGAGGTGCTCCACGGGCTCGTCAATCGCGAAGCCTGGTCCGCCGAGCGTCGCGAGCTCGAAGAGGACGCCGCTGGGCTCGCGGAAGTACACCGAGCGGAAGTAGAAGCGGTCGATCACCGGCGTCGCGTGCATCCCGGCCGCCACGACCCGATCCCGCCAGGCCTCGTGCTCCTCAGGCGGGGAGGCCCACGCGACGTGGTGCACCGACCCGGCGCCCTGGACGCCCACGGGCCCGGGGGCCTCGTCGTACGAGTACAGAGAGCCGTGGCTCTCGCCGCGCAACTCCCATAGGAGCTCGCCGCGGGGCTCGAAGCCCAGCGTCTCCTCGAGCAGCGAGCGGCTCGCATCGGGATCGGATGCGTACGCATGGACCCCGTGGAAGCCCTGAAGCGCATGCTCGGCCGGGATCTCGGGATGCTCCGCGGTCAGCGGCTCGTCGTCGACATCCGGCACGAGGAGCTCGTGCTCGAGTCCCTCGGGATCGGAGAACCGCAGGCGATCGCCGCCGGCCTCCTGCGTCGCGACCCCGTGGTCCTCCAGCCGGCGGGCCCAGAACTCGAGCGCGTCGGTGGAACCGACGCGCCACACGACGCGGTGGACCATCCCGTCGCCGGCGCGGCCCGGGCCGATGCCGGGAAACTCGAAGAAGGTGATGTCCGAGCCCGGATCGCCCTTCTCGTCCGCGTAAAACAGGTGGTAGACGGTGGGGTCGTCCTGGTTGACCGTCTTCTTCACCATGCGGAGCCCGAGGACACCCGCGTAGAAGTCGACGTTCGGCTGCGCGTCGCCGGTGATGGCGGTGACGTGGTGAATGCCCTCGAGCCTCACGGTGACTTGTTCCGGGCGGCGACCTTTGTCGCCGCAGCAGCATGTGTCGTCAGGCGGCGAAGCCGCCGCACTTGTTGACGATAGCGACAGTCCGCAACGGCGAATGGCTCGCGACCGGCTTTGCCGAAGCCGCGCGCCCATCGGCGCTAGGCTCGCAAACGCGTTAGCAGCCGACCTAGAGAGGGATCCATGACCGTCGACACCACCACCGGCGCCGCAAAGACCATCGACCGGGCTCGAATCGCGGAGCTCACCGAGGCCGAGAACGCGAAGTTCGCCGAGCGAACCGGCGCCTCCAAGGAGCTCTACGAGCGCGCGGTCAAGGTGATGCCGGGCGGCGTCCCCTCCTCCTTCCAGCAGAACGATCCGTGGCCCACCTACATCGAGCGGGGCGACGGTGCCCGCGTCTGGGACGTCGACGGCAACGAGTACGCGGACTTCCACAACGGCTTCGGCGTCATGTGCATCGGTCACGCGAACCCCCAGGTTGGCGCGGCCGTGAAGGCTCGCGTGGACCTGGGAACGCACTTCGCCGCCCCGACCGACGGCTCGATCGTCGTCGCCGAGGAGCTGACGCGCCGCTTCGGCCTTCCCCAGTGGCGGTTCACGAACTCCGGCACGGAGTCGACCATGGACGCCGTTCACCTTGCCCGAGGCGCGACCGGACGGGACATGATCCTGAAGATCGAGGGCTCCTACCACGGCCACCACGACGCCGTGATGGTGTCGGTGTACCCGCCGCTCGAGGACCTCGGCGATCGCGACGATCCCCGCTCGGTTCCCTACGGGGCCGGATATCCGCGGGCCATCACCGAGCTCACCCGCGCCGTCCCCTTCAACGACGCGGACGCCCTGGAGTCGGTGCTCGGCAAGCTGGAGGGCAAGGTCGCCGGGCTGATCATGGAGCCGGCGATGATGAACATCAACATCATCCCGCCCGTCGAGGGCTACCTCGGGCGGGTCCGTGAGCTCACGTCTAAGCACGGCGTGAAGCTGATCTTCGACGAGGTGAAGACCGGAGCCACGATCTCCTACGGCGGCGCGACGAAGCGCTTCGGGGTCACGCCCGATCTGATCACCCTGGCCAAGGCGGTATGCGGCGGATATCCCGGCGGCGCCATCGGGATGACCGACGACATGGCCGAGCTCGTGACGAGCGGCGCCGTGCACCAGTACGGCACGTTCAACGGCAACCCCCTCGTGATGGCGGCTGCCGAGGCGGCCCTGACCGAGGTGTTGACCGAGGACGCCTACCCCAAGCTCGAGGCGACCAACGAGCGGCTGAAGGCCGCCTGCCAGGAGATCGTGGACCGCTATGGCCTACCCGCGTACACGGAGGGCATGGGGGCAAAGGGCTGCGTGATCTTCTCGCCGGAGCCGCTGCGCGAGTACCGCGACTACCTCACCAAGGTCGACGGCGAGCTCGCGACGCTGGCGTGGCTCTACCACATGAACCACGGCATCTTCATGACACCGGGAGTCGAGGAGGAGTGGACCCTGTCCATCGCTCACTCCGAGGACGACATCCAGCGCTACGTGAACGCGCTCGAGACCTTCGCGCGCGACGTCACCGCCGCCTGATCAACCTGCGGCGGCTTCGCCGCCGGACGTCACATGCTGGTGCGGCGACAAGTCGCCGCAATTCACATCTAGCCGTGGAGCATCCGCCGGAGCCGGTGGCGGAACTTCCTCACGTCCGATCGCAGCCAGTCGGTGTGATCGTTTCGCCAGCCCTCGAGGTCCTTGAAGTACGGGCTGTCGTTCGCCATCGCGTGGCCGATGATGTTCCGCATCTTGATCCCAAGCCGCTGCTTGAGCCAGCCGGTGAGGCGCAGGGCGCGGTGGATCTGGGGCTCGCGACGCAGGATCTGGCGATCCGCCCAGTGGGAGCCTGACCCGGCCTCCTGGACCATCTCGATCCCGACCGCCGTGTAGTTGAGGCCGATGGCGTGTCGGCAGCGGATCGTCCGCGGAACCGTTCTGTGAATTCGACCGCCCTTCCCGATGATGAAGTGCGAGCACACGCCGGGGAGCTCCCCCCTGTTCGGAGCGTTGGAGGCGAACGCTTGCCACGCGGAGCCATAGCTTGGCCCGGCGGTGTAGTGGAGGACGATCACCTTCGGATTGCGAAGGCGCCACTCGCGCTGGCCGTAGTGCCGCTTCGAGTAGCCCGCCATCTGACGCTTGCGCTTGTGCCCGTACGGGATCGGATCACGGTGGATCGGCGGCCGTTTCAGCTTCGCCCGGCGGGCGCTCGTCCGCTCGGCGCCGGCCCTCGCCACAGAGGACGAGTGCGCCCGGGCCTCCTGCCGTCCGGGGCCGCTCCTGGCGACCTTCACCGAGGCGCGAGCGTGGCGGCGGGCCTGATCGTCGGGAAGCTCGCCACCGCGCAGCTCGACCACGAACGCACGGCCGGGGAGCTTGTGGTTCTGCCAGCTCGTCGCCGTGCCGTGCAGGTGCTGTCCCCGACACCGCTCGGTCGGGAACCGCGCGATGCGCGCGTATCGCTTCTGCACTCTGGCGGGGCCGTGACAGGGAAGGAGCACGCTCCCCCACGGCTGGTGGTACCAGACGGTCACGTTCGGCTCGATTCGCTTCGCGAAGCGTCGGACGGCGCGGCTCTCGGGTTCCGAGAAAGCGTGGGGGCCGGGGTAGTAGTCGCTCGACCGAGAGACGCCTCCTTCCCACCGGTAGGAGAAGTTGCGATTGAGATCGACCCCGTGGGCGTTCTTGCGCGTGTTGGCGGCGACGCCGTCGGGGTTGACGGTCTTGACGACCCAGAGGTTGACCCCGCGGGCGTCGCGATAACGATGCCGCAGGATGTGCACGATTTCGTGACCCTCGGCCTCGTCGCCGTGGATCGAGCCCACGACCAGGCCGGTGCGTCTTGCATTCGGATCGCCCACCCGCACGGCCACGAGCTTGGTTCCGTCCACGGAGTGCCCGAATTTCACCTGGCGGCCAGCGGCGCCGGCCTCTGGGGCGAGCGAGCCGGCGAGCAACACCAGCGCCAGGGCGACCGTCGCGGGCAGCAGTGCGCGTGAAGCCTTCATCGGCCGATCTACACACCTAGTCGAGGGCTGCGCGGGCGCTGTCCAGATCGTCGGTGGCGATGACGAGCTTGATGCCGCCGAACGTGGTGTAGGCGAGCTCGATGTTCACATTGGTCTCGCCCAGGGCGCGCGCCAAGCCGCCCAGGCTTCCGGGTCCATCCACGACGTCGATCACGAGCACCTCGCGATCGTCGGCTATCCCCATGCCCGCATCCTCCAACGCACGCCGCGCAGTGGGAGCGGCGTCGTCTTCG
>DATFON010000183.1:0-5261 GCA_035265465.1 Solirubrobacterales bacterium | reverse complement strand
CGGGTGGGTGCGCCAGAACTTCCCCGTTTTTCCGTAGCGCCTGACGCACGCCTTGACGAACTGCTTCCAGTGCTTCTTCGCCTTCTTCGAGCGCAGCGGCGGCCGGCGTGCATCGCCTGCCACCCAGCTGGGGCTGCCGTTCAGGAACGGCAGCACTCGCACGTGGTACAGCGCGAGAGTTCCCACGAACTTGTCCGTTGCATCCCAGTTGAACTCGCCGCGGTTTGGCTCGATCGACGGCCAGAAGAACGGCGTGCGGGCGTTGCGGACATTGGCCTGCTCGAGCCGCTGATAGTCGGCGCCCTGGAATGACAGCCACGGCACCACGCCGAAGAACGAACGGGACACGGATGCGCTGGCGCCGCCCGCCGCGACGAGCGGCACGAGGACCGCGAGCGCGGTGACCACGAATAGGCGCGACCGCCGCAAGGGACGCCGCACGCTCAGCGGTCCCGGGCAGGGTCGAGCACCTTCCCGCCGATTCCGTCTCCACCATCCATCCTTGCCGGGCGGATGGTAGCTCGCCGGTCAAGGCGGGGCTCCGGTTCGCCGAAGCGGCGCGTTCGCCGCGGGACGCGTACGGGGTCAAGTCAAGGACTGCTCGACGCGCTTCGGGATCCGCTACGCCGTCAGCCGCGGGATTCTCTATGACGAGACCGACGATCTCCCGGTCGCGACCGGCTACCTGGACCGAAAGAAGGGCCACCTGCCGACCGAAACCACCGCAACGTCGCCGCGACGCAAACCGGTCACTCCTACCGCACCCGGATCGACATCTCGGTCGTCCTGAAGACCCGCCGCGATTCAAGCACCCGCCATCCCCGAGCGCTGGATCGACTCCGGCAAGCATTGCCGGGTCAAGACCACGAAGCGAAACGGCGACACGCTGGGCTGCGAGCTGGGCGACTCGCTGTAGCGCCGCACCGGTCGGGATCGATCAAGCGATCCCGCCCGGATGCCGACATCAATTAGTGGCATGCGGCGATCGCGACGAGCGGCCGGAATTGCGGCGTTGGCGTGTGGCGCGCTGCTTGTCGTGCCCGCTGCGCAGGCACGAAACGTGCAGGTTGACGTATCGCTCGAGAACTCGAACGGCTACGGGATGTCCATCGGAGCGTCGCGAAGCAGCGGCAGCGCGGCCAGCTTTGTGGTCTATGGAGCCGAGCGAGAGCTCACCGCCGAGGCGTCGGCTCCACTTCAGGACCTCGCGAAGAAGGCGGCTGCGGACGTGCCGGGCTCGGCCAAGCTCGAACGCGCTGCCAATCGGCATCGCAAGGGATCCCTCTCGGTCCAGGTCTCCGGCCGTAACGCCATCTCCAGCTACGGCGTCACCGGCGCGGTCACCCGCAGGCTGCTGTTCGGGAGGGTCGGCGAGTTCGGCCGGGTCTTCCTGCGCTTCCACCCCCACAAGGAGCGCACCCTCCATGGGGGCTGCTTTCGGATTCCGATGCGAGTTGGGACCTTCACCGGGAAAGTGCGCTTCATGGGCGAGGACGGCTACGTCGACGTGAACACGGACGAGGCCCGTGGACGTGTCCTGCTTCTGCCCAAGCACTTCAGCTGCAAGGCGCGACAGCGTGCGGGGCACACCCGGCATCGAGCGAATCAGGTGACCAGGGAGCGCCACCGGTACACGGCCCTCAGCGCGATCTCCGACGACGCGTTTTTCGGCGCCGCCAAGGAGTCGAGTGAGTGCTCCCTGTTCTACGCCGGAGTCTTCGAAGACCAGGGGCCGGTGTTCATTGACCGGTATGCCTTCAGCTCGGGTAAGCCCAGTCAGTTCAGGTTCGACAAGCGACTCACGTCCGCCCGCCTGGCTCCTAAGGAGCAGCCGTTCCAGGGTGCGGCCGACTTCAACGCACCGCACCGCTGGACGGGCTCGCTGTCCGCGTCATTCCCGGGCGCTCCCGACGCACCGCTTGCCGGCAGGGGCTTTCGGGCGCAGCTCGAGCGCTACGGCGCCAGGTCCTCGAGTCAGAGCTCGGGCAGCTCGGGCTAGCGCGCCAGCCGCACGATCACGGGCAGCACGATCCGCTGGACCGCGGGGGGCGGCGAGCACATCACCGTCTCGTCGCGGAACCGGTACGCGAACTTGGCGAGCCACATTGCACCCTTGAAGCTCGTCGGCATGTTCCGCGCGTTGTACAGGCCCTCCCGAGCGGCGCGCGATGCCTCGACCAGGAACTCCTCGAGGCGGCCGCCCGGGATCACCCTGCTGCGAGCGTAGACCGGACCGCCGCTCTCGTTCTTGAGCTCGTGGCGGATGTTGGGGGCGACGCGCACCGGACCGTCCTCGGGCGCCAGGTCACGCCAGGTGCCGTCGAGCTTCACCCGGGCCAGACCCTCCACGACCTCCCAATACTCCTCCAGCGACGGATGGAAATGCTCGGGGAGATGCCCGCCGTCCTCGAACCAGGTGTGGACCCAAAGATGCCCGTCGCCTGGCTCGAACCCGTAGGCGACGCGGTGGATCGGGTCGTGGACGCGCTCGGTCGCGGCCTTGCCGTTCGTCCTGCTCGTCGTGCTCGTGGTGGTGGTCATGCGTTACCTCCGCCTTTGCCTCCTCGGAACGGACCACACGTTAGCACTTAAGTTACTCTTCGGTAACCATGCACGGGACCAAGGAGAAACGCCGCCGGCTGCCGGTCGTCGAGCGCCGCGAGTTGATCGTCGAAGCCGCCGGCCGGCTCTTCGGCGAGCGCGGCTACGAAGGGACGCGGCTGGACGACGTCGCGGCCGCTGCCGGGGTGACGAAGCCGGTGCTCTACCGCCATTTCGACTCCAAACGGGACCTGTACCTCGCGCTCCTTGCCCGGCATCGCGACGACCTGCCCACCTTTGGCGAAGCGATGCCGGACGAGGGATCGCAGCGTGAGCGGCTGCGGGCGGTCCTGGACATCTGGCTCGCGTACGTCGAGGCCCACTCCTATGCATGGAAGATGCTGTTTCGTGACACGGGTGGCGGGCCCGAGGTTCAGGCCTTCCGCCAGGAGGTGCACGCGCGCGCCCGTGACGTGCTCGCAGGCATGATCAGCTCGCTCAGCGACGGACGGATCCCGGCTCGCGAGGTTGAGCCCCTCGCCGAGCTCATGAGCATGGGGATGGCATCGCTCGTGCTCTGGTGGATGGAGAACCCGGGCACCTCGCGGGGGGCCATGGTCGATGCGATGACGCGAGTCTGGGTGGGGCTGGTTGGCTTGGACTCTTGAAATGCGTCTACGATGCCGGTCCTCTTCAACCGGGCAGGCAGGAGACCACCATGCACGTTGCCGAGTTCACCCTTCACCCGAAGCCGGGTCACTTCGACCAGGTCGCCGAGATCTACTCCGAGTTCGCCGCCGAATTTCTGAGCGACCATCCCGCGCTGGAGACGGTGCTGATCCTCGGCGACGAGGCTGCCGGCGTAGTGCGCGGCATCGGCGTGTTCACCGATCGCGACTCCGCCGACGCGGTGAACAGCGACCCCGAGTTCGCCGCCTTCAACGACCAGATCACGCCGCTTCTGGCGAGCTCCTCGGAGCGGGTCGAGCTCAACCTGCTTCACCACTACGCGAAGTAGGTCGCGACCGCCTCAGATCCCGACTCGCTCGCCCATGATCACGCGCGCTCGATCTTGACCGTCTAATAACTGTGTGACGCTTACCGCGTTTCTTTACATGAAAACGTGGTACATACACCTATGTAATGCTCACGAGTCGAGAGCACCATGGCTGAGCGCGGCGCCACGCCGCAGGTCCCCGAGCTCCAGCGCAAGGCGCTGCGGGCCGCCCGCTTCCTGTTCACGCCGCTGCTCCCAGACGACTACCTGGAGCTCATCAACCCGCTGTGGTCAACCCGGGAGCTTCGCGGGCGGATCGAGCGCATCGAGCGGGAGACCGCGGACGCCGTCACCGTTCTGATCCGGCCCGGCTACGAATGGACGGGCCACAAGCCCGGGCAGTACATCCGGGTGGGTGTCGTGATCGACGGCGTCTTCCACTGGCGCGCCTACTCGCTGACCTCCGACCCCGGGCGTCCCGACGGATTCATCAGCATCACGCCGAAGCTCGTGGACGCCGGCAAGGTGTCGCCCTACCTGGTCAAGCGGGCCAAGCCCGGCGACATCGTCCGGCTCGGCGGGGTGGAGGGCAGCTTCGTGCTCCCGGATCCCCCGCCGGAACAGGCCCTGTTCATCAGCGCCGGTAGCGGGATCACGCCCATCATGAGCATGCTGCGGGATCTCGATCGCCGTGAGGCCGCCTCGGACCTCGTCCACGTTCACTCGGCCCGCAGGGCGGACGACGTGATCTTCGGCTCGCAGCTCGAGCGGCTCGAGGCTCGCAACCCGCGCTATCGCGTGACCCTCCGGCTCACGGCCGATGAGCGCCGGATCGCGCCCGAGGACTTGGAGGAGCTGTGTCCCGACTGGCGCGAGCGCGAGGCGTTTCTCTCGGGCCCGGGGACATGCTCGACGCGATGGCCGACTACTGGGATCGAGAGGGGGACTGCGACCGCCTTCACATGGAGCGCTTCCAGCCAAAGCTGGCGCTGCACAGGGAGGGGGAGGGGGGACGGATCGTGTTCGCGGCAAGCGGATGCGAGACGATCGCGGAAGGGGGAAAGCCGATCCTGATCGCCGGGGAGCAGGCGGGGTTGGAGCTGCCCTACGGATGCAGGGAGGGCATCTGCCACACCTGCATCGGAAAGCTTTGCTCGGGCCGCGTGCGCGATCTGCGCAACGGAAAGGTGTACGGGCAGGAGGGGGAGATGGTCCGGACCTGCATCAACGCGCCCGAGGGCGCAGTCGAGGTCGACCTATGACGACGAAGGAGGAGCAGTTGAACACCACCGAGATCCAGAGTCCGCTGGCTCACCTCACGCCGGAGCAGATCGACGAGCTGGAGGCGGAGTTCAACGCGATCCACCACGAGGTCTTCTCGGAGCTCGGCGATCGCGACCGCCGCTACATCGAGGGCATGATCGAGATGCATCGGCGGCTGGGTGTGCTCGGCCGGGCCCTCCTGGTGGGGTCGCGCTTCAAGCCGGCATGGGTGGCGGGGACGAGCGCGCTCTCGCTGGCCAAGATCCTCGAGAACATGGAGATCGGGCACAACGTCCTGCACGGCCAGTGGGACTGGATGCGGGACCCGAAGATCCACTCGTCGACGTGGGAGTGGGACCACGTGACGCCGGCCGCCCAGTGGCAGCGGGTGCACAACGACACCCACCACCGGTTCACGAACATCATCGGGCAGGACAACGACCTCGGCTACGGGATCATG
>DATFON010000182.1:0-5136 GCA_035265465.1 Solirubrobacterales bacterium | reverse complement strand
CGCGACGTTGCCCTTGCGCAGCTTGTCGTTCGGGATGCGGGAGCGACACGCGATGAAGCGGTGGGCGAGCTCGGCCTCCGACATCTCGAGCGAGAAGAACGCAACCGGCTTGTCGAACTTGGAGGCGACGTTCTCGGCGATATTGCAGACGAGCGCCGACTTTCCCAGCGACGGGCGGGCGGCGATGATGATCAGGTTGCCGGGCTGAAAGCCGCCGAGCTTCGCGTCGAGGTCCCGGAACCCAGACGGTGTCCCGGTGAGCGTCTGGTCGCCCTTGGCGAGCTGCTCCAGGCGATCGATCTCGTCGCCGAGGACCTCGGCCACGCGCCGGAAGTCGCTGGCGCGTTCCTCGTGGGCGACCTTGAAGAGCAGGCTCTCGGCGCGCTCGACGAGCTGCTCGGGCTCGCCCTCGCGCTCGTGAACGGACTTCTGGATCCGTTGCGAGGTGGCGAGCAGCCGGCGAAGCAGCGAGTTCTGCTTGACGATCTGCGCGTAGTGGCGGGCGTTCCCCGGAACGGGGACGGTCGAGGCCAGCTCGGAGACCGCCTCCTTGCCGCCGGCCTCGGCGAGCTCGCCGTGCTGGGCGAGGAACTCCGAGACGGTGAGGGCGTCGACCGGCTCGCCCTGCTCGTACAGACCGGTGATCGCGCGGAAGACGATCCGGTGGCGCTCGCGGTAGAAGTCCTCGTCGTGGAGCCGGACGTCGAGGATGACCGGGGCGATGGCGCCCTCGGCGACCATCATCGCCCCGAGCACCGACGACTCGGCCTCGAGATTTTGGGGCGGAACGTGGGTCTCGGCGGTGGCCATCTGGGGTTTGTTGCTATTCGTTTCGGAGCGCATTCGCTCCGACAATTAGAGGGACCAGGGCGGACGATCTCGCCCCTTCCCGGCCCCGCTGGCGAGCAAAGCACAGCGGCGCGGACCGCGCACGAGCGGTTCCCGCAAATGCGGCTGAAAGAAATTTGAGAAGCCGGCTACTTCTCTTCGGCGACGATCGTCTTGATTCGCGCCGTCGATCCGCCGGAGAGCTCGACCTCGATCATGTACGTGCCGACCTCGCGGATCGGGTCGTCGAGGCGGATCTTCTTGCGGTCGATCCGGAGCCCCCGAGCCTCCCCGATCGCCTCGGCGATCTCCTTCGTCGTCACCGAGCCGTAGAGCTTGCCGTCCTCGCCCGCGCGGTGCTGGATGGTTAGCACGGTCTTGGAGAGGAGCGCCGCGGTCTCCTCGGCGCGCTCGGCGGCCTCCTGCGCGGCACGCTCAGCAGCCTCGGCACGGCGGCGAGCATCTTCCAGCGCCCCGGCGGTGGCGGGCTGAGCGAGCTTGCGAGGCTGAAGGTAGTTGCGAAGGTAGCCGGGCGAGACGTCGATGGCCTGACCGGCCTTGCCGAGGTTGTCGACGTCCTTGAGGAGGATCGCCTGCGCCATCCGAGAACCCTCCGGGCTTACCGCTCGCCGACGTAGGGGAGCAGCGCGATCTCGCGTGCCCGCTTGACGGCTAGGGCCAGCTGCTGCTGGTGACGCCGCGACAGCCCGGTCACCCGCCGCGAGCGGACCTTGCCGCGGTCGGAGATGAAGCGTCGAATCGTCCCGAGATCCTTGTAGTCGATGTGCTCGACGTTGATGCGGGTGTACTTGCGCGGACGGAAGCGGTCAGATCCGCGCGGGCGCCGTCGGCCCGTGCTGCTCGCGCCGGGTCCCGCGGTGGGCGTTCGCCGTCCCCGCGCCATCAGCCGTTCTCGCTATCGCTTGGTGCACTCATGACATCGCACGCGCGCCGCCCGTCGACGTGGGCGGCGCGAGAGAGCGCATGATAGCCGCGGCGCCTCGAAAGGCGCTCCCGTGGTCGGTCTAGAACGGGATGTCGTCGCCCGACGATCCGGCGCCCACGGGCTCCGCCTGCTCGAAGTCCGAGGTGTCCGCCGGGACATCCGAACGCGCCTGGATTCCGTTGCCCTGCGCCGGCGCAGATCCGTCGCGGCTGCCCAGGAACTGAACGGAGTCGGCGATGATCGAGATGCTCTGGCGCTTCGACCCGTCCTGGGCCTCCCACTCGCGCCAGTCGAGACGACCGTCGACGGCGACGGGCCGTCCCTTCGACAGATAGGTCGCGCAGTTCTCACCCTGAGCGCCCCAGACGGTGACGTCGAAGTAGTTCGGCTTGTCCACCCACTCGCCGCTTTGATCCTTGCGGCGGCTGTTGACCGCTACCCGTAGGTTGCAGACCGCGGTCCCGCTCTGAAGGCTCCGAAGCTCCGGATCCTTCGTCAAGTTGCCCGTGATGATGACGCGATTTATGTTTGTCGCTGCCACTGGAATCAGCACCTTCCTCGACTCGTTTCTTACTTCTCCAGTCTAAGGACGGAGGCGGCGACTTCTCTCCCCCCGCGGCAACAGGAAGGCGCAACGAGCGAGTTTACGTACCGTGCGGCGGTGACTACTCGGGCCGCTCGGGACCGGACTCAGGGGCGGGCTCCGCCGTCTCCGGCTCGGGCGCCGGCTCGGCTGCCGGCTCGGCCGGCTCCGGAGCGGCGGCGGCCGGGGCCGTCGGCCCCTCCTCGGGAGCTGCCTCCTCACGGGCCGCCGCCTCGGAAGGCGCAGCTGCCTCCTCCGGCTCGCTCGGTGCCTCGGCGCCCGCGTCCTGTGCGGGCGCCTCCTGACGGCGGGGTCCGCGCTGCGGCGCTGCCCCCGAGGTCGCCAGGGCCGGCGGAGGAACGATCGACGGCGAGCTCGGGTCGACCTTGAAGATCCGGAACCTGAGTACGCCGTCGGCGATCCGGAGGGTGTGATTGAGGTCCTCCAGGATTCCGCCGCCCTGCCCTTCGAACCGAAAGAGCCGGTAGTCCGCCTCTGTCCGCTGTCGGATCTCGTAGGCGAGCTTGCGCATCCCCCACGCGGCGTCGTGCTTGAGGGTCGCTCCCGCCTCGATCCGCTGGCGCGTCTCGGCCGCGATCTCGTCGCGGCGCTCGTCCGGCACATCGGGGTCGAGCATCAGGACGAGCTCGTATTCCCTGTTGATAGTCGTGGCCAAAATCGGCGGCCGACTATAGCGACCGGGGGGCACCCCGCCCACGCGCGGGGTTCGAAGTGTTAGATGCGGAGCCGTACTCGGATCCGGTGGGTGAACGTGGCCAGGCTGGCGGCCGGCGCGATCGGCTGCGTGGTGCTCGTCGTCGGTCTGCCCGCCCTGCTCGAGCGTCCCAAGCCGCCGCCGCTGCCCTCCGACGTCGGCCTCACGCCCGCTGCCGACGCCCCACCGCCCACTCCGCTGCGCGCTCGAGCCTCTCGTCCCGGACCAGAGCATTCGCACGCCTCAGGGAAGCGCGATCGCGGGTCAAGCCATCGCCGCCACCACGAAGAGGCACGGCCCGACCGCCGCCGCCGACCCCGGGCACCGACCCACCGTCACGAGGGCGAGGCCTCCGACGAACCGGAGCCCACTCCCGTTGCCGCTCCCGCCGCGGTGCCACCCGCGGCCTCCGCGCCGGCCCCGGCTCCCGCGCCGGCGCCGGCACCCACACCGGTCTACGTGCCGCCTCCGCCTCCGCCGGATCCGGTGCAGGCGAGCTCCGCGCCAGCTCCCGCCGCCCCGCAACCGAGCGGGTCCGCCCAATCCGGCGAGCCCTCCGAGTTCGAATTCGAGCACTGATCGACCACCGAAGGGACGCACGCCGATGAGGAACGCAATCACTCCAAGCGCCGCGGCGATCGCCGCCACCGTCCTCGCCGCGTTGCTCGTGCCGACCCCGGCGAGCGCCGGCGTCTACCGCGTCGCCATCTGCAATCCCGGGATCGGAGCGCGCCACGCGGACGCTCTCTTCCAGCGGACCTCCCGGCACTACCTGCCCGAGGCGGAGTGCGGAAGCGGCCAGGCGGGTCTCACGGTCCGGCACGACGGCAAGCGCACAGGCAACGGCCGCTGGGGTGGATGGGCGCTCCGGGCGCCGCGCGGCACGGTCTTCTCCCGCATGGGCGTCAGCGCTGAAGGGCGCCGCGGCGGCGGTCACGTCCCCCATCTCCTCGCCGCGCCGCTCGACGGTCCGGTCCAAGTCTTTGCGGCTCCGGATCCCGGTATCGAAAGATCCCGGTTCTCCACTCCGGCGCGGGCGCTGGCGGCGAGGCTGTCGTGCCACCGCGCGGGCGGATGCCGCCAGGGCGACAAGGCCCGCATTCGGATCAAGCGCGTGGCACTTCTTCTCGCGGACCGCGTCTCCCCCACGGTCGCGCTCGGCGGCTCGGCGTTTGGCGCCGGCAGCCGGCGCGGAATCCAGATGGTGAAGCCATCCGCTACCGACGTCGGCGGCGGAGTCCGCCGGTTCCTCCTTCAGGTGAACGGTGAGCCGGTGGCGGCGCGTGCCACACGGTGCCGCACCGTCGACGGCTTCGCGCTTCGTCTGCGCCCATGCCCCGCGCACGCCCGAGCCGCGTTCAGGATGCAGACGGCCGCCTCGCCGTTCCGCCAGGGGCCGAACCTGGTGCGCGTCTGCTCGGCTGACTACGGCCTGGGGACGGGGGCCAATCGCGCCTGCGCCGCGCGACACGTGCGCATCGACAACCTCTGCCCCATCTCGAGCGCGGGCCCCGGGTCCCAGCTGCAGGCGCACTTCTCGCGCTCGCGACGGAGTGCCCACGGTAGGCGGACGGTGACCGTCCACGGTCGGCTGAGCTCGGCGAACGGCGTCCCCGTCGCCGGCGCGAGGGTGTGCGTCGCGACCCGGGTTCCGATCGGGGGCACCCGGGAACGCGTGGTCGCCACGCCGATCACCGGGTCCGACGGTCGCTTGGCCGCCCAGCTGCCGCCGGGTCCCAACCGCCAAGTGCGGCTTGCCTACTGGTGGGACGCCGATCACGTCGCCGAGCGTCATCTCAACCTGCGGGTTCGCGCCCGGCCGCGACTGAAGCTGCGCCCTGACCACCCGATCCACAACGGCCGCCACGTTCGCTTCAAGGTGCGGCTGCGCGGTCCGGCCGCGGGCCACCGCTGGGTCCGAATCCAGGCCCGCTCGGGCAAGCGATGGATCGAGCTACGAAACGGCCGGACCAACCGCCGCGGCACGTACCGCGCCCGATATCGGTTCCACGCGACGACGGGCCATCGCCGGTACGCCTTCCGCGCCTTCGTCCCAAGCCAGCG
>DATFON010000181.1:0-9483 GCA_035265465.1 Solirubrobacterales bacterium | reverse complement strand
TCGCGCCGCGGAGGCGCCCAGGCGCCGCTAGCTCGAGCTCGAGACGCTCGCGCCGACCTCGGCTTCGCTGTCGGACGCCGCGATGCCGATGGCAGAGCGCAGGGCGTCGATCCGGTCGGTTCGCTCCCAGGTGAAGTCGTGGTCCTCGCGGCCGAAGTGGCCGTAGGCCGCGGTCTTCTGGAAGATCGGGCGGTGGAGGTCGAGGTAGCGACGGAACGCGGCGGGGCGCAGATCGAAGACCTCGTCGATGGCCCGGACGATTTCGGCGTCCGAGACCTTGGCTGTGCCGTAGGTCTGGACCATCAGCGAGACCGGGTGCGCCACGCCGATCGCGTAAGCCACCTGAATCTCACACCGGTCGGCGAGGCCGGCCGCGACCACGTTCTTTGCCACGTAGCGAGCCGCATAGGCGGCGGAGCGGTCGACTTTCGACGGGTCCTTGCCGGAGAACGCGCCGCCGCCGTGGCGCGCGGCGCCGCCATACGTGTCGACGATGATCTTCCGGCCGGTCAACCCGGCGTCGCCCATCGGCCCACCGATCTCGAACTTCCCGGTCGGGTTGACGAGGAAGTTCGACAGCAGGTCCTTCTCGGTGAACAGCTCCTTGTAGCCCTCGTGGAGGACCGGCTCCACGACGTGCTCCCAGAGGTCGGGCTTGATCAGTGACTCGGCGTCCAGGTTCGGGGCGTGCTGGGTTGAGATCAGGAGCTTCACGACCTCGACCGGGCGGTCGTTCTCGTAGCGGACCGTCACCTGGGTCTTCCCGTCGGGTCGCAGATAAGGAATCACCCCCGCCTTGCGGACCTCGGCGAGGCGCTTGGCGAGGGTGTGGGCGATCTGGATCGGCATCGGCATCAGCGTGCGCGTCTCCCGCGTGGCGTAGCCGAACATCATTCCCTGGTCGCCGGCCCCGGCCCGATCCAGCTCGTCGTCGTCATTCGGGTCCGTGCGCGCCTCGTAGGCCGTGTCAACACCCTGTGCGATGTCGGGCGACTGCTCGTCGATCGCCGTGATCACGGCGCAGGTATCGGCGTCGAACCCGTACTTGGCGCGGTCATAGCCGATGCGATGGAGCGTCTCGCGGACGATGCTGGGAATGTCCACGTAGGTGCTGGTCGAGATCTCGCCGGCGACGACGACGAGGCCCGTGTTCACGAGGCACTCGCAGGCGACGCGTCCCGCGGGATCCTCGCTCATGACCGCGTCGAGGACGCCGTCGGAGAGCTGGTCGCAGATCTTGTCGGGATGTCCCTCGGTGACCGATTCGGACGTGAACAGATGCTCGTTTTGGGAAAGTCTCTCCATGATCGTCGCGCGCAACGGTAGCGAACGAGCGCCCGCCAGTCGTTGCTAATCCTGCGGGACGGCCCCCTGGTCTCCGGACTCGCTCGGCGCCGACGCCTCCGGGCTCACGATCAGCCTGACGTCCGTGGCGAGCTCGCTCGGGCTCTGCCGGACCGCAAGGCCAAGCGCGCGAAGCTTGCGCAGCTCCGGGGCGAAGGTCTCGTACGCCGGGTCCTGGGCCAAGCCGGCCTGCTCCCCGAGCGTGAGCAGCCCGTCGAAGTTGAGATAGGAGACCAGCGAGGCCGAGTCGGGCAGGCCCTCCGTCGCCTCCTTGAAGAGTTCGTCGTCCGCGAGTCCGCCGCTCTCGTCGGTGAGCTGCTTGACCGCGACCGGGTTCGTCGCGATGAGCAGAACGGATCCCGCGATTGCGTATGTGAGCTCCACCGTTGGCGACAGGACGACGCTGTGCGCCGTGACGCCGCCTGCCTTGTGCTGCCCGAAGGTCGGCGCCTGGCCGCTGCTTGGATTGAGCGCATCCGCGATCGGCGCCTGGAGGCTGGCCAGCGCCTGCCCGGCACGCTCCGGGTCGATGCCAGAGCTCAAGAACTCCAGGTACGGCACGCCCGACGCGGGCACGACGTTCTTGCCGCCCCCGCCGCCGGCCTGCGCCGGCTGGAGCGCGAACGCCGCCTCGCCGCCGAGCGAGGGCAGGAGCTCGGTCTCCAGATCGACCTTTCCGAGCTGCTTCACGCGCTTCACCAACCCGGCGACGGCTGCCGCGAGGCCAGGCTGATCGGCACTCGCCTGCTCGATCAACGACATCAGGGTGCGACCGGGGTCGGCCATGCCCAGGTAGGCCAGCGAATCCGCCGGCAGCGAGTCGGTCAACGTGGGATCGAACGAAGGGAACGCCGCGAAGAAAGCCGGCTGGGCCTTGGCCCGCGCCTCGTCAAGCTCTGACCGGATGTCCAGCTCGATCCCCGCGTCGCTCGCCACGAGCGCCATGGCGACGCCGTCACTCGCCGTCGGGTCGACGGCCGCGTCCAGCGTGGCCAGAGGTCCGCGTGGGTTCCCCACCAGCCGGTCGATGCCATCGGGGGACAGATATGCGTCGCCAAACCGGTCGTCGGGAAGCGCGTCCCGCGCAGCACGCGCAGCGGGCTCGTCGGCCAGGGAGCCGGTGCCCGAGGCCCCGCTCTGGGCGTCGATGACGTCCCGAACGCCGCTCTCCCGTCCGATCGCCAGAAAGCCGCCGACCACGGCGGTTGCCAGCCCTCGCCGGTCGACGCCCACCGGGACGTCCCGGTAGTCCGTGGTCTCCGGTGTTCCGGTGGCGACCGAGTCGGCGAACTCCTTGGCCGCGGCGTCGTCCTCGACCTGGAGGAGCTGAACCTCCTCGGCGGCCTTCCCCCCCGCCGGCACGATCGCGAGCGCGGCCTGACCGCCGAACCACGGCTCGATGTCGCGTGCGAAGTCGGGCGGTCGGCCGCCCGGCCCCGGAACGCGGGCCAACAGGCGGGAGGTGACCTGCTTGGCGATGGTGGGTATCCGGTCGGCGACCTCCCGGGCCATCTCGTACTGCTCCGTGTCGGAGTCGAGGTTCACGTGCAAGTAGCCAAGCGCGTCGTCCGGCACGAGATGGATCGCATCGTCCGTCGGCGGGCACA
The DNA here is from genome assembly GCA_035265465.1 of Solirubrobacterales bacterium. Lineage (GTDB taxonomy): Bacteria > Actinomycetota > Thermoleophilia > Solirubrobacterales > 70-9 > AC-56. The sequence goes on along the minus strand of DATFON010000181.1, from coordinate 6,532 downwards.
CGTCGCCGCCGGGCGCCTGGCAGGGAAGGGCGGGAACCGCGACGAACGCAACGACCAGGAGCGCGGCGAGGACCCCGACGGCGATCGCCAGCCTCCGCCGGGTCTGGACGGACATGCTGTGCCAGAAGCGCCGCGCGCCCCGCCCTCCGGCGGCCGAAACCCGGCCAACCGCGGCGCCGGCCCCCCCGAGCGCATGGCCCACGGAGCGCAGGCGCTCTCTCACCCGCGCCCGTTCGGCGGGGGCCTCGGGCTCGGGCTCGGGCTCGGGCTCCGGCTCGGGAGGCTTCGGTACGACGTCGGGCGGTGCCGGCGGCGCGGGCGCCGTCGGTTGCGATGGGATCGTGGGTCGCGGCGCGGGTGGCGGGGGCGGCGGGCTCTTGGCAGTCCGGCGCTCGCGGAGGAACCAGCGCAGGATTCGCGGCGGCTGCCTCTTGGTCGGCGTCTCGGTGGCTGACGCATCCCCAGCGGGGGGCGGGGCGTCCGTGCCGGGGGGCCGCCGTCGGCGTGGGAGTCGGAACCTGGCCACTGGCGGGTCTTATACCGGCTGGTCTCGGCCCGGGCGCTGGCTCAGTCCGACCGCGCGGCGACGCCGGACCGTGGTCGCTGGCGTCGCGAGTGGGGCACGAAGTCGATCACGAGCGGGATCCCCTCGAGGCCGTACTCGTCGCGCAGCCGGTTCTCGAAGTGATACGCCCAGTCGCGCGTGATGAGCCGGCGGTCGTTGACCTGGATGGCGAAGCGCGGCGGCCGACGATCCACCTGCGCCGCGTAATAGAGGCGAAGCCGCCTGCCCCGCTTGGCCGGAGGCGGACGGCTGGCCACGAGATCGGCCACGAAGCGATTGAGCTCCGGCGTCGGGATGCGCGATGCGCGCCGATCGGCGAGCTCGATCGAGCGCTCCAGGAGCTTGGTGACGTTGCGCCCGCTCCGCGCGGAGCACGTGATGACCGGTGGGCGCTGCCGCAGCCGCTTGCCAAGCCTGGCGGTTGCGTCGTCCAGGTCGGTCTCGCCGATGTCCCACTTGTTCAGGGCGACCAGCGTCGCGCACCCGGTGCGCATGGCGAGCTCGGCGATCCGGAGGTCCTCCGACGTGACCCCCTCGCCGGCGTCGCAGACCACGATCGCGACGTCGGCGCGCTCGGCAGCCCGCTCGGAGCGCAGCTGGGCGTAGTAGGCCACCGTGCCCGCCACCTTCGTGCGACGGCGCAGCCCGGCGGTGTCGACCAGGACCAGCCGGCGATCACCGAAGTCGAGCTCCGTGTCGATCGCGTCCCTGGTCGTCCCGGCAACGTCGGAGACGATCACGCGCTCGGAGCCCAGGAACGCGTTGACGAGCGACGACTTGCCGACGTTGGGCCGCCCGATGACGGCAATCCGCGCCACCTCAGCCTCCGCGTCCGGATCCCGCTCCTCGCCGGCCGCGGCGCGCGCCCACTCCGCGAGCTGGTCCAGGAGATCACCGGTGCCATGCCCCTGTGCTGCCGAAACGGGAAACGGGTCCCCCAATCCCAGTCCGTGGAATTCCGCGGCGACGTAGTCATCTGCCGGCTCGTCGATCTTGTTGGCGACCACGGCCACCGGGATCGGGGCGCGACGCAGGATCTCGGCGACCTCGGCGTCGCCCTGGCGCAGCCCGGCGCGGGCGTCGACGACGAGCACGGCGGCATCCGCCTCCTGGATCGCCTCGAGCGCCTGCCGTTGAACGGCCACCGAGAGCGAATCCTCCGCGCCCAGATCAACCCCTCCCGTGTCGATCAGCCGGAAGCAGACCCCGTTCCACTCGCACTCGACGGCCTTTCGGTCACGAGTAACGCCCGCCTCAGGATGCACGACCGCCTCCCTCCCACCCGCGAGGCGGTTGACGAGGGTGGACTTGCCGACGTTGGGGAAGCCGACAACCGCGATCTGGGGAATCCGGTGGGTCATACAGTCACCAATCCCCGGTCGCGGGCAAGCCCGACCACCCGGCCCACCACCTGGCCGGCGTCAAGGCCGGTGGTGTCGACCTCGACCGAGTCGGCCGCCGGTCGCAGGGCGCCGTGCTCACGCCCACGGTCGCGCGCATCCCGCGCGGACTGCGACGCAAGCACGGCGTCGAGATCCTCGCCCGTCTCGGCGGCACGGCGCCGGGCGCGCTCGGCATCGGACGCCGTGAGGAAGACCTTGAGAGGAGCATCAGGACTGACAACGGTGCCGATGTCCCTGCCCTCGGCCACGTAGTCGCCGGCCTCGATCAGCGCACGCTGCCGCGCGACCATCGCCTCCCGAACCTGGGGATGCACCGAGACCCGCGACGCGGCCGCCGAAACGTCCGGCGCTCGGATCTCGTCCGTGACGTCCCTCCCGTCGAGGACCACGCGGCCGTCCGCGAACTCGATCTCGATCCCGTTCGCGAGCTCGCCCATCGCCACGGGGTCGTCGATATCCACACCGGCGCGGATGGCGGCGAGCGCCACGCACCGGTACATGGCCCCGGAGTCGAGATAGGTAAAGCCGAGAGCACCGGCGACCCCCCTCGCAACGGTGGACTTTCCGGCTCCGGCTGGACCGTCGATGGCGATGACCATGATCGGCCGCTGAGGATAGAGTTGCGCCCGCAGCCGGCCTGACGGCGACCCGCAAAGAATGCGGTAATCGGGATTCGGGAGGAACGATGGAGAGTTGGGACATTTCGACGCTCGACGTGCAGCCCCACAGTCCGGCGGTGCTCGACTCGGAGCAGGAGGGGCGGGCGATCGTCATCCACCTGTCGGCGGGCGAAGGACTCCAGGAACACCAGGTCCACGAGCGAGCGTGGCTCGTTGTCGTGACCGGCGCCATTGAGATCGAGGACTCCGGCGGCGAGTCGATCTCCGGCGGGCCCGGACTCCTCGCGATATTCGACCCCAACGAGCGCCGCGAGGTCCGCGCGACGGAGGACGCCCGGATCCTGCTCCTGCTCTCTCCGTGGCCCGGGCAGGGGCACCCAAGCCGGCGCTAATTCCGGCCTAGAACAGCGTGCGCAGGTCCGACTCGAAGCCCGGGTAGCTCACGGCCGCCGCGTCCATGCCCTGGACCTCCACGCCATCGCGCGACGCCAGGCCCGCCACCGCGCCCAGCATCGCGAGGCGGTGATCGCCATGAGCGGCGAGCGGGCCGCCTCGCAGGCCACGGGTCCCGGTGACCGCGAAGCCGTCCTCAGTCGCCTCGATGTCGGCGCCGATCGCTCGAAGCCCGTCGACGACGGTCGCGATCCGGTCCGACTCCTTGTGGCGCAGCTCGCCCGCGCCCGACACGACGGTGGTCCCCTCGGCGAAGCACCCCAGTAGCGCGACCAGCGGCAGCTCGTCGATTGCCAGCGGCACCTCCTCGGCGTGGACGCGCGTGGCCTTCAGTGGCCCGTGGCGCGCGAGGATCGTGCCGGTTGGCTCCACTCCCTCCGGTCCCTCGTCCACCTCGATCGGCGCCTCCATCCGGTTGAGGATTCCCAGCAGACCGATCCGGGTGGGGTTCAGGCCGACGTCGGTCAGCCGGACTCGGCTTCCCTCGACGATCGTCGCGGCGACGAGCATGAAGGCGGCCGAGGAGAAATCACCCGGGACCGTGACCGCCGCGCCGCTGAGGGCCGCCGCCGGCTGGACCGTGATGCGACGGGCCGGGCCACCCCCGACGGTTGGCACCGTTCTGAGGTCCTGGATGGTGACCCGCGCGCCCCACGCGGAGAGCATGCGCTCCGTATGGTCGCGCGTGGACGCCGGCTCGATGACCTGGGTCTCGCCGGCAGCCTGAAGACCCGCCAGGAGCACGCAGGACTTCACCTGGGCGCTGGCCACCGGCATCCGGTAGGAGATGCCATGGAGCGCACCGCCCGCGACGTCCAGCGGCGGCAGGCGCCCATCGCGGCACTCGAGCGCGGCGCCCATCTCGTGCAGCGGCTCCGCGACGCGGTCGACGGGCCGGCGGCGAATCGAGTCGTCGCCGTCGAGGCGCCACGCGCCCCTCCCCTGCCCCGCTAGCCAGCCCGGGAGGAGCCGAATGAGTGTCCCGGCGTTGCCCACGTCGAGGGCGACGGGATCGCCGCCGGACTCAATGCGCTCGCCCGGTCCGCGCAGTCCGATCCCGTGCACCCGAATGTCGATGCCTCCGGGGGCGGCGGACCGGCTCTCCTGCTCCACCTCCACGCCAAGCCGGCGGAGCGCGACAAGCGTGGCGCGGGTGTCGGCCGCGTCGAGACAACCGGCGACGTCGACGGGACCCTCGGTCATCGCGCCGATCAGCGCGGCGCGGTGGCTGATGGACTTGTCGGGCGGTGGGCGAAGCTCCCCGCGGAGGGGCCCGGAGGGGGCGAATCTCGTCATGTCGAGATCGAGACCACGTGGCCCAGCTCGCGCGCGATTCCCGCCGCTCGATCGGCCTCAGCCTCCCCCGCGACCCACAGCGAGACAGCACCGGTGCGCATGTCCGGGGCGGGATAGAGCGCCATGTCCTCGATGTTCACCCCGGCGCGCCCCAGGGCCAGAGCGATCTCCGCGACCGTTCCAGGCCGGTTCTCGACGCTCAGCCGCAGCTCGTAGAGCTCGCCTCCCACCAGGTCCGCCTCGAGCAAGCGGCGCCGATCGTCGCGGGCCGCACCGTGCCACGCGGCGAGCCGCTCCAGGTCACCCGAGCGGATGACGTTCGCAGCCTCCTGCAACCGCTCGGCCGCGGCGTCGATCTCGCGGGCGACGGCCTCGCTGTTCGTGGCGAAGATGTCCTCCCAGATCGCAGGGTTCGCGCCCGCCACCCGGGTGGTGTCACGAAAGCTCGGGCCGACTTCGGGGAGGCGCTCCGACTCCTCCAGCGCCGTCGCGGCCGCCTGCTGTACGAGCACGTTCGCGATCACGTGCGGAAGATGACTGACCGTGGCCATCAGCCTGTCGTGGGTATCGGGATCGATCGCCTGTGGACGCGCCCCGAGATCCGCGACCGCCCGCTGCAGCCGGTCGTAATGCATTCCGCTCGAGAGCTCCGTCGGCGTCAGGTACCAGCGCGCCCCCTCGAACAGGTCGTCGCGCGCGTTGTCGACGCCCGCGCTCTCCGCCCCCGCAACCGGATGTCCGCCGATGAACCGCTCCAACCGATCGTCTCGAGGCAGGCCGGCGATCAGCCCGCGCTTGGTCGAGCCGACATCGGTCACGACGGCATCGTCGCCGCTCACGGCAAGCGCCTCCGCCACCAGCCCCGGGAGGGTTCCGACCGGTCCCGCGCAGAACACAACCTCGGCTCCCTCGAGCGCCTCCGGGATCGTGTCGCTGACGCGATCAAGCGCGCCAACCTCGACGCCACGCTCCGCGTTCCCGTGCTCGGCGTCGAAGCCCGCCACCTCGGCCCCGAGCCGTCGCCTCGCAGCGAGCCCGATCGAGCCGCCGATCAGCCCGACGCCCAGGACCGCTATGCGCATGGGTGCCCCATGCGACTGCCTACTAGACAGCCGTCAGCTGCTTGCCGGCGACCTCGGCGACCCGTCGCACCTGCTCGGCGTACTCGGCGAATACATCCGTGGCCAGGGCCTGCGGCCCGTCGCAGATGGCCTGCTCGGGCTCGTTGTGGACCTCGACGATGACCCCGTCCGCGCCCGCGGCGGCCGCCGCGAGCGACATCGGCCCGACCCAGTCGCGACGCCCGGCCGCGTGGGATGGATCGATGATGATCGGCAGGTGGGTCAGCTCGCGAAGCGCCGGAACGGCGAGCAGGTCGAGCGTGAACCGATACGCGGTCTCGAAGGTGCGGATACCGCGCTCGCAGAGCATCACGCTGTCGTTGCCCTCCTTCAGCACGTACTCGGCGGCCATCAGGAGCTCCTCGAGCGTCGACGACAGTCCGCGCTTCAGGAGCACGGGGATGCCCGTGCGCCCGGCCTCCGCCAGGAGCGAGTAGTTCTGCATGTTGCGTGCCCCGATCTGGATGACGTCGGCCACCTCGACGACGTCCGCGATGTCGCGAACGTCCATCAACTCGGTGACGATCGGCAGCCCCGTCTCCTCGCGCGCTTCGGCGAGCAGCCGGAGGCCCTCCGCGCCGAGGCCCTGGAACGAGTACGGCGAGGTGCGCGGCTTGAAGGCGCCGCCGCGCAGCACGCGGGCACCCTCGCGCTTGACGCATCGGGCCGTCTCCATCAGCTGGTCACGCGACTCGACCGCGCAGGGGCCGGCCATGACCACCAGCTCCTGGCCGAGGCCGAGCTCAACTCCGTTGATCCGCACCCGGGTCCGTTCAACCTGGTGCTCGGAGCTGGCCAGCTTGTACGGCGAGCTGATCCGGATGACCTGCTCGACGCCGTCGAGCGTGCCGAGGTGCGCCACCCGCTCGAGGTCCTTGCCGACGACCCCGATCACGGTCCGCTCCTCGCCAACGCTGATGAAGGCCTCGAGCCCGTTCTCCTCGACGGTGCGTCTGACCCCGTCGACTTCATCCTGCGTCGCCGTCGGACGCATCACCACGATCATCGATTCCTGCCGCGCCTTTCGCTCCCTGCCCCGATCCGCATCGGGGAAACAAAAAACGCAGGAGCTTT
>DATFON010000180.1:0-11139 GCA_035265465.1 Solirubrobacterales bacterium | reverse complement strand
TCCCGGTCATCGGGGCAGGTTACCCACGTGTTACTCACCCGTTCGCGGCTTTGCCCCAGGCCGAAGCCTGGTTCGTCGCTCCACTTGCATGTGTTAGGCACGCCGCCAGCGTTCGTCCTGAGCCAGGATCAAACTCTCCGTAAAAAGTGACTCGAGGGTTTCAATCCGACATCCCGGTCAAGGGATGCCGGCTCCTCTGTCTCAGAGAGTTGTCATGCCTGACTCGCTGTCCAAGTACACAAATAGGACAGCAGACATGACAGGGTTGATAGCCCGTCGCTCACGGCAAAGCCGCGGCGACGGGTCGGACGTGGTCACGAGCCTCGGAATGAATCCGCGGCTCGCGCGCTGCTCAGTTTTCAAGGACCGCTCCGTTCCCGCTGCGGAGGGACTCTCCAAGCAGGTACGACCGCCTCGAGGGCGACCACCCAGTATATCGTCGAGATGGTGCTCACTCCAGTCGTGAGCACTCCCGCTGCCTAGGAGGACCCGGCAGTGTAGCGACACCGCCAAGCAGCGCGTCTAAGACGAGCCGTGAACGACGCGCACGAACCTGCGCTTGCCCACCTGGAGGACCTTGCCTTCCAGGTCCGCCAGAGGCAGGTCGAGCCGCGCGCCGTCGAGCGCCTGTCCGTCCACCTTCACGCCCCCCTGGCTCAGCAGACGGCGGGCCTCGCTGGTGCTGACCTCGAACTCCCTGGCGATCAGTCCGGGCAGGTGAACCTCGCCGTCGGCCCCCGGCTCCACGCGAACCGCGCGGATGTCCTCCGGCACCTCGTGGCGCACGTGCACGCGGTCGAAGTGGCCCTCGGCCTCGGTCGCGGCGCCGTCGCCGTGAAAGCGCGCGACCAGCCTCCGCGCGAGCTCCCGCTTTGCCTCGCCGGGATGCCGACCCTCGTCGAGCGGCTCGTATAGAAGCAACCGGTAGTAGTCACCCATCACCTCGTCGGGGATGCTCATCAACTTTCCGAACATCTCCTCGGGTGGATCCGTGACCCCGACGTAGTTCCCTAGCGACTTGCTCATTCGCCGCACTCCGTCGGTGCCCGGGAGGATCGGCATCGTCAGGATTGACTGCGCCGGAACCCCCAGCGACTGCTGGACGTCTCGCCCGAACAGAAGGTTGAACTTCTGATCGGTTCCACCGATCTCCACATCGGCTTCCACGGCCACCGAGTCGTATCCCTGGAGCACCGGATACAGGAGCTCCAGAATCGAGATGGGCTCCGAGGCCTGCATTCGCCGGCTGAACTCCTCGCGCTCCAGGAGCCGCGCCACGGTAAACCGGCGCACCAACCGAAACAGCTCGTCGCTGGACATCGCCAGCCATTCACCGTTTCGGCGCACCTCGGTCCGATCGCGGTCGAGGACGGTGAACGCCTGCTCCTGGAAGGTACGCGCGTGGGCGTCGATCTGCTCGTCCGTCAACACGGGGCGCTCCACCGCCCGCCCGCTGGGGTCCCCCACCCTCGCCGTGTAATCGCCGATGATCAGCACGACCACGTGACCGGCATCCTGGAACTGGCGCAGCTTGTTCAAGACGACCACGTGTCCGAGATGGATGTCTGGCGCAGTGGGGTCGATCCCCAGCTTCACGCGCAGGGGTCGATCCTCGGCCACTTGCTTGGCCAACATGCCCTCCGGCAGCGCCTCGACCGCCCCCTCGAGGAGGGCGGGGGCGTCCCCGGGAACTGGTGAATCCGTCACCGGGCCAATGCTAGACTGACCCGCTCCCTCGGCGGACCTGCTTACCCGCCCTTTCCTTCGGTGATCGTCAACGGCGGACCCGGATCCGCCTCGTTTGCTCGCCGCCGAGAGTCCCAGAGATGAGGATGATTCAACCGAGAGCGCATGCCCCCCTGGATTAGGCTGCCCGGCCGTCTCAGGCTCCCGTCACGCGCCAAGACGACTCGGTCCCGCCGCGCGACGAACGGGCAACCCGGGGATGGCGACCCCAGGCGCGTCGCGACCCTCCCGGGCACGAAGGGCGCGAACGGGGACGGATCGAACGGCGGCGGGCCCAACCGGCCGGTCTCGACCGTGCCCCCCAAGCCGCCGGGTGGCACACCGCCACGACGGCGGCCGAAGCTGCGGAAGCTCCGGATCGCGCTCGTCTTCATGGGCTTGGCGATCCTGGCATTCGTCTCGTGGATCTTCGGGATCATGATGGCCGTCGCGAGCGACCTGCCCGAGCTCGAGAACCGCGCCCAGTTCGCGAACGCTCAGAACTCCGTCGTGCTCGACATCAACGGCGAGAAGATCGCCACGCTCACCAACAACCAGGGCCTGATCCTGATCGGCTCCGCGGACATCGCCCCGGTGATGAAGGAGGCCACGGTGGCGATCGAGGACCAACGCTTCTACGACCACCGCGGCGTCGACTTCACGGGCATCGGCCGCGCGGTCATCGAGGACGTGCTGAGCACGAGCGCCGAGCAGGGAGGATCGACGATCACCGAGCAGTTCGTGAAGAACGCGCTCAGCGCCCAGGGGAGCCGGACGGTGTTCCAGAAGCTTCGCGAGGCGGCGCTGGCCTACCAGCTCGAGCGCCACTGGGACAAGGACAAGATCCTCACGTCGTACCTGAACGAGATCTACTTCGGCAATGGCGCCTACGGCATTGAGGAGGCCGCCAAGACCTACTTCGGCTACAACCACCCCGGGTGCGGCAGCCCCGAGGACCGCTGCGCGTCGGATCTCCTGCCGTGGGAGGCGGCGTTGCTGGCCGGCATCATCTCCAGCCCAACCGGCTACGACCCGGCCATCAACCCGGAGGCTGCGCTCTCGCGGCGCAACCTGGTCCTCTCCAACATGGCCGAGCAGGGCGACATCACGCCGGAGGAGGAAGCCCAGTACGCCAAGGAGCCGCTTCCCAGGCCGAGCGACATCCGCACGCCGACGGAAGACTCCCTGGCCCCCTACTTCACGAGCTGGCTTCGCGAGCAGCTGGTGAACAAGTACGGGTCGGGCGAGGCGTTCGGCGGCGGCCTTCAGGTGTACTCCACGCTGGACCTGCCGCTCCAGCAGCAGGTCTCCAAGATCGCCTACGACAGGACCGCCGGGGTTGGCCTGGACTCGGCCGTCGTGGTCCTCGACAACGCGACGGCCGGGGTCCGAGCCATGGTCGGTGGTACCGATTACTCGGAAAGGCCGTTCAACCTCGCTACGCAGGGGCACCGCCAGCCCGGCTCGGCGTTCAAGCCCTTCACTCTCGTGACCGCGCTCGAGCAGGGCCGTTCGCCCGACGAGGTGTTCACATCCGCTCCGCAGCAGCTCCCGTTCAAGGCCGCGGTCCCCACGCAGGACGGTGGCACGAAGATCGTCCCGGACCTCTTCGACGTGAACAACTACGAGGACTCCTACCAGGGGAGCGCGTCTCTCGCCACCGCGACGACGTACTCCGACAACTCCGTGTACTCCCAGCTCGGGATGTCCCTTGAGGGTGGCATCAAGAGCATCGCCGACACCGCGCACAAGATGGGCATCAAAACCGACCTCTCTACCGCGCAGGCGAAGTACTCGGTCGGGGGCGGCCCCTTCGAGCCGTACAACCCCGCCCTGATCCTGGGAGGGCTCGAGAGCGGTGTCACCCCCCTCGAGATGGCCCACGCCTTCGAGACGCTTGCACACGATGGCCAGCTCGTGAGCGGCACGATGGCGGACTCACCGGAGAAACCCGTCGGGATCCAGCGAGTGGATGACGAGAACGGCGACCCGGTGGAGACCAACAGCGGCGATCCCGGCCAGGACCGTGTCGAGACCAAGCAGGTGATCTCCCCAACCGTCGCGGCCACCGCGCGCTCGATGCTTCACAGCGTCGTCACGTCGGGAACCGGTACGAACGCGGACACGGGCGATCCCTACCTCTTCGGGAAGACCGGTACCACCGAGAACAACGGCGACGCGTGGTTCGTGGGCGCAAACCGCGACGTGACGATCGCCGTGTGGGTGGGTCACGCGGACTCCGTCAAGCCGATGGAGACCGAGTACGGCGGAGCCCCGGTGGACGGCGGCACGATTCCGGCGTTGATCTTCCACGACGTCCTCACCGCCTATGAGTCGCTGAAGAAGAGTGCCGGGCCGAACGACCATTCGATCCCGCCCGAGAGCACCACGACGACGTCGGTACCCAGTACCACCACCACGACGAGCGTGGCCCCGGCGACGACCGTCGCCCCCACGACCACGACCGCCACCACGGCCGCCCCGGCCACACCATCGACCGATACCTCCTCCTCCAGCTCCGCGGCTGCGCCGACCGATCAGCCCTCGACGCCGCCCAGCTCCAGCAGCGGCGACACAGGCGGGGCGCCTGCGGTGAGCTCCGGCGGCACCGGCGGCTAGTCCCTTACGGCGGCTTCGCCGCCTATTAAGGCATCCGGAGGGGTCTGGACAGGTACCGGCTGTCCTGGGCGCAGAAGCGCCACGGGAGCTCGGCGGCGCGCGTGATGCCGATCCGGGGACCGCTGCCGACCCGTACCTCCGACCACTCCTCATCCCTGCTGCGGATCTCGAACGGGTGCTCGCATATCCGGGCCCCGTCCAGGTCCAGGCCGATGGCCAGGGCCTCCGTCAGCTTGCCCGGACCCGAGCACAGATCGCGAAGCGCGTCCCTGCCGCGCCGGCGGCGCATCTGGTCGATGCCCCACCGCGGCTGGAGCGCGCGGATCAGTACCGCCGCGGCCTCGCCCTCCGGCTCGCACACGAAGTTCAGGCACGAGTGAACGCCATACGAGAGGTACACGTAGGCCCGTGCGGGCGGGCCAAAGATCGTCGCCGTGCGGGGCGTGAGCCCGACGTACGCGTGACAGGCGGGGTCGTCGCGCTCATAGCTCTCGGTCTCGACGATCACCCCGCCGACGCCGCGATGGAGCAGCGAACAGCCGACGAGATCCCGCGCTACGTCGTGCACGGAACGCTCGAAGAACGCCTCGTCGAGTGCAGTCGCACGCGATACGTCGGCCAAGCCGCTCACTTCGCCGGCTGCTCCTGCAGCTTGGCAAGGGCGGCGCGCGCTGCATCGATCTGCTCGGCGACGCGCACGGAGGCCGTTCCGCCCGCCGAAACCTTCGACTCGAGCCACTGGCCCGATTCCAGCACCTCGTAATACGCGTCGTCCAGGAGCTCGGAGTGCTGCCGGATCTCCTCCGGCGTGAGCTGCGACAGCGTCCTACCGCTCTCGAGCGCCTGGCGCACCAGCCCGCCGACGACCCCGTGGGCCTCGCGAAACGGCATCCCCTTGCGCACCAGCAGATCGGCGATATCGGTTGCCGCCGGGAACTCGTCCGCCGCCGCCTCGGCCAAGCGCTCGCGATCGAAGGTCAGGCCGCCCAGCATCGTGCGCGCCGCTTCCAGGGACAGCTCGAGGTTGTCGACCGCGTCGAACAGCGCCTCCTTGTCCTCCTGCAGGTCCTTCGAGTAGGCGAGCGGCAGGCCGTGCAGCACACCGGCGAGAGTGCTGAAGCCGGATGCGATACGCGGTGCCTTGGCCCGCAGGAGCTCGGCGGCGTCCGGATTCTTCTTCTGAGGCATGATGCTCGAGCCCGATGAGAAGTCGTCGGCGGCCTCGCAGAAACCGAATTCGTCGCTCGACCAGAGGACCAGCTCCCCGCCCAGGCGCGAGAGATGGACGGCGCACACCGAGGCCGCGGACAGGTAGTCCAGCGGTGTATCGCGGCTCGAAACCGCGTCCACGGAGTTCGGCGCGACGGCGGAAAAGCCCAGCTCGCGGGCCACGAGATCCCGGTCGATCTCCCAATTCAGACCGGCCAGGGCCCCGGATCCGAGCGGGAGGACCGCGGCGGCTTCGCGGGCGACCGCGAAGCGGCGCGCATCGCGGTCGAACATCCAGAAGTAGGCCAGGAGGTGATGCCCCAGATAGACCGGCTGGGCCCGTTGTAGATGGGTGTATCCCGGCATAGGCCAGTCGGCGTGGCGGTCGGCCAGGCCGAGCAGCATCTCCATCAGGCGAGCCAGCAGGTCCATCGCGACACCGCACCGCTCGCGCAGGTACAGCGCGAGATCGGTCGCAACCTGGTCGTTCCGCGAGCGCCCGGTGTGCAGCTTGCCGCCCACCGGTCCCACGATCTCCGTCAGGCGGCGTTCGATCGCCATGTGGATGTCCTCATCGGCCTCCTCGATGGGAAACGAGCCCGCCTTGAACTCTTCGGCGACCGCCTCGAGCCCCTCGTCCAAGCGGCCGAGCTCCTCGTCGCTCAGCACCCCCAGGGCCCGGAGGGCCCGGGCATGCGCCCGCGACTGCGCGATGTCGTAGGGGGCCAGGCGGCGATCGAAGCCGATCGAGCGGTTGATCCGCGCGAACAACTCCTGCGGCCGATTCTCGAAGCGAGGCATGCGGCGGGAGTGTAAGGCGGGCGTCCCCCGCCTCTCGTAACCCGCCGAGCGGCGACGCCGTTAGGCTGCCGCCCACTCGTGCGCTTCCTCGTCACCGGCGCCACCGGAAAAATCGGGAACGGCGTTGCCCGTCAGCTCGCCGAGCGCGGAGACGACGTGGTCGCGCTGGTCCGGAGCCCGGCCAAGGCTCGCGAGCTGCTCCCCAGCGGAATCGAGCTCGCTCGCGGCGACGTCACCGACCCCGCCTCGCTGCGCGCCGCGGCCGAGGGGATCGATGGGGCGTTCAACTGCATGGGCCTGTTCGAGCAGTGGTTCGCCGATCCGGGGATCTTCGACCGGGTCAACGCCCAGGGCGCGCGAAACGTGATCGCCGCCGCGCGCGAGGCCGGCGCGAAGCGAGTCGTCCACACCTCGACCTTCGACGTCTTCCACGCGGAACAGGGCGGGACGGTCAGCGAGGCAGCCGTTGCCGACTACCCGAAGGCCACGCCGTACGAGCGTTCCAAGCAGCTGGCCGAACGGCTCGTGCTGGAGGAGGCCGAGCGGGGCATCGAGGTCGTCATCGCGAATCCGTCGACCGTGTACGGCCCGGGTCCGTGGCACGCAACCGGGCTTGACCGGGCGATCCGCGACACCATCCGTCGTCGGCTGCCCGCGACACCGCCGGGCGGCATGACCCTCGTGCTGGCGGAGGACGTCGCCAAGGGCCACGTGGCCGCCTTCGATCGGGGAAAGCCCGGCGAGCGCTACATCCTCGCCGACAGCTACGCGCCCATGCGCGAGGTCCTGGCGCTCGCGGTTGCCGAGGCCGGCCGCGGCTGGGTCCCACCGACCATTCCGTTGCCGATCGCCCGGGGCATGGCGAGCGGCGGCGAGGTACTGTCGCGGCTCATCCGCCGCCCGCCGCTGCTGGGGAAGGGTCAGCTCACCTTTCTGCTGTGGCAGGCGCGGGCATCGAATGAAAAGGCCCGCAGCGAGCTCGCCGTCGAGTTCACGCCGCTCGCCGACGGCATCGCCCGCACCGTGCGCTGGATGAAGGACTCCGGGCGCCTCTAGCTCGCCGAGCTCAGGCGCGCCCGAGCGCGTCCGTGAGGGCCCCGGCCACCCGTTCCACTTCCGCCTCCCCCATCGCGGTGAAGAACGGCAGGGCGAGCGAGCGCTGGGAGACGGCCTCGGCGACGGGGAACTGCCCCTCGCGGAAGCCGAATCGCTCGCGATAGTGCGGCATCAGGTGGATGCACGGCAGATAGGCCTTCGCGTCGATGCCGTGCTCGCCCAGGGAGGCGATCACACCGTCGCGGTCGCTCCATGCTGGAAGCTGGACCACGTACACGAACCAGCTCCGCCCCGCTTCGCCGCGGTCGGCGCAGGCCAGGACCATTCCGTCGGGATCCCCCTCCCCCGCCGCGGTCGCACCAAGCCCCTCGAGGGCGTTCGCGTAGAGCGACGCCACCCTCGCGCGCTCGGCGAGCAGGGCATCGGCGCGCTCGACCTGAGCGATTCCGAGCGCAGCCTGAAGCTCGGTGATCCGGTAGTTGAAGCCGAGCCGGTCATGGCCCAGCCAACCCATATCGGGGGCCCGGCCCTGGTTGCGCTCGCTCCGCATGCGGGTCGCGACCTCCCCGTTTGACGGGATCGCGATTCCGCCCTCCCCGGTCACCAGCTGTTTGTTCGCGTAGAACGCGAACGTGGCGATGTTGCCCCTGGCCCCGACCTTGATCCCGTCGGTATCCACCGCTCCAGCGGCCTCAGCCGCGTCCTCGAGCAGCCCGAGGCCACGCTCGCCGGCGAGCCGCTCCAGCTCCGCCATCGCCGCGGGGTAGCCGAAGATGTGGACGGGCAGCACGCCAGCGGTGCGCTCGGTGACGGCCGCGCGTGCGGCGTCGGGGTCGATGTTCAGCGTCATGGGGTCGATGTCGCAGAAGACTGGCGTGACGTCCTCGTAGAGCAGGCAGTTGGCCGACGCGACGAAGCTGAACGGGCTGGTGACGACCTCGTCGCCCGCTCCCCAGCCGAGCGCCCGCACGCCGAGGTGAAGCGCCGCCGTCCCGGACGACACCGCGACGGCATCGTCGGTCCCGAGCCACGCCGCGAAGTCGATCTCGAAGCGATCCAGCAGCGGGCCCAGCGAGAGCCGTCCCGACCGCAGGACCTCGAGGACCAACTCCTCCTCACGGGGCCCGAGATCGGGCCGCGCGAGAGGAATCGGGTCGACTGATGTCATCGCGCGATCCACACCGTTTGGTGTTCTGGGGACGCTATGGCGTACCCAATCCACCAAACGCGTGTCATGGGCTGGTGGTCGCCTGGATCGTTTCCTTGATTGCCGGCGCGTGAGCTTCCTTTGGCTGGAACGCGTATTCCAGCGAGTCCACGAGCGCCTCCCACGACGCCTCGATGATGTTCTCCGAGACGCCAATCGTCCCCCAGGACTCGCGGCCGTCCGAGGAGTCCAGCAACACCCTGGTCACCGCGCCGGTGCCGTGATGCGTATCGAGGATCCTGACCTTGTAGTTGACGAGCTCGATCTCGGCGAGATGGGGATGCAGCTCGGTGATCGCCTCGCGGAGGGCACAGTCCAGCGCGTTGACCGGCCCGTTGCCCTCGGCGGTGCGCACGAAGCGCTGGCCATCGACCCAGATCTTGATCGTCGCCTCGGTCTCCACCCTGCCGTTGGCGCGCTTCTCGGTGATCACGCGGAATCCCTCGAGGCGGAAGAGGGGGACGTAGCTGCCCGCCTCGCGGCGCAGAAGCAGCTCGAATGACGCGTCCGCGGCCTCGTACTGGTAACCGCGGTGCTCGAGCTCCTTGAGACGCTCGACCGTCCGCTTGGCGGCGCCCGCGTCGAGCTCGATCCCGGAACCCTCGGCGCGACTCTGGACCGATCCCTTGCCGGCGAGCTCGGAGATCAGCACGTCTCTGCTGTTTCCGACCAGGCCCGGCTCGATGTGCTCGAAGGTGCGGGCGTCGGCCTGGACCCCGGCGGCGTGCATCCCGCCCTTGTGGGCGAAGGCGTTGCGGCCGACGTAGGGCCGGTCAGGATCGGGCTGGAGGTTGCAGAGCTCGTCGACCAGGTGCGAGGTCTCGGTGAGGCGCCGCAGCCGGTCGGCCGGCACGCACTCGTAGCCCATCTTGAGCTGGAGCGCCGGAAGGATCGATCCCAGGTTCGCGTTGCCGGTGCGCTCGCCGTATCCGTTCATCGTGCCCTGGACGAGGCGGGCTCCGGCCCGCACCGCGGCGAGGGAGTTGGCGACGCCGCACTCCGCGTCGTTATGGGTGTGGATGCCGATCTCAACCCGGTCACCCAATGCCTCCACGACCGCGCCCGTGGCCTCGGCGACCTCGAACGGCAGGCTCGAGCCGTTCGTGTCGCACAGCGTGACGTTCTCCGCCCCGGCGGAGACCGCCGCGCGCAGGCACTCGAGCGCGTACTCGGAATCCTCTCGCCATGCGTCGAAGAAGTGCTCGGCGTCGTAGACGACACGCTTGCCCCGTCCCACCAGGTAACAGACCGAGTCGGTGATCATGCCGAGGTTCTCGGTGCGCGAGACCTTGGTGACCTTGTCGAGGTGAAGCGCCCAGGTCTTGCCCACCAGCGTGCACACGGGCACGGAGCACTCGGCGAGCTCGCGCAGCGCGGCGTCCTCCTCCGCGGCGACGCCGCGGCGCCGGGTCATGCCGAAGGCGCACACCTCGGCCCGCTCCAGCTTGACGTTCGCCAGTAAGGCGAACAGCTCAGCGTCCTTCGGGTTCGAGCCGACGAAGCCGGCCTCGATGAGGTGGACTCCCAACCCGTCCAGCGCCTGGACCACCCGGACCTTCTCGGCGGCCGACAGGGACATCCCCTGCCCCTGCATGCCATCGCGCAAGGTCGTGTCGTAGAGCTTTACCAGTGGCGTCGGTGAGGGGGCATCAGCCCCCGAAACTGGCTGGTGTCGTTGCTGATTCAAGTCGATGCCTTTCCGTTGGAGGGACGAGCGAGAGGGAGGCGCGGCTGGGCCGCGCGGCCACGGGGCGGTTACGCCGCCGCGGCGCTCCTAATTCGCTCGATGCCGCCAGGGATGAGACGCATCAGGACGTGACTTTACTTGGTTGCTCGACCACGTCCAGCCATTCCAGGTACTCGGGGGCGCGCCCGTGCAGGGCGTCCTCGTACTTGGCCTGGATCACGCGGGTGATCTCGCCGGGACCGCCGATGTCGTGATCGTCGACCTCCCGAACCGGAACGAGCTCCGCGGCCGTTCCCGTCAGGAACAGCTCGTCGGCCAGGGACAGCTCGGCCCTGGCGATGTCGCGCTCCTCCACCGGATAGCCGAGGTCGCTCGCGATCTGGATGACCGATCGCCGCGTGATGCCGTCGAGAATGGACGACGTGTGCCCCGGCGTTGCGAGAACTCCGTCGCGGACGATGAACACATTCTCGCCGGACCCCTCCGACACATTGCCGTGGACGTCGAGCAGGATCGCCTCGTCGTAGCCGGCGTTCGCCGACTCGGTCTTCGCGAGGATCGAGTTGAGGTACTGACCGGAGGCCTTCGCATGCGGGATCAGGCTGTCGCCCGAGAGCCCCCGCCATGAGGAGACCTTGCACCGAATGCCGGTGCGCTTGCCCTCCTCGCCCAGGTACGCGCCCCACGGCCAGACCGCGATGATGACCTCCATCGGGGCGCTCTGAGCGAACAGCCCCATCTCGCCGTAGCCGCGAAACGCGAGTGGGCGGATGTAGCAGCTCGCCAGCTCGTTGCGGCGGATGAGCTCGT
Source organism: Solirubrobacterales bacterium (assembly GCA_035265465.1). GTDB lineage: Bacteria > Actinomycetota > Thermoleophilia > Solirubrobacterales > 70-9 > AC-56. The sequence continues at coordinate 25 of DATFON010000180.1, read as the reverse complement.
GGGTGGCATCCCGCAGCTCCTCGAG
>DATFON010000179.1:0-7694 GCA_035265465.1 Solirubrobacterales bacterium | reverse complement strand
GCGCTCCTCCTCGGGGAGTTCCAGGTCGCAGAGTCAGCGCCGGCCCTTGACCCCGAAGAGGTCACTGAATGGGGCGCGGCCGATGAGGCAGCGCATCAGCGTCGCGTGGATCTGATTCTTGGCCCGCGAGCGCGCCCAGACCAGCTGGCCGCGGCGCCCAAGGCGCCGGCGCATCGCCTGGGTCCTGCGGTCCGGCATCCAGACCGAGTCCAGCTCGCCGGCGGCCAGCAGCCTCGCCAGCGTGCGCGCGTCGAGCCGGTCGGTCTTCGCCCGCGCGCCCCTGATCCCGGTGTCGCTCGGCGAGACGACGATCACACGGGCGACGTGGGGCTCGATCAGTCGCTTGATCTCAGGCGTTGCCGGTGACCTCGAGCGCGACCCGATCGTCTGAGCCGAGGCTTGGGCGAAGAGCTCGATCTCATCCGGCGTGGTCTCGATCCGCCCCGCGGGGCGGACCTCGCCGCCCTCAGCGATCGCCACCTCGCAGAAGTCGATGTGGATGTCCAACGCGATGTCTCGCACCTGCTCCTCCTTGTGGTCGTGTGGTGAGAGAAGCTGTGGGCAAACGACATCGACGCATTCGCGCTCTAGGCGCAACCGGACAAGTCGCAGGGGCGGCCACGGATAAGCCCGGGCTCAAGGTGCCCATCGTCCAAGAACCGGCCTGCCCAGCCTGCGTTCTCCCAGGAAGCCCCTGTCCCGGTCGCCCGACCGTAGGGTCAGACCCGGACGTCAGCTTCCGGGGTGATTTTCATCTCCCGACGAGCGAGCATGAGCCGGAAGCCCCAGGAGCCGCCAGCTCCTCGTCCGGAGCGAGCGTGTCCGAGGCGAACACCAGACGCCCCATTCCATGGGAGTGGCACTGTCGTCCGGAGGCACTGCCGCCTCAACGCGGATTCGGCCAGCGATGATTGCTGCTCGTACGGTGGGCCTTCGTGCTCTCCCGGTTTGTCTCGTCGTGCGAGGCTTGTGTTGGGCACGCGAGCAAGAACTCCGCGTGATCCGGCATGGGCCGGGACCGGCCGCGCCGAACGCCATCGCGCAAGGGCACCTATGATCCCCGCACCGGCGTCGGCTGCCCGGTCGGCGTCCGAGCGACAGGGATCCAAAGGAGGCGCGAGTGACGACCGAGAGCAGCATTGAGCGGATCCGGGCGGCGAAGTTCCCCCTGGTTCGCAAGGGCTACGACCAGGAACAGGTCCACGTTTTCCTCGCGGAGGTCGTCGATTGGCTTGAGACCGGCGGCGCGGACCAGGCCCGCGCCGAGATCGTCAAGCGCGAGATCGGGCGGGTTGGAGAGCGAACCGCCAGCATCCTCGCGAGCGCCGAGGACACGGCGCAGCAGCTGCGAGGGGACGCCGAGCGTGAGATCGCCGCGATGCTCGAGCGCGCCGAGTCGGAGAGCAGACGCGTAAGAACAGAGGCCGATGCCTACGCGGGCACCGCCCGCGGCGAGGCCGATGAGTACGCGACCAAGTTGCGCGCCGAGGCCGATGCGTACGCCACCAAAGCCCGCGCCGACGCCGATGCGTACGCGCGCGAGACGCACAAGACCGTGAACGCCGACGCCGAGCGCAAGCAGGTCGTCGCCGACCGGCGCGCGACGGAGGTGATCGAGGCCGCGGAGGAGAAGGCGCGACGGATCGTCAACGACGGCAGCGCGCGGCGCCACGAGGTCGAGGCCGTGATCGCCGACTTGGTCAAGCGCCGTGATCAGGTCATCGCGGCGGCAAACGACCTCGGAGCCGAGCTTCAGTCGGTTGCCGCCGGACAGACGCCGAAGGCGGGCGCCGACCCGTTCGAGCGGCCACGCGAGCTCGATCCGCTCGAGCGTGGCGAGCCGGTCGGGTCCGAGTCCGAGTCCGAGTCCGAGGATGAGTCCGAGCCCGAGTCCGAGGCCGAGCCCGAAGCCGCCCGGACCTAAGCGAGACGACCCGATGGACCGACTGAGCGTCGATTCGATTCGCCGCGCAACGTTCCCCGTCGCCCGGCGCGGCTACAGCACGCGGGCCGTACACCGCTTCCTCGATCGAGTAGCCCAATGGCTCGAGACCGGCACGGGCGACCCCGTCCGGGCCGACCTGTTGCGGCGCGACCTGACCCGGGTCGGGAGGCGGACCGCCGCGATCCTGCTCGAGGCCGAGGTCGAGGCCCGGCGTCTACGAGCCGAGGCCGAGCGCGAAGCGGCGCAGATCGTCCGCCGGGCACGCGAGGAGGCGGAGCTGATCCGCGGCGGCAGTGACCGGGCCGGCGCGCAGGGCGTGCGGGAGCGATCGCTTGGCCGACCGGCCGCCCGGCGTGCGGCCCCACCGCCCCGCCCCCGCTAGGACTGCGGAATATCCCCGCGGGTGTACGGTTGGAAGCACCTCGCCCCAGCGACTGACGGATCTGGGGCGGCACCTGCCTCGGAGGATACGATCTGCCAGTCATCGAGTGTCCGCACTGCGGCCGAAGGGCCTTCAAGTTCGCTCACCGGACCATGGCCGACACGTGCCCGACCTGCGGCGCTCGGTTAAGCGAGCGGCGTGACACGGTAGCCATGGAGGCCGCGGTGCGAATCGCCTCTACGGAGGACGGCGCGCCCCCGACGCCGGGTCGACCGATGCAATACAGACGCGGCCGCGTCACTGACGCTTCGCCGGGCGCCACCATCGTCGCGACTGCTTGCCGCGCCGCGGTAGCGGATCAGGGAAGCATGTGATCCCGACGATCGAGTCGCGTAGCAGCTCGGCGACGGGCACATCGCGCGGATGGGAGGCGCTCCCGCGTTGGTCTTCCCGGCGAATGCTTCTTAAGCGATCAGCTCCTGGCATCGATCGGATTCTCCTCCTTGGCAGGCTCTCTCAGTGCGGCCCCGGCGCATTCGATTACGGCTTCCTGTTGGCGAGCAAAAGGGAGCGGCGCCGCGACCGAGGCTCAAGCGCCCGCTCGTCAGGTGACCGGCCAGCCGCGGAGGCTACGGCTTGTCGATCTGGACGTCGCCGCCCGCAAGCGTCTGGAGGCCGGAGTCATAGCCGGTGTCGAGCGCGATCCGGTAGGTGTCGACGCCCTTTCCCGGGTCTCCCAGGTCCTGGACCTCGATCTCGTAAGCGTGCATGCCGGAGCCGTCGATCGTCGCCTGGCCGAGGATCGTCGCCTGCGTGCGCGCCTGGTTGCAGATCAGGACCTGGATCCGGATCGACCTGACGCCCTGGGGCTCGGCGGGGCCGTGGTCGCGGTACTGCTCCTGGCCCTGGACGTGGCCGGCGGCGTCGGAGCGGGCGTCGCCGCCGAAGGTGGCCACGTCGCCGTTCTCGGCCGTGATCCGCCCCCCGTTTGTGACCTTGCACCGGGGGGTCGAGGTCGGCGGGGGCGGGATGAGCTTGGTGACGAACGCGTCGTCGAAGCCGCCGTTGAAGCTCGTGTCGAAGGCCCCGGCGGTGGTGGGGAAGTCCGTCGAGGAGATGTACCCGGTGACGTAGGCGGCCCCCGCGGAGTCGATCGCGATGCCCTGGCCGATGTCCTCGTCGGAGCCGCCGAGGTAGGTGGAGTAGGCGAGGCCCGAGCCAGCCGGGTTTAGCTTGGTGACGAACGCGTCGGTGCCGCCGTTTTCGAAGCCGCCGTTGAAGCTCGTGTCGAAGGCCCCGGCGGTGGTGGGGAAGTTCGTGGAGAAGGTGGTCCCGGTGACGTAGGCGGCGCCGCCCGAGTCGACCGCGATCTCGAAGCCGCCCTCCTCGGGGGAGGAACCGCCCAGGTAGGTGGAGTAGGCGAGGCCGGAGCCGGCCGGGTTGAGCTTGGTGACGAACGCATCGCCGACGAAGTACCTGCCGGTGTCGTTGAAGCTCGTGTCGAACGCCCCCGCGGTCGCGGGGAAGTCCCCCGATTCGGTGTCCCCGGTGAGGTAGGCGGCCCCTGCGGAGTCGATCGCGATGCCGCGGCCGATGTCGTCGTCGGAGCCGCCCAGGTAGGTGGAGTAGGCGAGGTCGGAGCCGCCGGGGTTGAGCTTGGTGACGAACGCATCTCCGAAAATGCCGCCGCCGTTGAAGCTCGTGTCGAAGGCCCCAGCGGTGGTGGGGAAGTCAGCGGAGTTGGTGTACCCGGTGACGTAGCGGGTCCCCGCCGAGTCAACCGCGATGCTCCAGCCGACGTCGATGTCGGACCCGCCCAGGTAGGTGGAGTAGGCGAGGTCCGAACCGGCCGGGTTGAGCTTGGTGACGAACGCGTCGCCGCCGCCGCCGTTGTAGCCCGTGTCGAAGGCCCCGGCGGTGGTGGGGAAGTCCGCGGAGCCGGTGTCCCCGATGACGTCGATGGCGCCCGCCGAATCGACCGCGATGACTCCGCCGGAGTCGCCATCGGACCCGCCGAGTAGGTGGAGTAGGCGAGGCCCGAGCCAGCCGGGTTTAGCTTGGTGACGAACGCGTCCCCGCGGCCGTTGAAGGTGGTGTCGAAGGCTCCCGCGGTGGTAGGGAAGTTCCCCGATTGGGTGTACCCGGCGACGTAGGCGGCCCCTGCTGCATCGACCGCGATGTCTGCGCCGACGTCGATGTCGGAGCCGCCCAGGTAGGTGGAGTAGGCGAGGTCCGAGCCGGCCGGGTGGAGCTTGGTGACGAACGCGTCGCCGTCGCCGCCGTTGTACCCCGCGTCGAAGGCCCCCGCGGTGGTGGGGAAGTCCGCGGAGATGGTGGATCCGGTGACGTAGGCGGCCCCCGCCGAGTCGACCGCGATGCGGATGCCGCCCTCGTTGGAGGACCCGCCGAGGTAGGTGGAGTAGGCGAGGCTTGGGTCGATTATCAGCGGCTTGTCGGGTCGGTGATCTCCGACCCGGAGCCCGTAGGAGTTGCCGGTGAGCGCGTAACGGCTGTCCACCGGGACGCGGCGGCCGTCGATGCGCTGGAAGCTTTGCGGGGGCGCGTCGCGGATGGTGCCGAGGGGGGTTCCGACCCGAAGCGCCCCACCCGCGCCGAGCGAGAGGCCCTCGGCGCCTCGGTAGGCGAGCCGGATGTCGGAGGCCCCTGCCCCCGGGCGGAGGCGAAACTCGTAGGTGAGCCTTCCGCCCCTGCCCCGAAAGACCATGTCGATCCCTGGCCACAGCTCGCGGTAGACGAGCCGGCCGTAGGTGGGGAGGTCGGTGTGGCGCTCGGAGCCGGTGAGGTAGTTGACCCTTCCGGTGCGGCGATTGGTCGCGATGAGCCTCGGGTTCGGGTCGGCGCCCAGAAAGCGCAGGTGAAGCGCCTCGCCCCGCTCGCCCCTCTGGAGCGCCAGCACCGCCTCGCGATCCGTGAAGTAGAGGCCGTACCCGGCCCCTTGCGCGTAGTAGCGGACCCGCTTATCGGTCTGGCCGGCGTTGGGGACGAAGGCGAGCGGCAGCCTCGCGTAGGCGTTCGCGGCGCGGCGCCGGACGGCAGCGGGGAGCGTGGGCTGCGTAGTGTCCACTGGGAGCGCGGTCGAGGAAGCCCGGCCGGCCGGCAGGCTCGTGGACTCGGGAGGAAGGTTGTCCGAGCCCGGCTGGGAGCTTGGCGCCGTCCGATCCGGCCCCTGCTGGTCCAGGCCCGACCCCCGCTCAGCCAGCGCCGTGATCGCCGACGCGACAAGCACGATCAGCAAGCCCACGGCCGTGGCCACGGGGCGCCACCGAATCCGCCCCGCCCCAGGAGATCCGTGGACCGCCGACGTGCTTCCCCCCCCGCGATCCCTGAAGCTGCGACACGCGGACCTCCAAGTCCTCGATGGTCCTCTCTACGCGTTCGATTATCACCGCTCCGCGGAGCCTTGACAAGCGTTTGCGAGTTAGGGGATCGCGGCTTCAGTCCGTCGGCTCGGGGTGTGGCCGCATGGGCACTTTCGCTTCGCAGCGACGCGCAGGCGTGTTCGCGGCTGCCGCCAGACGCTCGCAGGGGACGAGGAGCGGAAGCGATCGCACGCGGTGCTTTGACGGCTCCTTTCATCCGAAAGCAAGAGCGCCGGCTTCATTCTTCGTGAGGCCTCGCGCGGCCTCGGTCTATCCAAGCGGAGCGAGAAGTGTCTTCTGCTCGTCAAAGGCGAAGAGCAGGAGATCGACCATGCGGAAGGTGTTGTTGGGGCCAAGGGTCGGGTGCCAGGTCGCGTCATTGACGATCGAGAACTGGCTTCCCTCCATCGCGCGGTGGAAGGTCTCGGCGACGGTGCGCGCCCCGACCCCCTTGAGCCTGCCCGCGTTGAATTCGGCCTCGCGGAGGATGTAGAACCAGAGCGGGGTGTTCTGGACGAGTGCATGGCGCTGGGTCTTCGTAAGGCCGCCGAGCTCGATCCCGCCTTGGCCCTCGCGGATCTGGGCGCTCGTTAGCTTCGTCAGCGTGACGCCGTTGTTCTTCAGGAAGTTGGCCATCTGCTGGCCGGTGGCCAGGGTGCACATGTTGGCCCGGGTTAGGTTGCGGAAGGCAAGGTTCCGCTCCGGGTCGTTGAACCCCATTGACGGATCTCCCTCGAACGTGCTCGGAGGCAGGTGTCGCAATGGATCGACGATCGAGGTGTCGATGCGCATCGCCCGGTTGAACTTGTTCGCCGGCACCTCGAGGGTTGGCTTGTTGGCCTCGCCGAAGTCATAGAGGCGGCGAAAGTCGGCGATCCAGGTGCTGATGAGCCGCGTCTCGCCGCCGAGATCGCCGCCGAGTCCCGAGAAGATGAACAGGTAGTCGAGGGTCCCGGTGTGGTCGTCGAAGACCTTGTTCCAGTTGTACGCCCTGCGAACCATCGAGTGGCCGAGCCGGAAGCATGCGACCGAGAACTCGATCGGCATCGTCGGGACCTGGGTTGCCGGCACGCCCACCTCAAACGCCTTGCGCCCGTTGTTGAAGACGTCGTTGACGACGCCCTGCGCGCAGACCCGCGGCAGGTAGTCCGTCCGCAGCATCCACTGGTAGTGCTTGGTGACGATCTCCCGCGCCTTGATGAACCTCTGGCTCGGCGGCACCCCCCCGAGCTGGGTGTCGACGACCCGGTTGTGGAAGCGGATCATCGCGCAGTGCGTCTGGGCTACCGCGAGGTTCTCGTCGTTTCGGGGATCGGGGACGATCGCCTTTCGCTTCTGGGCGTTCGTGGTCCCGGCGCCGCGGGGGAGGTCGAAGCCGTCCAGCGCCGCGAACCCGTCGGCCGCCTTCGACGTCCCATGCTTCAGGTGGATCCCGTCGGCTTCGTAGAACTTGGCGGATTCGGGGTCGGCAGGGCCGGCGCCGTAGAGGGAGTCGAGGTCGAGACTCGGCGAGCGGTTCTGGACGAGCTGCGCCGGCGAGACGTGTTCGCCGAAGGTGACGATCGTCTTGTCGAACGTGAGGTCGTGGTCGGTGAACTGGCCGAGGTAGGTAAAGCCGGCGGGGATCTGGCCCTGGCCCCCGGTGCCGGCGGCCATCAGGCTGCCGATCTTCTTCCGATTCGTCTCGTTCAGCTGTTTCCCGCTGCCCTTGGGCCCCAGCCGCGAGAAGCGAAACGGGGGAGTGACGGCCGCGACGTTGGGGGCAAGAGCAACGGTCGGCTCGCGACCTCCAACGGTCTCGCCGAGAAGCCCCTCGCCAAGAACGAAGAAGCTTTCGGACCCGTGCGTTGCCATTAGGTGCCTCCCCTCGTCGACCGGCAAGAAGTCCGTCACGGCGAGCCTCTCACTCGCACGTAGTTGAGTCAAGCCCTCGGAAGTACCCGGGCCCGCCCATCGGGATGGACGCGACGAGATCTCAATTGACCAA
>DATFON010000178.1:0-5852 GCA_035265465.1 Solirubrobacterales bacterium | reverse complement strand
TGGCACGGCGTCGACTACGGTCGCCCCGCGCCACATCTTCGCGAGACGGTGGAGGCGGTGCGGCTCATCATGCAGAAGGCGCCGACCGGCGAGCCGATCCGCTACGAGGGCACCTACCACGACCTCGACATCAAGGGATGGATCCGCCCGCACGCGGCGGTCCGCGAGAGGGTGCCCATCTACACCGCGGCGGTTCGCGAGGGGATGGCTCGGATGGCCGGGGACGCGGCCGACGGACTGATCGGCCATCCCATGTGCTCGCTCCGATGGCTCGACGAGGTCCTGGTCGCCAACTTCGAGGCTGGCCTCTCCCGCTCCGGCCGCGCGCGGTCGGGCTTCGACTTCATCCCCACGGTGTGCTGTGCTATCTCCGACGACGAGGAGGCGGCGTACGAGGCGTGCCGTCGCACCATCTGCTTCTACGCGACGGTCCGGACCTACGCGCCGCTCTGGGAGATGCACGGGTTCGGGGAGGTGGCGCATCAGGTCGGCGACGCCTACCGGTCAGGAGACCTCGCGGGAATGCCGGCATTGGTGCCCAACGAGATGGTGGACGCCTATTGCGCGGCCGGGCCCGTGGACAAAGTGCGGGCCCGCGTGGAGGCGGTCGGCGAACGCGGCGACGGCGTGTTCCTGACGCCGCCCAGCTATTTCATCCCGTCGGAGGAGCTGGCCGCCTACCAGCGGCGCATCATCGAATCCTTCTCGCCTGGCTAGGGCGGGCGGCGTCTTTTCCACCTATACGGTGGATCATCCGCCGTTCGCGAGATCGGGGAGCCGGCCGCCGACGAACTGCACGACGCCGGCCAGCCGCTGGCGCACATTCGTGAACCCCCGCTCCTGAAGCGCGCGGACGATCTCGTCGGACTCGAACATCCGCATCCCGCTCGCACGCTCGATGACCGGCTTGAGCGGCGGCAGCGTGACCTTGCGGCGAACGGAGGTCATGAGCGCGATTCGACCACCCGGTCTCAGCACCCGCCGCATCTCGTCGAGACCGGCGAACGGATCGGCGAACAGGTGCAGCGCTGCGAAGCAGCAGACGGCGTCGAAGCTCCCGTCTCGAAACGGCAACCTGGCCGCGTCGCCCCTGACGAGGGCGAGGTTCGAAACCAACCGCGCCCGCTCCCGGCGGGCGCCGGGGCTGGTTTCTTCACCCGCTCGCCGTCCAGGCTCACTCGCGAATCCGGCCCTCACGAGCTCGTCGACGCCGCGGGAGAGCATCGTGCGCGATGCGTCGATTCCGACCACGAGCCCGTCGTCCCCGACCGCCCTGGCGAACTCGCGCGAGAAGTTGCCGGGGCCGCATGCCACGTCGAGCACCACATCGCCCGGACCGAGTCCCAGCAGCAGCCGCGCGATCCGAACCTCCTCCGCCATCCCAGGCCCGGTGATCCCCTTGGCGACGCGGGCCAGCGCCGGCCTCCAGTAGCGCTCGTAGATGGCGGGGACCAGGCTCGTCGTCATCAGATCCTGAGTCGCGCCCGTGGACTCCAAGTCCTCCGGCAAGAGGTCGAGGTAACCGTGCTCGGTCGCGCCCGTGCGGTCGGCCAACGAGGCGGCCTCCGGCGTAAGCGACCCTCGGGCGCGCCGGAGTCCCAACGGCTCCGCGGGCCTGACCGTAGCCATCAGTGAGCGGCCGGCGTGCCGGGACCGACCCCACGCGGCTCCCCGGAGTGCTGAGCCAGCTCCTCGAGCCGCACGATATGGCGCTCACCCTCCAGCCGGACCGGGTCGTCCTGCGGCAGACCGTCGATCAGGCGACGGATGCGGTTACGGATCTGGAGAGCGAAGTGGGGTGTGGCCGGTCCAGCGAGCGCCCGGATGTCCTCGATCGTGACCTCGCGCCCAGGCGCCAGCCGGTCGGGACGCTCCGCCTCGCTCATGCGTGGCCGCCTCGTGCCGCCATCACTGCTTGGAGCTTTCCTTCTTCTGGCTCGGCTTTGAGGGCGGGGGCTTCACGCTCGTTCCGGTGCCGGACCTTACCGGGGCCAGTTCCGCGAGATCGTCGACCTGCGCCTGGAAGGGCACCGAGATCGTGGCCTGGTCGCCGACGATCCAGACGTGGTTGTACACGGCGCGGGTCGGGTCGCTCACGTAGCCCGGCTTGATGTCCAGGAGGAATCCGCGAAGCGACTCGGGCACCTGGTGCGGATCGTCAGTCACCAGGAGCGGTCCCCAGTTGCCACTGGCGGACAACGGCGCCGCGGCAGCCGCGTCGAGCGGCTCCTTGTCGGACGCGATGACCAGACCGTGCCCCGGGTCGGTGATCTTCCAGCCGAAGCTCCCGCGGTCGTACCGAGCGAAATCGATTGCGTTCTGCACCGGGTCCGAGTCGCCGATCCGCACGACTGGCGATGCGATGTCCTCGACCTCCTGCAACACCTTGTCGGAGATCGCCGAGGAGGGGCCGAGCGCGAACAGGTCGGCGCCGTCGTCTCGCTTCAGCGCCTCGATCGTGGGCTTCGGGACCGAGTCCTTGCTCACGAACAGGACGGGTTCGCCGGACCGGGCGGCCCACGCGGCAGCGGGCATCGCGTACCGGGGCTGCGCAGTGCTCACGAGCAGCACGTCCTTCGGCTTCGTGTCGGTGAGCTTCTGCCGGAGGGCGTCGATCTCGGAAGCGATCGCCGCGGGGCTCTTGCCGTTCACGCGCTCGGTGTCCACGCCCGAGGGAGCCTCCGCGTCGCCGATCCGGAACAGCTGCGTGCCCTGCGTGGCCGCGGACCCACCCGGCCCGAGCGCCTTCAACGCATCCGTGGTGAGACTCGGGATCTCGTCGTTGTCTGAGATCAGGATCGGCGCGCTCACGGGCGGGGCGCTCAGGCTCGCCGCGGCGATCCCCGACCGCCAGTCACTCGAGTCCACGAACGAAACGGCATCGGGCCCCGGCACTCCTCCGGCCGATGGAAACACCGCCAACGCCACCGCGGCGGCGTCGGCGACCGGATCGGTGCCGGCGATCCGGGTGGTGTTCTTGGTGGCGAACTCCGGAAATCCCAGATCCTTGGCCGCCTCCGGCTGCGGACGCTCCGTGTGGACGACGATCCTCGGCGCCGGTGGCGGCGCCGTCGCCTGCTCGGGCTCCTCCTTGACGGCATCGACGAGGAAGTACGCGCCCACGCCGATGCCGGCAAGCGCGACCAGCACGCTTCCCGCGATCACGACCCGACGCCTCCAGTACACCCACACGATCGGGAACCGTATCCGCCACGCGGGCAATTGCCCCGGATTCAACTGAGCCGCACGGCCCTCGGCCCGCCCCACCGCCCGAGGGCAGGGTAGACTGGGTAACTGGTTGACTGACCAGTCAATCGGACATAGCAGCCCGATCACGGAGGTTTAGATGGACTTCGGACTGACCGACGATCAACGCGAGTTCAGGGCTCTCTGTCGCAGGTTCGCGACCGAGGTGATTCGCCCGGTCGCCGCCAAGCACGACGCCGAGGAGTCGACGCCGTGGGAGGTCATCAAGGCCGCCCGCGAGTGGGGCCTCAACGGCATCGACAGCCTGCAGCGGCTCGCGAACGACCCGGACGGCCAGTTCTCGGTGATCTACGCGGAGGAGCTCCACTGGGGCTGCGCGGGCATCGCACTGTCGATCACGGGATCCACGCTCGCCGCGGCGGGGCTGGCGTCCTCCGGAACGCCGGAACAGATTGCGCGCTGGGTTCCCGAGTGCTTCGGCATGGGCGACGAGATCAAGCTCGGGGCCTACGCGGTGACCGAGCCCCAGGCCGGATCCGATGTCAAGAGCCTGCGGACAACGGCAACGCGCGACGGGGACGAGTGGGTCCTGAACGGGACCAAGGTCTTCATCACGAACGGCGGGATCGCCGACGTGCACGTGATCGTCGCCACGGTCGATCCGCACCTCGGCCACCGAGGACAAGCCTCGTTCGTCGTGCCGAAGGGCACGCCCGGCCTGAAGCAGGGCAAGAAGGAGTCGAAGCTCGGAATCCGCGCTTCGCACACCGCCGAGGTCATCCTCGAGGACTGCCGCATCCCCCTCGAGAACCTGCTCGGTGGAATGGAGAAGCTCGAGCGCAAGCTCGAGCGCGCGCGATCCGGCGAGTCGAGCGGACGCGCATCGAATGCGCTTGCGACCTTCGAGCTGACCCGCCCCGTGGTCGGCGCCTCGGCGATCGGTATCGCCCAGGCGGCGTACGAGTGGACGCTCGCCTATCTGGACAACGGCGCGATCTCCGATCCGTGGGAAGAGCTCCTGGACGAGAGCTCGACGGCGGGCAAGCCCCCGCTCCAGCGCCAGGGGACCCAGCAGCGGCTCGCCGACGTCGCCACCGAGATCGAGGCCGCGCGGCTGCTGATCCAGCGCGCCTCCTGGATGGGCCGAAACGGCATCCCGATGACGGGCGGGCAGGGCTCGATGTCCAAGCTGAAGGGCGGCGACGTAGCAATGTGGGCCACGAGGACCTGCATGGACCTGGCCGGCCCCTTCGCCCAGACGACCGATAGCCCGCTGGAGAAGTGGTTCCGCGACGCCAAGATCTACCAGCTGTTCGAGGGGACGGCCGAGATCCAGCGCCTGGTCATCTCCAGGATGCAGGCGGCGGAGTACCGCGAGCGCCTGAAGGACGGCGCGGACATGGCGGCGGAGGCGATCCAGGCCGGGGCGTCCAATGGCGCCGGCGCTGAGCGGGCATTGGCCTCCACCGTCAGCTCGGGCAACGGCGCCGGCTCTGTACGCGAGGGCGCTGCGACCGGCGACTGAGTAGCGGAAGTCAAGGCGCCGCGCGATGGCGCCGATACAGGTGATGTCGCGCGATGGATCGCTTTGCCCCATACCTACTCGGAGGTGCCGTCTCCGGCGCACTGATCGGAGGCACCATCGCGGTCTGTCTCTCGATCTCGGCCCTGTTAGGTGGGACGGCGTTCCCCAGCGGCTCGGCTCTCGCGCCGTCCGGCTCCGGGGCGGTGACGATCGGCGCCAATGACGATGCGGCGAGCACGGAACCAGCCGGGGCGGCCGGCCCCGTTGGGCAGTTGTCGCCCGGCGTGCGCGGAGTGCATCGTCTGGGCGCGTCCCGGACCGTAGCCTCCCGCGGCCCACTCGGATCGGCTGGAGCCGCGCATCGGGCCGGGCGCCGGAGCCAAGGGCGGCCGGGCGGCACCGCGGCTAGCGGCGGTGGAACCGCATCCCACCGGTCCCCCGGCGATTCTCACGGTGGGCCCTCTCCGTCCCCGGTCTCTCCACCCGCTCCTGACCCGACCCCGGCCCCGACCCCGACCCCGACGCCTGGCCCGACGCCCAGCCCCACGCCCGATCCTGCGCCGCCGCCGGACTCCTCGACTCCTCCAGGGCTGGCCACCAAGCCGGGCGGTTTGCCACCCGGGAAGGCGAAGAAGGCGACTCCGCCGGGACAGGTCGGCAAGACCACCGGCACCCCCCAAGGCCCGGCAACGAACCCAGGCGGCTTGTCACCGGTCCAGTCCAAGAAGACCGGACAGGTTCCGCCGGGCCAGGCCAGGAAGAACTGAGCGACCCGGCCCCGGTTCGACACTGGCTCGCCGCGCGGAGCTTTAAGCTCAGAATCCATATGGACTGCACCTGCCAGTCGCGGAGCTAAAGCTCCGCGCCATGATCCCTATGAACAGCACCTGCCAGTCGCGGAGCTAAAGCTCCGCGCCACCAATCCATGGCGCATGCGCATACCCACGGTCCGGGAGTGGGGCGAAGCCAAGCGGCACTAGGGGGGCCAGAGGCGCTGGCGGCGCGCCGGACCGCGAACCGGCGGCGGATGCTGATCGCGGCAGCGATCAACACCGGCATGTTCGGCGTGGGCGTGGCTGGGGGCATCCTCACCGGATCGCTCGCGCTGCTCGCGGACGCG
>DATFON010000177.1:0-8613 GCA_035265465.1 Solirubrobacterales bacterium | reverse complement strand
TCGCGCGCGCACCTTCAGGAAGAGGGGCACCTTCCGCTACTACTGCCGCCCCCACCGCTCCTTGGGGATGAAGGGCAAGATCGTCGTCAACTGACGACCCTGGCGCCACGGTCAGCAGGAGGCCGCCGAGCTATGTGAAATCCGGCATAGGCAAGCCCGACCCAGTGCGCCCGGGCCGGTAGCTCAGTTGGAGGTCACGCTCACGCCGACGCCGGTCAACCCCGACACGAGAGTGCTGAGCATGAAGAGCGCGACCTACTCCAAGGGGGACAAGCGCTACATGGACCCAAGGACCGGACGGCTGACGAACGTGGCCGAGCTCCACGCGCACACCAAGGCGATGGCGAAGCGCATGGAGCCGATCCAGATCAGCAGCTTCGAGTGCTGATGTCCGGCCTACTCCCGCAGCCCGGCGGCTTCGCCCATTCGCTAGCCGGGCGAGAGCGCAACGGCGACGATCCCAGCTTCATCGAACCGGATTCCCGGTCGGTGTCATCCTGGTTGCAGTCGATGCCGAACGAGTGCTGGCCGGGCGGGAACACCCCGCTGACGGCAACCGGAGAGATGGTCTCCGGAAGGTCCACGAAGAGGGAGGTCGTGGACTGCAAGAACGGCCCGCTGGTCGAGCCGATCCGGCACTTCCCGGACCCCCTCTGGGCCGCCCTCAGAACTGCCGGTCGCCTGCCCCATGAGGAGCAATCGAGCCGGTGCTGGAAGGTTCACCGTGACCAGGGCGCAGTTCACGAAGACCCCGTTTTCGGGCGGCTCGCAACTGCCGCCCCCGGTCCAGCGCCCGAGGCCGCCGAGCAGGGCGGATGGCACCTGGTCGAGGGTCGACTCGAGAACCTCGGAGCCGCGAACCGATCCGGCCCGCAGATCCAAGGCGCCGAGCCCACCTTTCGCGAGGTCGTCGTTGCGCACGTCGGCCGACTTGACCTGATCGTTGACGATGTCGTCGGTGAAGACGGTATTGGTGCCGGTGAGGGCTACGGCGGTGCCGCCGCTCAGAACGAGAAAGACGGCGATGGTCGCCATCACGTTGGCGTAGGTCAGGTGGGAACGAATTCGTTCCATGAGGAACCTCCCTGTCGGTCCGGGTGGAGACGAAATACGTCGGCGAGTCCGTTCGGGCTGGTCGGCGATCCGCCAGGCGTGGGTTCGACCCTCTCACGTGAGGCGGGCGGGGTCAAGGGGAGGAGGGTCGCGCGGCCCGAAGGCGCCCTCCAGACACGATCGTGAACGTCGGGCAGGCGCCGTGCCGCGGGGGAGGGTCTGGATACCGCCGAATGAAGCCGCCCGACTGCGTCAACGCACAGTCGGGCGGACCTTCGGGCTTGGCACGCTCAGTTGAAGGAGACGTTCTTCTTCACGCAGGGATCGATACCAAACTGGTCTTTACAGAGCTTCAATTCGACGTACTGCGGACTGCCGTACCAGCTCGTGTAGTTCCACGAACCAGATTTGGTTACCCCAGACCCGCATGCGGTGGCGACCTTTTTATTTGGGTCAGTCGCGTACGACCGCACGATCTTCGCCTCCACGTAGACGCAGCTGCCATCGGAGTACTTATCGGTCACCGAGGCCTTGATCGAGATGTCCGGTCCACTCAGACCGGCAGTCAGTTTGCCGTACCCCCAGCTTGTAGACAGCGAGCCCGTTGCGGCGGAAGCGCCTGCCGGGACTACTAGCGCTGAGATGACCGCGAGCACGGCAACCCCACCAGCGACTCTAGGAAACCTAGACATCCATATCTCCCTTCGCCCTCCCATCCTGGGAGGGAATCTTTGGACACCCATGGATGCCCCTGACCATCCACAGTACCCGTTCAACGAGACCCATGTGTAAAACCAGCCTGTGGGGAAGGGAAGGGTCCAGCCTGTTCACGCGTGGCGCGGCAGACCGCCGGATGGGTCGCGCACAGAAACCGGATGCTTGCGCTAATGCTTGAGGTAGCCGGATGAAAGCCGGTGCTGCGCTGGAAAAGACGATCCGAGGGGACCTCCCGGAGAACGCCGAGCTGGACCCCCGCGAGGAACTGCTACTCGCCGCAGCCTCTCAACAAGCCGACGACATCGCCGCCCTGGAGGGCGATATCCGCGCTCGTGGACACATCGTGCGCGGGGCAAAGGGCGCTGAGGTCGTCAATGCGAGCGTCCGCGAGGTCCGACAAGGCCGACTGGCGCTCGGGCGCCTGTTGGCCGGTATCGACCTGCCGGCAGCGGCGCCGGCGACAGTCATACGAGGCGAGCGAGCCGCACACATGTGACCCCATCGCAGGTGCTGACTCGCCTAGGCCAGGACCGCAGTAACGCTGCCCTCTATGCGTTCGGGAAGATCACCGAGTGCCGGGCTGACGCGGGGCCGGCTTGGGCAGACGGGGAAACGGTCGAGGAAACGGAGGCAATCTTCAAGCGGCGGGCGGGTCCATGACACAGCTCGAATGGGCACTAATGGGCATCAGCATCGCGCTAGGCTCGATCGAGGTTCCGGCAGGAGCCGAGGCCCAGGACGTGGAATCGGCTTCCTAGAGCCGTAACCGAATATCCCGGGCCGGTAGCTCAGTTGGTCAGAGCAGCGGACTCATAATCCGTCGGTCGGTGGTTCGAATCCACCCCGGCCCATGACGAGAAGCCCTGCACACGGGGAAGTGCTTGATACATAGCTCGTGCCGCTGTAAAACCCGCCTGGACGATTCAAAGGCGGACGCAGGTATGGTGTTCTGCCAGGGGGGACTTGTGAAGCGGGCACTGGTAGTTGTGGCGGTGACGGGCCTATGTCTGATGGGGACGGCGCCGGCCTGGGCGGTGTTCCCGGGCGCCAACGGCCGGATCACCTACTCCGCTTACGGGGGCATCATCCACACGATCCTGCCGAGCGGGCACGGCGACACGGTAATCGCGCCACAGACGTCGACCGACCCGGCCTGGTCGCCCACTGGCAGGCGGCTGACGTTTACCGGGGACCCCGAGGGCTTCGGCGGCCAGCCCGACATCTACACGATGCGAGCTGATGGCAGCGACGTGCGCCGCCTGACCTTTGAGAGCGAGGACACTGCCTCGGGCGGCGCCTGGCACCCCAGCTATTCGCCCGGCGGCGGTCGGATCGCTTTTTCCTTGTGGCATTACCGCTCCGAGCAGATCGCGACGATTCGAAACGATGGCTCCCACCGCCGGGTAATCGCCAGCTGGGGGAGGCGGGGCGCGCCCCGATCGGGGTCGTTTGGTCGCCGAGCGGGGAAGTCGCATACGTCTTAGGTATAGGTGGGTCCCCGACTGGGCGTCCGAGCATCTTCGCGATGCGGTCCGATGGCACCCACAAGCACCATTTGGTCGACCTTGGTCGCGGCGGCGGCTTCGGCCCGGTCTACTCGCCGGACGGCGGTGAGTTCCTGTTCAGTCGCGTCTGGCGCGACGGCTCGGTCCACACGCGGCTTGCGGACGCGGACGGAAGCAACATCCGAAAGCCGCCGTGCGCGCCCACCCTCGACCGGATGCGCTCGGTCTATTCGTACTCCCCCGACGGGGCGTGGGTCCTGGCGCGCAACGTCAACCAAGACACCGGCGCCGCGAGCCTCGTCCGCGTATCGCTTCGCTCCTGTAGGGGGAAGAGGGTGGTCGGACACTTCGGTGGCTCTGCCGACTGGCAGGCCCTACCTGACATGCCTCCCACACGAGTCACGGGGTCTGAACACAGGTAATTGACGCCTCGGCGGGCGTCAAGGCGTACGGTCCCGGATCGTGCCGACGAGGAGAGATCTCATGCGCACCGGGCTGGTCGCGGCGGGCGGGATTGCGCTCGGGCCGGCGTTCTGGCGGAACGCCCTGGCTGCGCCTGCGCGACGGGGCCGGAGCCCGTACGGCCCGCTCGGTCCGCCCGATCTGAACGGCGTCCGACTGCCCGAGGGCTTTCGCTCCCGAATCGTCGCCCGCGGCGGCAGCCCGGTCCTCGGCACCGGTTACCGATGGCACATCTTCCCCGACGGCGCCTCCACCTTCCGCACGCGTGACGGCGGCTGGATCCTCGTCTCGAATTCGGAGGTCCCGACCGCGGTGGACGTGCCCGGCCCGATCACGGGCAATCCGGGCGATGGCGGCGCGAGCGCGCTCCGGTTCGACGCCGAGGGCAATCGTCGATGCCTACGAGATCCTCTCCGGGACGAGCACCAACTGCGCCGGTGGCGCCACCCCCTGGGGAACCTGGCTCTCCTGCGAGGAGCACGAGGAGGGGCTGGTGTGGGAGTGCGACCCGCGCGGTAAGCGCGAGGCCGTGGCACGCCCGGCGCTCGGGACGTTCCAGCACGAGGCGGTCTGCGTGGACCCGTGGCGGGGACACCTCTATCTCACCGAGGATCTCTCCGACGGGGGGTTCTACCGGTTCACGCCGCGCGACAAAGGACATCTTCGAAAGGGACGCCTGGAGATCGCCAAGGTACGGGGCGGGGAGGTGAAGTGGGTGCGCGTCCCCGACCCGGCGGCGCGCGAAACGCCGACACGCCATCAGGTGAAGGGCGCGACCGAGTTCAAGCGCGGGGAGGGGATCTGGTTCGACGGCGGGATCGTCTACATCGCGACCACCGGCGACAGCCGGATCCTGGCGTACAACGTCCGCCGCGAGCGGATGCACGTCGTCTACGACGCCGACCGTCTCAAGGACCCACCGCTCCGCGACGTCGACAACATCACGGTCTCCCGCGCTCGCGAGTTGTTCATCTGCGAGGACAACGGCGGCGATGACCCGTTCGACGTCTGCCTGATCACTCTCGAGCCTCGCCAGCGCGTCTCCCGCTTCGCGAAGCTCACGGGCCCGCAGCACGGCGCGGCGAGCACGGATGCCTCGTCGGAGGTCACCGGGGTCTGCTTCAACCCGCGCGGCGACCGCATGTACTTCTCATCGCAACGGGCCTTCGGAACCGGCGTCGTGTACGAGGTTCGCGGCCCGTTCAACGGCCGGCGCCGCTGAGCCCGAAAGGGCTCTATTTCTCCGTGCGCGAGAGCTGGAGCGTCATCAGCACCGCGGCCACGGCGTAGAACGGGGACAGCACGATGTTCGCGAAGGCCTCGCCCGCCCAGTCGCTCAAGAGAGAGCTGTGGATGAGGTTGTGGAAGCCGGCCACGGTAGCTCCGGAGAGCAACTCGCTCCCCAGCGTGATCGGGAGGAGAACCAGCAGGACCGTCCAGAAGTGCCCCATGACGAGCCTTCGGCTGCGGCGGAACGCCGCCCTCACGCCGGCTCCCTCGAGCTCCACCACCGGCCCCGCGAGCGCGAACCAGGTGAAGACGATGATTCCGGGGACGATCAAGAGGAGGAGCCCGACCGCGGTAGCGGTCACGAACACGATGTCGACGACGATCAGCCGCCAGTACGCGAGCCTGCGGGCCACACTTGTCAGCGATGACGGCTTGGCCTCCACGCCGCCGGCCAGGGCCAACGCGACGGCGCCGGCGTAGAAGACCTCGCCGAGCAGGCTCGTGATCGCCTGGGCCAGGAGTCCGATCACGAGACCGACGGCAGCGAGATCGGAGAGTTGCTCGAGGTCCGACAGGTCGAGCTCGGCGAAACGATTAGCGAGGGCGTCGATCAGTCCGAGCGGAACGAACACGGCGATGCCGAGCATCAGCAGGTATCCCGCGTGTCTCCAGTAGGTGCGGGCCGTGCGAACGTAGAACCCCCGGGCCGTCACGGCGCCGGACCCTAGCGGGCACGACATTGGCGGCCGCTACCCTGCCGCCGATGCTTGCGGGGATGCGGATCACATGGGTTGCGCTCGCGACGCTTCTTATCGCGCTCCTCGCCGGCTGTGGAGGCGGAGGCACGAGCAGCACCACCAGCACCGGCGGCGAGGAGCTCTCCAAGTCGGAGCTCATCGCCAAGGGGGACGCGATCTGCAAGGACGCCCACGATCGGTTCGCCGAGCTCCAAGGGAGCCCGCCCACCACGCCCGAGGAGTCGGCGACCTTCACCCAAGGGCTCATCGACATCACCGAGTCCGAGATCAGCCAGCTGCGGGCTCTCAACGCCCCGGCGTCTGTGAAGCCGGCGCTCGACAACTACCTGAAGGCCCTGGACAAGAACGTCGCGGTCCTCAAGCAGGGCCTCGCGGCCGCCCAGAACAGCGACGCCACGGCCTATGCGAAGGCGCAGGCGAAGGCCGTCAAGGACCAGGTCGAGCGCCTGCAACTGGCCCAGGCGGTCGGCTTCAAGGAGTGCAGCCGTCCGGCCGGCACGGCGCCGAGCAGCACCGGCTAGCGTCGCCGCAAGGAGAACCGCCGCCGCGGGCGACGCGGCTGACATCGAGCGAGCCAGGCGAATCCCATGGTCATCGCGAGGTTCCCGGCACCGGCGAGCCACAGCCCCGCTCTGGCGCCGGGACGCGTGAACGCCGGCGAACGGGACCAGAGGACATCCGTGGCGACCTCCGTGCCGCGAAGCCACGCCAGCGCCCACCAGTCCTCGGGTCGGTCGCGGCGATGCGCGACGACGTGGGCGGCCGCAAACGTGAGCCACACGGGCCCGCTGCGGCGAAAGAGCTGGCGAGCGTCCGCCGAGGGGCGCTCGTGTCCCAATGCGGCGAGCGTCGCATCAGGAGCGAGCAGCGCGCCGGTGCCCAGCGCGACGTCGAACACGATCATGTTCCGGTTGGTCATGCGAAGCGCGCGCTCGGCGTCCATGGACCGTCGATCCAACCACATCAGGGTCTGATGGGCGGCGACTCTGTCGCCGCAGAGGCATGTCAGGCGGCGAAGCCGCCGCAATTGATTCAGCGGGTATCGATGCCGTTGTACTTCCCTCGGAAGGGAAAGCCCCCGCCGGGGCGAAACATGCCGCCGTGAGCAAGACGGCCACGAAGTCTCGTCCGACTCAGTCCCGCGCTCGCGGCGCTCAGACGCGCTCGCGGCGCAACGGGCGCCCCGGCAGGCAGAACGGCAAGACGCTGTCCGGCTACATCACCGAGCGCTTCGACGAGTTCTCGCGATCGCAGAAGGACGTCGCCCGCTACATCGTCGATCACCTCGACGAGGCGGCCTTCCAGACCGCCGAGGAGCTCGCCCGCCGCGCCAGCACCTCGTCGTCCACCGTCGTGCGGTTCTCGCAGGCGCTGGGGTTCGAGGGCTATCCCGAGCTTCAGCAGGCCGCGATCGAGGAGTACCGCAACCGCGCGGCCGAGGAGAACAGCGGCGCCGGGCAGCTCTTCGACTTCGATCACTCGGAGTTCGAGTCCTCGCTCGCGACCGACCACGCCAACGTGGAGGACACCGCGCGCAGCCTCACGCGGGAGCAGGTCGAGGCCTGCGTCTCGGCGCTCGCCTCCGCGCACCGCGTGATGCTGGTGGGCGTCGACCAGATGGCCTTCTTCGCCAGCTACCTGCGACATCTGCTCGCCCTGCTGGACATTCGCGCCGAGGTCGTCACGAGCCCTCGCCAGGACTCGATCACCAGGCTCAGCAGGGTCGACGAGGACACACTCGTCATCGCGTTCTCGGCCGGCCGCGCGCATCCGCTCGTCGTGCGGGCGATGAAGCTCGCCCGGCACCGGCACGCTCGCACGCTCTCGATCAGCGACGCCACGCTGTCCGAGGTCGGGGAGCACGCCGAGCTGACGCTCTACTACTCGTCGAACAGCCCGTCGTTCACACGCTCGAACTCGGCGCTCCTGGGCATCGTCCAGGCCCTCGCCCACGGCGTGTACGCGCGCGACAAGGCAGCGTTCAAGGACCGCATCCGCGCCTTCAAGCTGAAGTAGCCCTCACGCTCCAACTTCCGCCGAGTCCGTTTACCGCGTGACATGAGGCGCGATTTCCGAGCGATGGATGGATTTCCCACCCATATGTGCGGGAATCCGACCATCGTGACGTGAGGGGTAAAACGCTTTTCGCGCAACTAGCGACCTCGCCGCCTCGCTGTCCCGGTTTCCGACTCTCGCCAGGCGTAATGTCCCCGCGCGTGACGAGCGGCAGACCCAGGCGTCTGCTCGGGCCGACCGTTGGGGCGGCGGCCGTCCTTGCCGTCTGCGCTTTCGTCCTGTGGGCCGTCGCGCTCTGGGCGTCGTGGGGGGGTGGATGTCCGCAGCCGAACCCGTCGGGCGGGGGGCTCGACAAGGGCATCTCCGTGTGGCCGCCGGCCGCTCAGTGCGTCGACCGGCAGGACGGGACGTTCTGGCACCAGGCGCTCCCATGGGCGCCCTGGTTGATCGGCGTGCTGATTGCCGCCGCGGCCGCGATCCTGCTGTTCGGGCTGATCGTCGCCATTCGCGACCTTCGGCGGCCCGCCCCCGCGGCCATGGCGGGGGCACTCACGCTCATGGAGACATCGGTGCCGCACGGCGGCCCCACTGGCGGAGATCCGCCAAGGCGGGGGGACGTCGAAGCGGACGAGCGCGATTCATCCGCGATGGCGGCCTGACGCTCGCCCGGCGACTCGCCACGGAGTACTACACACAGCGCGGAAATCATCGCCCGCGCGTGGCGGGTGCCGCTGTCGCTCCCCTATATTGCTCCCAGTGACGGAAAGGGCGACATTCCGGGTCAAGCGAGGCCTCGCCGAGATGCTCAAGGGCGGGGTGATCATGGACGTCACCACCGCCGACCAGGCGCGCATCGCCGAGGACGCCGGCGC
>DATFON010000176.1:0-7569 GCA_035265465.1 Solirubrobacterales bacterium | reverse complement strand
GCCGTAGCGCAGCTCTTTCAGCGCGAGCCCGCCAGCTAACTCCGTAGGCCCGAGAAAGAGGAGGCCGAGCAGGTGAGCCGGAAGATGGCTGGAACGCGCCCGGGACGTGTCCGGTTGCGCTCAGGAGTGATCACGCTCGCGTCGACGACCGCGCTCCTGTGTGGGGCGGCGGGCATGGCTTCCGCCGAGGAGAGCACCGATGGCTCGACTACGTCCGATGAGCCGACCGCGACCGCGTCGGGGTCCGGGGGAACCGGCGGATCGAAGGAATCCGGCGGCGATGGCTCCATCCTGTTGAAGGCCGAGGCCGCAGCTCCTGGGAAGGCCTTCTTCTACGGTGAGCGGCCGGTCGTCTACCGGTACACGATCGACGGCGACCGCCCCCGCAATCTCAAGATCCAGGCGGTCAGGCGAAGCAACTGGCGGGTCGTGAAGGTGTGGCGACGCGAGGACGTCCAGCCGGGCACGCACAAGGTCCGCTGGACCGGCCGCAACCGCCACGGCGGGGCAGCCAAGAAGGGCACCTATCTCTTCCGGGTCCGCACCAAGCACGGCGGCGAGATCGATCGCAGCCGGGCCAAGAGCGACGACCGCTCCTTCAAGCTCTATCCGGAGAAGTTCCCGGTCCGCGCCCGCCATACCTACGGCGACGGTTTCGGTGCGGGGCGGGGCCACGAGGGGCAGGACGTCTTCGCCAAGTGCGGCAAGCCGCTGGTCGCCGCCCGCGGCGGACGCGTGCAGTACCGCGGCAACGACCCGGGCGGCGCCGGCTACTACCTCGTCGTCGACGGACGCTCCGATGGCCACGACTACGTGTACATGCACATCCTGCGGCGTGGGCGGGCCAGGCAGGGAGAGCGGGTGCATACCGGCGAGCAGATCGGCCGGGTCGGCCAGACCGGCAACGCATCCGGCTGCCACCTCCATTTCGAGCTGTGGTCAAAGCCCGGCTGGTATGAGGGTGGACACCCGATGAGGTCAGTGACCAAGAACATGAAGAAGTGGGACCGGTGGAGCTGACGGGCGGATAGATTGGGCGCGTGCGAAGCGCGCCCCGCTTCGCCGGCGTCGAGCACGGCGCCGGCCATTACGAGAGCTTCTACATCAAGGCCACCCGGCCCACCGGGGGCCGGGGCGTCTGGATCCGCCACACCGTTCACAAGGCCCCGGGTGCGGACCCGGAGGCCTCCCTGTGGCTGACGTACTTCGACGCCGAGGCACCGGGGCCGCGCGCGACCAAGGCCACTTTCGGCGCCGATGATCTTTCGGTTCCGGACGGCGCCTACATCCGCGTCGACGGCGCCGTCCTGGAGGCGGGCCGCGCCACCGGCAAGATCGTGACACCCGAGCTCGAGGCCAGCTGGGACCTGCGCTTCGACGACGCGGGCGAGCCCTTTCACCACCTTCCGTACGAGCGCCTGTACGACGCCTCACTCCCGAAGACCAAGCTCCTCTCCCCGTATCCGAGCGCGCGCTTCGAGGGCCGGCTGACCCTCGCCGGCGAGGACGTCGAGGTCGACGGGTGGCCGGGCATGATCGGGCACAACTGGGGCACGGAGCACGCGGAGCGCTGGGTCTGGATCCAGGGCGCGTTCCTGGAGGAGGACGAGCCAACCTACTTCGACATGGCGGCGGGCCGGATCAAGCTCGGTCCGGTGCAGACGCCGTGGATCGCGAACGCCATGCTGCGCGTCGGCGAGGACGAGCATCGGCTGGGCGGCCTCGACCGCATCCTGTCCACGAAGATCTCCGAGCGGCCGACGCATTGTGGGTTTCGGCTCTCCGGGAAGGGAATCCGCCTTCGCGGCCGGGTCGGGTCGGAGCCGCGGAACTTCGTCGCCTGGATCTACGCTGACCCGAAGGGCCCGGAGCACAACACGCTCAACTGCTCGATCGCCGACCTGGAGCTCGAGGTGGAGCGCGACGGCCGCCCACCGCAACGACTCCAATTGACCGGCGGCGCCGCCTACGAGCTCGGCATGCGCGACACCGACCACGGGATCCCGCTGCAGCCCTTCCCGGACGGCTGACGCCGCCGCCAGCCCGCGGCCTATCGCCGGAATCGGGCCCAGGTGCTCATCAGGCCGAGCCGGCCCTGGAGCGTGGACCCCGAGACCCGGGAGCTGTCGCGCGATCCGACGACCTTCGCCTTGACGATGCGCGGCGAGTCTCCGGTCTTCGTCACCTTCACCTTCTTCAGCCGGCCGCGAAAGAGGCCGCTGAGGCGCGACTCCATCTCCCCCTGCGAGTAGCGCACCTTCCACGAGTGGTACGGCGAGGTGTCGTCGTAGGGATCCTTGACGCTCTTCAGATAGGGGACGGGGGAGCCACCGAACGCGTATTGGATGCTCTCCGTCCTGCCGCCCGAGGTCGAGAAGAAGAAGGCCGTGATCACCTTCTTGTGGTACCGCAGGATCTGCCTGCTGGTCTTGCGGACGGCGCGGTTGGTCGCGCTCGTCTCGGAACCCTTGCCGCCGTAGACCTGGCTGCGCGTGTCGTCGTAGACGTCGAAGCCCCGGCCGCCGCTCGAGGACAGCCCGTACGACCGCGAGGCGACCGCCTGCGCACGCAGCGCGTGCTGCGGCCACGAGGACGGCATCTCGTTCGCGATGACCCCCTGCGCATAGTCGTCGAGTCCAACCTTGTTCACCACCAGGAGGCCACCGGAGGCCTTGGCGACGAGCTTGCCGCGGTATGTGCCCTTGCCCTCGACTCGAATTCCGTGTCCACCCCTCGCCGTCCCCTTGCGACCGCAATTCGCGAGCTTGCGGCCGCGCGTGCTCCGGAGGAGCACGTCCGATCCGGACTCGGCGAACTGATAGCCGCGGCCCGAGCGAAGCCGCTTACCGCAGGCCTTGCGCGCGTTGCTGAAGCCGACCGAGCCACGGCCCGACGCGAGCAGGACCTTGATCGAGTCGTTCGCCGTGGCGATACGGGTATTGCGGTAGTAGTGCTTGAGGATCGAGCGGTAATCGCGACCGTGCTTGGCATACCCGTAGGCGCCGTATTGGCTCATGCCCACGCCGTGGCCGAAGCCGTGCCCACGAATGACCCAGCGCGCGCCGGTCGCGCTCGCAGCAAGGGCTCCGGCGGCCAGCGCGGCGCACGCCGCGACGACAATCGCAATTCCTTTCGCTCGCGTAATACGCATCTGCCTGGGTCCCGCAACCAAACCGCGGCCGCCGAGGTCGCGCTTCGACCGCGACCGCCAGTTCCCTGCCGGTTCATCGTAGGCGGCACCGTCGAGTAACTTGAAAGTCAAGGCACGAATGGAGGTTTAGATGGGCATCGCGACTAAGGAGCAGAGCGTCATCGACCAGGTCGCCAAGCAGCTCTACATCGGGGGGGAGTGGCGCGATGCGAGCGGCGGCGACACCCTTCCGATCGAGGATCCGGCAACCGGGGAGGCCCTCTGCGAAGTTGCCGACGGAACCCCGGAGGATGCCAAGACGGCCCTCGACGCGGCCGTGGCGAAGCAGGCGGAGTGGGCCGCCACCCCACCGAACGAGCGCTCGGCGATCCTCTGGCGGGTCTTCGAGGCCCTGAACGAGCGCACCGACGACCTCGCCCTCCTGATGACGCTCGAGATGGGCAAGGCCCTCGCCGAGTCGAAGGCTGAGATCGCGTACTCGGCCGAGTTCTTCCGGTGGTTCTCCGGTGAGGCGCTGCGCACCGACGGCTACTACAAGGTCGCCGGCAACGGGGCGTCGCGTGTCCTCGTCATGCGCCAGCCGGTTGGCCCCTGCTTCTTCATCACTCCGTGGAACTTCCCGATGGCGATGGGGACGCGCAAGGTCGGCCCCGCGATCGCCGCCGGCTGCACGATGGTGTGGAAGCCGCCGCAGCAGACGCCGCTTTCGGCCTTCGCCCTCGCTCAGCTGCTGGAGGAGGCAGGCCTGCCCGGCGGTGTCCTGAACATCGTCACGAGCTCCTCGTCGAGCTCGGTCGCCAAGCCGATCATCGCCGATCCCCGCCTCCGCAAGCTCTCCTTCACGGGCTCGACCGAGGTGGGACGCGCGCTGATCGCCCAGGCCGCGGACAACGTCCTGAACGTGTCGATGGAGCTCGGGGGCAACGCCCCGTTCCTGATCTTCGACGACGCGGACCTCGACGCCGCGGTCGAGGGCGCGATGATCGCCAAGATGCGCAACGTCGGCGAGGCGTGCACGGCTGCCAACCGCTTCCACGTCGCCGACTCGATTGCCGAGGACTTCGCCGGCAAGCTTGCCGAGCGGATGGGCAAGCTCCGGGTCGGACGGGGAACCGAGGACGGCGTGGACGTCGGGCCGCTGATCGACGATGACCAGCGCGGCAAGGTGGCCGACCTCGTCGAGGACGCCGTGGGCAAGGGAGCCAAGGCCCTCGTGGGCGGCACCAAGCTCGACGGAGCCGGCTATTTCTACGAGCCGACCGTCCTCGGCGAAGTGCCGCCGGAGGCCCGCCTTCTGAAGGAGGAGATCTTCGGGCCCGTCGCCCCTGTTGCCTCCTTCGAGTCGACTGAGGACGCGATCGCGGCCGCCAACGACACCGAATACGGCCTCGTCGCCTACGTCTTCACACGCGATCTAAAGCGCGCGCTGACGGTGTGCGAGGGGCTCGAGACCGGGATGATCGGCCTGAACCAGGGCATGGTCTCCAACGCGGGCGCGCCCTTCGGCGGCGTCAAGCAGTCCGGGATCGGGCGCGAGGGCGGCAACGAGGGGATCGAGGAGTACCTGGAGACGAAGTACGTCGCCGTGAACCTCTGACCCGCGGGATCCGCTAGGTCCCGCCCAGCTTCCGCGGGTCACGCACGACGTCGCGGGCGCGCGGCGAGAGCTTGGATCTCGTCATCGGGACGGGCGCCAGCGGAGCCTGCTCGTAGTCGAACGAGTTCGCGTAGTCGTAGGCCATCGCGTCGCGATCATTCAGGGGCGACAGGCCGAAGTTGTGCTCGGTGAAGGCCAGGAGCGAGGCCATGGAGGCCTGGGTCGAATCCACGTGCCCGGGGCGCGCCCAGGGGCTGACGACGACCATGGGCGTCCTGATCCCCAGCCCGTCCGGCGGCGGCACGTGGTCGTAGAAGCAGCCGCAGTCGTCGTAGGTGATGAAGATCGCCGTCGAGCGCCAGTCGGGGCCGTTCTGGATCGCGTTGACGACGCGTCCGATCCAGTTGTCACCGGCCTTCATCGAGTCGCCGTTGTGCTGGGAGATGGCGAGGGTGGGAAGCACCACACTGAAGTTCGGCAGGCTGCCCGCCTTGGCGTCGTCGATGACGTCTCGCGTATCGACCTGATTCTGCTTGCGGCCGGTGTAGATGCACTTCGCGTAGTTCGGGCAGATAGACCAGAGGTAGCCGTTTCCGGGCTCCGCCGTGTAGAGCTTCCAGCCGAGGTCCGCACCGTCCAGGCGATCCAGGATCGTGTCGGTGGGCTGCACGTTGGTCGGCCTGTACGCGCCGCCGTAGGGGTACTTGTCAGGATCGAGTCCGTACCACGGGACGCACGAGGGCTCGTAGGTGATCTCGGAGTCAGGCGTCGCGCGCCATGGCGCGTCGAGGTGGGAGTCGCAGCCCCAGCCCGAAGCGGCACGTCCCGGGCTGTCCGGGGGTGGATCGCCGGTGAAGCCGTTGAGCGTTGCCGAGACGAGCTCGACGTGCGCCCCGAAGCTCGGGACGCTGTCCATCTGGAACGTCTGATCGGACATCGCGTACGACTTCGCGAGCTTCCAGAGGTTGGGTATCTGCCGGTGCCTGAACTGCGTGTAACACCGGTGGTCGTGCTTGGCCTCACAGCCGTGCACGTGCGCGAACCCGTTCATGAGCCCGCCGTTGATCGCCGCGTTCTGGGCGCTCGTCTGGTGGCCCACCCGCGGCACGATGTCCGGTGAGGTGGCCAGCGGGATCCGCGACCCGTCGGGTAGCGTCCCCCGGGTCGCCCCTTGGCATCGCCCGGTCCTCGCGCACAGCCTGCCCAAGACGTTGTCGAAGCTGTGGTTCTCCTGGTAGACGATGACCACGTGCCGGATCGGGCTGATGTTTGGGGGTGGTGGGGGCGGAGGAGGCGGCGGGGGAGTGCCGTCGAGCGAGTGGAGCTTGCTCCCGTGGTTGGGCGCGCGGTCGTACGCGCACTTGCGGCAGGTCCGCGCAGGGAAGAAGAAGCGCCACCGGTACGCGCTCGGATTGCCGATCGCTTCCTCACTGAGCACGTACTTGACGGTGTGCCGGCTGACCTTCTTCACCGAGACGCCGCCGCTTCGCTTCGCGCTCAGGGGACCCTTTTGTCCCGCAGCACCGATCTGAAGCTCCGGCAGCTGGCCTACACCGGTTCGGGGATCGCCGATGTTCCCCCTCACCGAGACCTTGTGCACCAAGCGATCGCGGCTCGCGTGCCGCCAAACCGCCCGGGTGATGTCTCGGTCGGCGGGCCGTCCGCGCGGATCGAACTTGACGTCTCCCTAGGGTCGCGGAGGGTGCCGTGGTCGGCGAGCGCCGAGGAGGCGTACGCCGATAACACGGCTCCGGCGCCCAGCACGATCGCAAATATTCGTTTGATCCTTCCCCCCATCGAGGTCCTCCATGCCTCCCGGGGGTGTATAACCGATATTCGGGTGCTGCGGGCCTAGCGGCCGAGGAGCGTGCCCAGCAAGCCGCTCGCCGAGGAGCGCTTCTCGAGGTAGCACTGGTGGTAGTCCTCGGCCATCCAGAACGGCGCGGCGGGCTCGATCTCGGTCACGATCGGATCGCGAAAGCGCTCCTGCGCCCGCTCGATCACGCGCCGAGCCGTCTCGGCCTGCTCGTCGGACTCGGCGAAGATCACCGAGCGGTACTGCCAGCCGACATCCGGGCCCTGCCGGTTCAGCTGCGTGGGGTCGTGGAGCTCGAAGTACTTGGAGACAAGATCCTCGTAGCTGATCTTCGCGGGGTCGAACGTGACCTGGCAGACCTCGACGTGTCCGGTCGTGCCGGTGCAGACCTGCTCGTAAGTGGGATTGTCGACGTGGCCGCCCTCATAGCCCACTGCCGTATCGATCACGCCGTCGAGCTCGCGGAACGCTGCCTCCACCTGCCAGAAGCAGCCCGCTCCAAAGGTCGCCTTCTCGGTGGTGCTCGTGGTGCCGTTCTCGCTCGTCATCTGGTTCCTTCCGATCGCCTCGGTCTCAATGATCGCATCTGCCCATTAGTCGCCCGAGCGGCCACGACATTACGCCGCCGCCGCTCGCTTAAAGCCGCTGCTGCTACATCGACTGCGTCTTGACCACGCCGATGGTGTGTCCCTCGGGATCCTTGAACAGGCCGAGCTCCGGGCCCTCTGGGACCTGCATCGGCCCCATGACCCTGGAGCCGCCAAGGCTCTCGGCCTTCTGCAGCGCCGCCTCGACGTCCTCGACCGAGACGTAGAAGGTGACGTGTCCTTCGCCGATATCAGGTCCTTCGCCCCCCTCCGGCGTGGCGCCTATCCCGCCCCCGATCCCGATGCCCTGGTCGAGGTTGTCCTCACGGCTGACCATGCCGTACTTCATCTGGTTGTCGGCGTCGATGTTCCAGTCGAACAGGTCTGAGTAGAAGCTTCGGAGCTTGTCGCCGTCCTT
>DATFON010000175.1:0-3948 GCA_035265465.1 Solirubrobacterales bacterium | reverse complement strand
CGCGCGCCTCGCGATGGGCAGGAAGCGACGCTCGAGCTCGGAGTCCGTGAGTACGAACGTGGCGCGGTCAAGAAGGGTCCTGAGCGGCCTAACGCCTTGCTGGCCCTTCCGCCGATCGAGATTCGCCCGTAGCCGTTCGGGGTCGACGAGATCGAGCTTGTCGGCCTCGTCCACCGCCGCCTCGAGCGCGCTCGTGGGTAGCCCGACGGCGATGTCGATGATCGTGCGGATGGGAGTCGTGACCGGGATCGCGCGATGACGGGTTACGTCCGAGGCCCCAAGCGTCGAGCGACGATGGGCAATGATCCCTGGCTGGCGCCGATCCGTCTGGGGCAATGTGGTGACATGAATGCATCGCTCCCGCTCAGGGCGGATCCTCCACAACGCGGCGGCACTCCCATGACTGAGCACCGCGTGAGGTCCGTAGCTCAGGACCGCCGCCGTCCACTCGCCCTCGCGCGTCAGATCCGGTCGGCCGACCACGTAGACGCCCCGGCGAACAGGGTGCAGCCGGCCCTTAGCGACGCGGTGCTTGATGGCGCTCATCGTGTACCCGCGCTCGAGAAGCTGGAAGAGCGCGACGACTCCGTGCTGCCGAGAAGCGAGTCGCCAGACCGCCATGGCGAGCGTTTGGTGGATTGGATACGTCATCACGTACTCAAAGCACCAAACGCTTGATGGTGCCCCCCGCGCGGGGAGCTATGCGTTGTTGCCGGTACCCGCTACCAATGGATGCCGCGCATCAGGGAGGCGAACATCACCTGTTCGGTCGAGGCCTCCTCGGCGGTGGTCTGCGGACGCTCTCGCTTTCCCTCGCCCCGGGCGGCGCTGGAGTCCGGGAACAGCTTGTAGGCGCTGTTCAGGATGTAGTCGATCGACTTCGGGTTGATCGCGTACAGGATCTGGCCGAGCGTGCCGAGCGGGGTCGCGATCCGCTTCGGCCGGTGGATGATCGCGTCGCAGATCATGTCCGCCGCCTTGTCCGGAGTGATCGTCGGGAAGCGGTCGTACATGCGCGTCGGCTTGATCATCGGCGTCCTCACGAGGGGCATGTGGATCGTCGTGATCGGTACGCCGTCGTCGATGATCTCCGAGGCGATGCAGCGGGAGAACGCGTCCAGGGCGGCCTTCGACGCGACGTAGGAGGAGAACCGCGGTGTGTTGGTCTGCACGCCGATCGAGCTGACGTTGATGATCTGACCAGTACGGCGCTCGCGCATAACGGGCAGCAGCTTCAGGATCAGCTTTACCGCGCCGAAGTAGTTCAGCTGCATCGTGCGCTCGAAGTCGTGAAAACGGTCGTAGGAGAGCGCGATCGAGCGGCGGATCGAGCGCCCGGCGTTGTTCACGAGGACGTCGACGTGGCCGTGCTGGGCGAGGACCTCGTCAGCCATCCGGTCGATGTCGTCCATGTCGGAGAGGTCCGCGGAGTGGACGTACGCCGTCCCCCCGTTCGCCTCGATCGTCGCCTTGGTCTCCTCGAGCTTCTCCGCCGTGCGCGCGACGAGCAGGACGATTCCGCCCGCGTCGGCGATCTTCATCGCGGCGGCCTTGCCGATACCCGACGACGCCCCCGTGACCATGACGACCCGTCCGCGTACCGCTCCCTGCAGCGACGCCCGACCGCGGACCCGCCGTATGAACCGCAAGAGCTCGTCCGGGATCTGCTGCTCGGCGACCTGGCTGGTCCCTGCCACGAGGCCCCTGCGTCCCCGGACGGCGCCGACCAGGGTCCGGTCCTCGAACAGGTCGGGGTCGAGGTGGCGCTCCCAGTAGTCCCAGAGCTTGTCGGCGTAGGCCTCGATCGGCGGCACCCTGATGTCGGTGCCGGCCAGCGCCGCCTGGGCACCCCGCGAGTCGAAGCTCGTCGGATAGTTGACGTAGGTCAGAACCGAGCGCGGGATGCCGAAGTCCCGCAGCACCCGATCCGTCACGAGATCGCCGGGGGGCAGCGCCGCCGCGGCCTTGACGAACGGCGAGGCCAGATCGACGAGCCCCGCCGGAAGCCGGATGGAGGACTGCGGAGCGTGCGCGGCACGGGCGAAGATGTCGATGACCTCGCCGGCCGTCTTCGGCTTGGGATCGGTCAGGTGGAAGGCCCGCCGGTCCAGCCCGTCGAGGTGGGCGATGTGGTCCATCGCCCGCGCGACGAAGTCCACCGGGACCAGGTTGATCTCCCTGCCCTCGATCCCGGGCATGGGCATCCACTCGGGGACGGTGCCGCGCAGGCGGCGGATCAACTTGAAGAAGTAGTAGGGGCCGTCGACCTTGTCCATCTCGCCCGTCTCGGAGTGGCCGACGACGATCCCGGGCCGGTAGACGCGCCACGGTCTCGTGGACTCCGAGCGAACGATTCCCTCCGAGTCGTGCTTCGTCCGGAAATAGGGGTGGTTGTCGAGGTCCTCGGCCTCCTCGAACATGTCCTCGCGCCAGGTTCCCTTGTAGAGGCCGGCCGCGGCGATCGAGCTCACCATGTGCACGCGCCCCGCCTCGACGGCCTCGGCGAACTCCACCATGTGCCGTGTCCCCTCGATGTTTGCGACCCTCTGGCTCTCCGCGTCAGCCGTCATGTCATAGATCGCGGCCAGGTGGAAGAGATGGTCCACATTGCCTCGCAGCCGCTCGACGTCGGTGTCCGAGACTCCGAGACCCCGCTGCGACAGGTCGCCCACGATCCCGACCACACGATCCGAGCCCACGCCCCAACGGCTTCGAAGCTCCTCCAGCCGGCCCTTCGACCCCTCGCGGACGAGCACGTAGATCGTGCCCTCGCGCTCGAGCAGCTGCTCCACCAGGTTACGCCCGATGAAGCCGGTTGCGCCGGTGACGAAGTAGCTCATCTCCTCTTCTCCAGGATCACGATTCGTGCGGGCCGCGTCGCCAATGACCCTACACTCCTACCCAGGAAATGAGCTTCGAAATTCCAGCTAACCCGGGTGATCCGGGGCGCCCGGACACCGGGATGGGGCGCGTGGACGGCGCTGAGGCCGGCACCCATCGGCGTCTCGTGCGCGACGGAGTCCAGGTCCTTGCGCACGGCGCGCTGATCTGTCCCGGCTGCGCGCTCCCGATCGCCGCCACCACGTCATTTTCGGCCGGATCCCGCCTGGTCTGCGGATACTGCGACCACGTCGGCCCGGGGCGGGATTTCCTGGCCGAGGACGTGTACGACACGGTCGCAAACGAGGTTTACCTCGTCGCTCGAGTTGCCTGAGATCCATGCGCCGGGCAGCGCCGCCCACGGGCCTCCGGAACCGCCGAATCGGCGATCGGCAAGCGCATAGACTGGATGTGGATGGCTGAGACCGTCGAGATCCAGATGCCCCAAATGGGGGAATCGGTGACCGAGGGGACGGTTCTCGAGTGGCTTAAGCATGAGGGCGAGTTCGTCTCCGAGGGCGAGACCGTCGTGGAGGTGTCGACCGACAAGATCGACGCCGAGGTGCCCGCTCCCGCGAGCGGCGTGATCACGAGGATCCTCAAGGGGCCCGACGAGACGATCGAGGTCGGCGGCGTGCTGGCCGAGCTCGATCCCACCGCTGAGCCTTCCGCCGACGGTGCGTCAGGGAACGGCGCCGCCGCGTCGGCGGGCGGCGATCGCGAGCCGGGCCCAGGCCTCACGGCGGGTGCTACGGGCGAGGGCGACGCGGACCTGGGCGACGAGAGCGCGCCGTCCGAGGCGGCTCAACCGGGCGCCACGAAGACGGTCACTCCGACCGAGTCGGCAGAACCCGGCGAGTCCGTTCAGATCACGATGCCCGAGATGGGGGAGTCGGTGACCGAGGGCACGGTGCTCGAATGGCACGTCGCCGAGGGCCAGTCGGTGAGCGAGGGCGACACCGTGATCGAGGTCTCGACCGACAAGATCGACGCCGAGGTCCCGGCGCCGTCGAGCGGTGTGATCACCAAGCTGCTGGTCTCCGCCGACGACACCGTTCAGGTCGGACA
>DATFON010000174.1:0-2030 GCA_035265465.1 Solirubrobacterales bacterium | reverse complement strand
GCTTTCACGCGAGGCTGTCGCATAAACCAACGACGGGCTCTTGATAGCTCTTCTCGACCCTCGTTAACGATCAAGCCGAAGTGGCGCTTATCGACGCGGCGCTCGCGCATGCAGGCGACGCGTGGTCCGGCGTAGCCGCCGTCTGAATGTCCGTAGGGTCCCTCTCCGAGCTACCCTTTGTGCGACAGCCTCACGCGAAAGCGGCACTCTCATCGGCGCGAGACGGCAGGCCGGGAGGGATACGCGCCAGATGTCGTTCCACGCGAAACCAGTCCAGCTCGTCGGCCGTTCCGGCTGTGACCGCTGCCGCTAGTTGCCAAAAGTCATCACTACGGGGCTAAGAACGGCGTTCGCGATCACCGGGCGGCCGCCTTTGGGCGAACGGCTGATCGGACCGCTCACCCGGAACCCTTGTCGTCGGCGCCGAGGCCGCGGGCCGCGAGTTCGGTGCGGGAGCGAATCCCGAGCTTCGAGTAGATGCGGGTGAGGTTCGACTCCACGGTCCGCACGGTCACGAATAGCGCCGCGGCCACCTCCTTGTTCGTCCGACCCTCGGCGACGAGCTCCGCCACCCGACGCTCCGTGGCCGTGAGCTCGTCGCCGCCCGGCGCTCGCCCGCCGAGCCGGCCGAGCTCGGCCCGAGCGCGATCGGCCCATATGCGGGCGTCGATTCGCTCGAAGAGTTTGAGCGCATTATCGAGCGTTGCCCGAGCCTTCCGCCGCTGCCCCGCCCCGCCTGTATGCGGTGCCGAGGGTGACCAGGGTGCGGCCGCGCTCGATCGGGACGGGGAGGCGATCGTGGTGCCCGAGGGCGTCCTCGAATGACGCGATCGCGCCATCGAGATCGCCCCGGTCGGTGGCGACCAGCCCGCGGGCGCGAGCGGCCGTGGCGAGCACGCCCGGGCGGTCGATCTCGCAGCCGAACCTTTCCCACGCCTGGTGCCTAGCCTCGGCCTCATCGAGCCGGCCGGCCCAGGCCGCGGGCGGCGGCGGCGCCGTAGAGCATGGAAAACCAGACCGCCCTTCATGTCCGCGGTGCCACGCCCGATGATCTTCCCGTCGCGACGCTCAGGCTGAAATTGCGAGGAACTCTGGGCCGGGACCATGTCGAAGTGCCCGTGGTAGTAGACGATCTCGGCGCCGCCGCCGACGTGCCGCGCACGATCGCCGGTGCCTCGAGCCTCCCGGGCGACGCCAGCTCGATCAGCTCGGGCGCGAAGTCCAGCCGGTCCAGCGCATCGCGCAGCTCACCCGCGCATCGCCCCAGCTCACGGCCGGCGGGTTCTCGGTGGGAACACGCACGAGCGCTTCTAGGAGCGCCGCCATTTCGTCGGCGCGGTCATCGACCCAGGCCCGCACATCGGTGCTGCGATCGCTCACGCCTTCTCCTCACCACCCGGCCAACCGACAATGCGGGTCACAGTGTCTCGAACGGGCTGCTGCTTTCCATGGAAGAAGGCACGCCGGCGCGAGAGTGCTGCTATGCGAGAAGCGGCCCTTCCTAAAGATCCGTCTCGGGCGGCGCAAAGATCACCAGGAGCTCGAGGTCCTCGACGATGTCGACGAAACGGTGCTTGGCAAGCTTGGTCACGAAGGCGATCGACCCGGGCTCGACCGCCTGTCGCGTCCCCTCGACTTCGAGCTCGGCACGCCCCGCGAGCACGTAGTAGATCTCGTCCTCCGCGTGCGGCGTCTGACGATCGATTTCCCCCGCCGAGAGGCGGTAGACGCCTGCGCTGAACATCCCCGCGCGCAGGAACTCGCGCCACTGATCGCCTGCGGCGCGTGCCGCCTCGACGACCTGGTCGAGCTCAACGGCCAGGTGGTGCGGCTCGGGCATGGGCGGATGGTATGTCGGCCAGTCGGGAACGATGGCGACGACGCGCGCGCGTCAGGACAACAGCGATGATTGGGATAAGGCTGGGACCTTGCGCTCGGTGGGGCCTGTCGCGGCTTCGCGGCTACCCCCCGGGTCCCACCGGGTACGCTGCCCGGCAATCACCGACGTGCTCACGTCGCGCCGCAGAACC
>DATFON010000173.1:0-9444 GCA_035265465.1 Solirubrobacterales bacterium | reverse complement strand
ACGCGTCCCAACATGGTCAAGATGGCGCCCGTCATCGGGGCGCTGCGGCGCCGGTTTCCCGACTGGCGGACGGTGACCGTCCATACGGGCCAGCACTACGACAGGCTGATGTCCGAGGTCTTCCTCGAGGAGCTGGACATGCCGGAGCCCGACCACGTCCTCGGCGTCGGATCCGGCAGCCACGCCGAGCAGATCGCCAGGGTGCTGGAGCGGTTCCGGCCGGTCCTCTCCGAGGAGGAGCCCGACCTCGTCCTCGTCCCCGGCGACGTGAACTCCTCGCTCGGAGCGGCGCTCTGCGCGGACAAGATGGAGGTGGCCGTGGGCCATGTCGAGTCCGGGTTGCGCAGCTTCGACCGCTCGATGCCCGAGGAGACGAACCGCATCGCCACCGACCACATCTCGGCGCTCTGCTTCCTTCACTCGGAGGAAGCGATCGAAAACCTCCGTGCCGAGGGCGTGGGCGACGAGCGGATGAAATTCGTCGGCAACACCATGATCGACAGCCTCGTCGCGCTCGAGACGCTGATCCGTGACCGCGGCGCGGCGGCGTCGCTTGGAATCGAGCCGGGCAGCTATGTGCTGGTGACGCTGCACCGGCCGGCCTTGGTGGACGGGCCGCTGCTCGCGGACGCGATGGATTCGCTGTCGGCCGTGGCGCGCGAGCTGCCGGTGGTGTTCCCGGTTCACCCGCGCACCCGGAAGATGCTTGGGGGCGTGGACTATCCGGGGGTGACCCTCACGGACCCCGTGGGATACCTGGACTTCCTGTCACTCGAGTCCGAGGCCGCGGCGGTCCTCACGGATTCGGGCGGCATCCAGGAGGAGACGACCTATCTGGGGATTCCCTGCTTCACCCTCCGCGACAACACCGAGCGCCCGGTCACGATCCGGTCGGGGACGAACACGCTCCTTGGGCTGGACCCGCGCCGCATCGCGGAAATCCCAGCCCTCCTGCGGACCCGTGCGAGCGCCGGGCGGGATGGCGCGGAGGAACCGGAGAGCCCCGAGCTGTGGGACGGTCGGGCCGCCGAAAGGGTGGCCGATGTCCTCGCGGATTGGTAGCTTGCGACCGGTGCGGCTGCCGAGCCTCGTACCTCGGGACAGGGTGTTCTTCGACCTCTTCAACGAGGCGGGGCAGAACACGCTCCGGGCGGCGCGCATGCTCCAGGAGATGCTCTACGAATGGCCGGATGACACCGGGCTCGCACGCGAGATCCTGCTGGCCGAGCAGGAGGGCGACCGGATAACCCACGACATCGTCCAGCGGATGAACACGACGTTCGTCACGCCGATCGACGGCGAGGACATCTACGCCCTCGCGACGCAGCTCGACGACATCGTCGACTTCATCGAGGAGACGGCCGATTTCATGGGCCTGTACAAGATCGAGGCGCCCATGGCGCAGGCGCAGGCGATGGCGGATGTGCTCGTCAAGTCCTGCGAGCAGCTCGCTGTCGTGCTCGCGGAGTTGCGTGGCTTCAAGGGCCTAGAGCAGCATTGGATCGAGATTCACCGGCTTGAGAACGACGGCGATCGGCTGTACCGAGATGCGGTGGCGGCGCTGTTCTCGAACGGCATCGACCCGATGGTCGTCATTCGCTGGAAGGACATCTTCACCGTGCTCGAGCGGGCGATCGACGCAACCGAGACGGCCGCCCACATCCTCGAAGGCATCGTGATCAAGAACGCCTAGCGCGGCGAGCCGATGCAGAGCGACGTCATCCTGGTCATCGTCGTCGGAACCGCCCTCGCATTCGACGTCACCAACGGGTTTCACGACACGGCGAATGTCGTCGCAACGTCGATCTCCACCCGGGCGATGGCCCCGCGGCTCGCCGTCACCTACGCGGCGGCGCTGAACTTCGCCGGGGCCTTCATCTCTCTCGCCGTCGCTGCCACGATCGCCCAGGACGTCGTCAGCGCCGGCGCGATCACTCCCACTGTGGTCTTCGCCGGCCTTATCGGAGCGATCTCCTGGAACCTCGTCACCTGGTACTTCGGACTGCCCTCGAGCTCATCGCACGCCTTGATCGGCGGCGTGGTGGGGGCGGCGTTCGCGGCGGCGGGCGCCGATGCCGTCTTCGGGGAAGGCGTTCTCGGCAAGGTGCTCATCCCCGCGATCGTCGCGCCGCTCGTCGCCTTCCTGGTGGGTGGCATCGCGATCGTGGTCTGCTACCGAATCGTGGGGAGCGAGCGGCCGGGGCCGGTGGCGCGGGGGTACCGCCTCGGTCAGGTCGTTTCTGGAGGGCTGCTGGCGCTCGCGCACGGCACGAACGACGCCCAGAAAACGATGGGGGTGATCACGCTGGCACTGATCGCCAACGGGAACCTGGCCGCCGACTCCGATCCGCCGACCTGGGTGATCGTCTCGGCGGCGAGCGCGATCGCGCTCGGGACCTACTCGGGCGGCTGGCGCAT
Source organism: Solirubrobacterales bacterium (assembly GCA_035265465.1). Classification (GTDB taxonomy): domain Bacteria; phylum Actinomycetota; class Thermoleophilia; order Solirubrobacterales; family 70-9; genus AC-56. The sequence goes on along the minus strand of DATFON010000173.1, from coordinate 7,026 downwards.
CATCCGCACGATGGGAACGCGAATCATTCGGATGGACCCCGCGCAGGGCTTCTCTGCATCAGGAGCGGGGGCGGCGGTGATCCTGGCCTCGTCCCACTTCGGCTTCCCACTGTCGACGACCCAGGTCATCTCCGGCGGCGTGATGGGGGCCGGTGCCGGGAAGCGGCTCTCGGCAGTCCGGTGGGGTGTCGCCGGGGACATCGTCACCGCCTGGCTCCTGACGCTGCCCGCGTCAGCGGCGATCGGCGCTCTCGTCTACGGAGTCACGCGCATCTTCGGGACCGGGGCGCTCGGCCCGGCTATCGTGACGACAATCGGGCTTGTGCTCCTGACGATCGCATTCGCCCGACGTATCCGGCGCGGAGCTCCGCTTCCGGCCCGGTAGGCACGTGCTCGCGACGATCGTCGACACCGAGGCGCTGCTCAAGACCATCGTGGCCTCCGCGGTCGCCGGCGTGGGGGTGACGCTGATCTTTTCGCTCGCGATCCTCGGCGCCGCGCGGTTCGCCGACCTGAGTCGTGACGGGCGCCCCGCCGCGGCCGTGGCCTTCGGTGTTCTGGCGGTCGTCGCGCTCGCGGCGGCAGCGGCCGCCGTCACGATCGGGATCATCGTGATGACGCGGAAGTAGCATTGAGCCCGGTGCTGCGAACCGTTCGGAACATCGCGATCATCGCCATCCTCGCCGTGCCGGTGGCGTTCGTGCCCGGCGGCGGTGGTGTGGCGGCCGCGGTTCTCGCGGCGCTCGGCATGGGATTCCTGGCCTCGCTCGCCGCGGCGGCCCGGCAGGTGTACCGGGAGAACCGCCTGACCTTCGATTCGCTGCCGGACGACCAGCGCGCCGTCCTCCTCGGGGCCGTGGGAGTGATCGTCCTGATGATCGCCGGCGCCGGGAAGCTGCTCGGCGGTGGCGGCCTGGGCGCCGTGATCTGGGTGACGCTGATGGCCTGCGCGGTCGTCGCGATCATCGGCGTCTGGATGCGGGCGCACACCTACTGACCGTCCAGGGCCGGGGCCGTTTGGCTCGTCCGGCATTCGCCACGCTCCCGCCCGCTTCTCGACACACCTAGCGCGCCACACGCGCGCTCGCCCGGCCTAGCTTCGCGGCATGGCACGAGCGCGGGATCAGAGCGGCCAGGCTTCCGTGGAGTTGGTGGCGGCGATACCCGTGCTGCTGGTCGTGACGCTGGTCGTCGCGCAGCTCGTTGTGGCCGGTTACGCCCTGTGGAGCGCCGGTGCTGCGGCGCGCGCCGGCGCGCGCGCCGTCTACGTGGGTGGCGATGCCGAGGCTGCGGCACGGCGGTCGCTCCCTTCACCGCTTCGACAGGGGGCGACGATCAACGACGGCGACGGGATCTCGGTCCGGGTCAGGGCGCCGGCGTTCCTTCCGGGAATCCCCTCCGTGCCGGTCACGGCGCGATCCGAGCTGGGAACCGGCGATGGCGCGGGGTGAGGAGGGGCAGGCGACCGTCGAGCTCCTCGCCGGGATCCCGGCCCTGGTGCTCGCCGGCCTGGTGGCGCTTCAGCTCCTGGCGACCGGTTATTCCCTGACGCTCGCCGACGGGGCCGCGGAGGCGGGATCGATGGCGCTCGCCGCGGGCAAGCCCGCGGCGCCGGCCGTCCGCGAGGCGCTGCCCGGATGGGCGCGCGGCCGAAGCCACGTCGACGTCGACGGCGGGCACCTGACGGTCCGTATCGAGCCTCCGTCGCCACTCGCGACGGTCGCCCAGCGCCTCGAGGTGAGCTCGTCGACCTGGGTCAGGACTCCTGCGCCATGAGTCGGGACCTCGTGATCGCGACGAGCCTGGGGGACGCGAAGGGCGGCGTCGCAGTCGCCGCCGCCGTCGGCGTCGCGCTCAGCCACACGCGCCCCGCCGTGCTGGTCGCCGAGCTCGGGGCGCGAGCCGGGCGCGGGCCGACGATGCTGGCTGCGGCCAGCGCTCGTGAGCTCGAGGACGCGCTTCGGGCAGGCGGGTTCGATCGAGTGGCGGCCCGGGGCCGGCTGTGTTGGCTGGGCTTGGACGCATCGGACGATGCCCTTGGCGAGCTCGGCCGGGCCGTCCACGCGCTCCCCGAGCACGCGGTTGCGATCGCGCACCTCCCTGCGGAGCTCTGGCAGGAGGCTCTGAGCGGGAGCGTTCAGCGACCGTCGGCCGCCTTGCTTCGCGCCGATCTTCCTCGCGATCGATCCCTGACGGCGATGAGCGTGATCGAGCTGCGCGACCGCGGGATTCCCGTCCGGGTGGCGGCCCGAGCTCCGGGGCGGGTCGCCTCACGGCGGGCGCTGGCGGGTCTCGAGGCCGGAGGCAGCGCATCGCAGCGGGCTGGTCGGCTGGCGCGCGGATTGGGTACCGGCCGCTCGGAGCAGCGCCGGTCTCCAGTAGCGCGCTCCGGAGCGCTGATGGCCGAGCGTGGCCAGGCGCTCTTCATGGTCATCGCGGCCGCGTTCGTGGTCCTCTTCTGCGCCGCGGTCCTCACGGCACTGGGCGGGGCCGTCACCGGGGCTGCGCGAACGCAGCGCGCCGCGGACCTGGCGGCGCTCTCGGGGGCCCGCTCGCTCCGCGACGACTTCCCACGGCTGTTTACTCCGGTCCTGCTGCCAAGCGGAGCCTCGAACCCGCAGCACCTGGACAAGGACGAGTACCTGGAGCGCGCGACCGCGGCAGCAAAAGAGGCGGCGACACGAAACGGGGTGGACGCGGATTGGCTCCGGGTCTCGTTCCCCGACCGTGAATCATTCGCTCCCACGCGGGTCAAGGCCTCGGTGACCGCCTCACTCGACACGGACTCGCTTCCCGGAGGCAATCGCTCCCACTCGGGACACGGTCGCGACCAGGTGCGGATCGAGGCCAGCGGGGTGGCCGAGGCCTCGCCGCCCGCGACCGGGACCGGGACGGCGCCGACGATGGCGAGTGGCGGCGGCTACTCGGGGCCCCTCGTGTACCGGCAGGGCAAGCCGATGCGCCCCGACGTCGCCGAGGCCTTCGACCGGCTCGCAGCCGCTGCGCAACACGACGGCATTGCGATCGTGATCACCTCTGCCTTCCGCTCGGACGCCGAGCAGGCCGAGCTATGGGAGCAGAACCCCGACCCGCGTTGGGTGGCGCCTCCCGGCCAGTCCCTTCACCGCTGCGCTACCGAGCTCGACCTGGGCCCTTCGTCGGCCTATGGGTGGCTGGACGCCAACGCGCCGCGCTTCGACTTCCTGCGGCGCTACTCGTGGGAGGCCTGGCACTTCGGGTTCACCGGCGGCCCGGCGCCCTGCTCGAGCGCCGGCGACGCCGTGGGGATGCCGACCGGCGGCGGCGAACCCGAGCCCACGGCGGGGCTGCCGTCGTTCGTCCCGGAGCGATTCCGGGAGCCGATCCTGCGCTCGGCTTCGCGCTGGAACGTCTCCGCCGGGGTGCTCGCCGCCCAGCTGATGGCGGAGTCGAACTTCAATCCGTTCGCGGTGTCGCCGGTGGGCGCTCAGGGAATCGCCCAGTTCATGCCGTCGACCGCCGCCCTCTACGGCCTCGACGACCCGTTCGACGCCCCGGCGGCGATCGATGCCCAGGCCCATCTGATGTCGGACCTGTTGCGCCAGTTCGGCGGCTCGGTCTCGCTGGCACTCGCCGCCTACAACGCGGGCCCAGGACCGGTGGCGGCCTGCCAGTGCGTCCCCGATATCCCGGAGACCGAGGCCTACGTGGCCCGAATCCTCGGTCTGCTCGGCGGCGCGGGCGAGCTGATCACCCCGACGCTCGAGGTGCGGCTGGTGGCATGAGGGGTCACCTCTCCGGGCAGTACGTCGGCAAGTCGGCGCGCTGCTCCGGGCAGCGACGAGGCGCAGGCCCTCGCACAACAGCCGGCTTAGACGAGCAGTTGGAACGCTAGGCCGGCGACGATCGCGAACGCGATCCAGAATCCGACGTAGAAGTAGGTCGCCCGCTTCCCCAGGATCCCGCGCGACATGAGGATCGTCGGCACGCATGTCCCGACCGAGCCCATCAGGAACGTGAACGCCGGGCCGGGGCCGAGGCCGGTGGCGAGCAGCCCGTACGTCAGCGGGACCTCCTCGCCCTCGCAGACGTAGAGCGGGATCCCGACCACGGCCGCGAGGGCGAAGGCGGCGATGCCCGAGGAGCCGCCGAGGACGTCCGGCAGGGCATCCTCCGGGACGGCCGAGGAGAGGACCGCGGCAATTAGCATCCCGAGCAGGAAGTAGGGGCCGACCTCGCGCACGACCGCGGTTGCGTTGACGAGTAGCGCTCGCGGCCGCGACCGGCTCGTGATCCGATCCGAGCCCGTCGCGCAACACGACGATTCCTGCTCCCCGCAGCGCGCGTCGTAGGTGGGATCGGCGCCGGCGATCGGGGCGAGGCGCCCGACCTCGAACCACTCCTGGGCCCGGTTGATGACGAGTCCGATGATCGCGCTGCCGGCGAGCGCCGCGACCACGCGCGCGACCGTCAACTCCCAGCCGAGAAGCGACCAGGTCAGGGCGACCGTGATCGGGCTGAGGAGCGGCGAGACGAAGACGAACGCGGTCAGCGTCCCGACCCTCGGTCCGATCATTCCCCGCAGCCCGACCGCCAGCGGCATCGTCGTGCACGAGCAGCCGGGAAGAACGGCGCCGGCGGTGATCGCGACCGGTAGGCCGCGCCAGCCCGATAGCGCCCCGGCGGCCCACCGCGGCGGGACGAAGGTCTGGACCACGACCGCCGTCGCGGTTCCGATCGCAAACCAGATGCAGTTGGGTGATAGGCGGGAGCGGGGTCCTAGCCGATGCCGGCGAAGGCACGGTTTCCCTGGCACGACGGCCAGACCCTAGCTCCCACGAGCCTTACTGCGCTGTCCAGTAGTTCCAGACGTTCAGTTCCGTGTTGCCAAAGTACGGACTGCCCATGTATGCACCACTCGGCTTGTGACTGTTCACGCCATTGGCATAGCCGAGCCAGTTCGAGCCCACGAAACTCAGCCACGGACCGCCAGACGCGCCGCCCGTCATCGTGCAAGGAATGAACAGGTGCCCATAGCCGTCGTAGCCGCTGTAGTTCTGGCAGTAGGCGAGATCCTCACCATTGTAATTGTACTGGGGGAAACGGCTGTCCGGGGCAGGGTATCCAAAGGCACTACGATACAAGTTTGTGGACTGATTGAACGTGATCCCTTGGCCGCCAACTGAGTTCACCAAGTAACCCCGGTTAGAGTTGTACGCCACCTTCACGATGCCGATATCGTCCTCCCAGTGATAGTTGGTGCTGGTGCTGTTGTACCAACTACCCGTAGTACCGAGACGCGACGCGTTCCAAACCCCGAGCTTGCAGCCGTATTGATAACCGGGACAGAACTGCACGTTCGTGGACCAGCGGTTGCTGATCGTGTCGAGGACGCAGTGTCCTGCCGTCAGCACCAGTGACTTGCTCGCGCTGTTGATAGCTGTCGCAGAGCAATGGCTCCATCGGGTGCCGGTCCAGAAGTACAGCTTTCCGATCTGGCGGTTGGGGTTGGTGTAATAGGCGCCGGGCCAGTACGCGCCACTGGTGGCGCGCCGTGTCGCGGCACTAGCACTCTTGGGCGCGACTCCGTGTTTGGGCGCGGCCCCCTTAAGCTCGACTGGTGGGCCGCCCGGTCGCTCTGGTGTCTTGGCGGCCTCTTCCCGGAGGGAACGGGAAGCGGAACGGATCGCTTGACGATCTCCCCGATGGGAGTCTCCTTGCTCTGGTTGACCTTTCAGCTCGCCGCAGGACGATTAGTGTGCGCCGAGTGAGTGACCCGACGCTATGCGCGGAGGGCTGTGATGTCAATAGTCCGATCGGCTACACCTCTCTCCTCCGATCGGCTATCCCTCTCGTCCGATCGCCGGGCCGTCCGATCGCCGCGGGCTTGGCATCCCGGCCACCACGAACGTCTGGATCGTCCTCCTCTACGAAGGCAAGCAGACCTCCTACCGTCGCGGGAGTGGGACGGCGATGCTGAAGACCAGCTCCACCTTGGTTCAGGTCGACTTCAACGCCGTGGCAGACAATCGTTCCGGTAACGAAAGCTGCTTCATCTACGGCACCGCCACGAGGGCGACGTAGCGTGTCGAAGCCGCCGGGCTGCGGGAGGAGGGATTCCGCGCCGCGCTTAGTCATTGCGTTCTCTGCAGCGCGCGCCATCGGGCCACCTGGCGGTTGCACGGATACGTGATCCTTCGCACAGACCCTCCCTTGACTGCCGGCATTCCGGTGAGACACTTGGACGCGCACCAGCGGATAGCTGAACCTGCCGACTCGCCCTGACGGACCAGCCGACGTATTTGGCCTCCGCCCCATCGACGGATACGGAGGTTCACATGCGGCAACGGATTCGAAGCCACCTGACGTATGCCAACGTCACCGCGACGCTGGCGCTGTTCCTGGTTCTCGGCGGCGGTGTCGCCTACGCCGCCAACACGGTCTTTAGCTCCGACATCGTCAACAACCAGGTCTATTCGGCCGACGTGCGCGACGACACGCTCACGGGCGGAGGACTCGTGAGCGCCGACATCCTCGCTGGCGCGGTCCGGAGCAGCGAGGTCCGCAACGACAACCTGCGGGGCGGGGACGTCCTCAACGACTCGCTCACCGGAGCCGATGTCGCTGAGCCGACGCTGGGCCAGGTCCCATCGGCCACGCTCGGGGGCTTGGGAGGCCTTGCAGACTTGGGTTCTCCCTGCGACCCGGAGAGCACGTCGTTCACCACCTGTGCATCCGGTGGCACCAACCTTCCCGGCCCCTCGCGCGTCCTGATAATCGGGCAGATCAGAGCAGAGCCCGATACGGGGGGTGGCGATGGGGGCGGCAGCTGCGCGGTCGCTTCGGACGTGGGGGCCCACGCCTCGGTCCCCGTCTTCGTCAACGGGGGGCAAACCGATGTCATAGCCATCTCGGCCGTCACGCCCCCTGTGGGACCCGGCCCAGTCATGTTGAGCATCCGGTGCAATGAGACGGCGTCCGGGATCAGATACTTCGACGGCCGCGTCAACTTCGTAGCGCTCTCGCACGGCTAGTCTCGGAGGTTCC
>DATFON010000172.1:0-4991 GCA_035265465.1 Solirubrobacterales bacterium | reverse complement strand
CGGGGTCGCGGACGTGATCGCCGCTGTTCGCTTCGCGCGGGAGCAGGGACTTCTCGTCGCGGTTCGAAGCGGCGGCCACAGCTATCCGGGGCTGTCGATCTGCGATGCGGGGATCGTGATCGATCTCGGGCAGATGAAGGGGATTCGTGTCGATCCCGAGGCACGCACGGCGCGGGCTCAGGCGGGAGTTGTGCTGGGCGAGATGGATCGCGAGACGCAGGCGTTCGGGCTCGCGGTTCCGGCGGGCATTGTCCCCACCACGGGCCTCGCGGGCCTCACGTTGGGCGGCGGGGTCGGCTGGCTCCAGCGCAAGTACGGACTGACCATCGACCAGCTCGTACGCGTCGACATGGTCACCGCCGAGGGCGAATTCGTGACGGCGACCGCGGATGAGAACGCCGACCTCTTTTGGGGGGTTCGCGGCGGCGGCGGAAACTTCGGAATCGTCACCGAGTTCGAGTTCCGCCTCAATCCGACCGGCCCGATGGTGTTCGCCGGCCCGGTGATGTGGCCGATGGAGGACTCGCCCCAGGTCCTCCGCTTCTACCGGGAGTGGATTCAGGAGGTGCCCGATGAGCTGACCACGATCGTCACCTTCCGCCGCGTGCTCCCGCTTCCCCCGATTCCCGAGGAGCTTCACGGCCGGCACGTAATCGTCGTGGGCTGCTGCTACGCGGGTCCAGTTGAGGACGGGGAGCGGGTGCTAAAGCCGCTGCGGGACTTCGGCGCGCCGCTGGCGGACGGCTGCGCGCCGATGCCCTTCGTCGCGCATCAGGCGGCGCTGAACCCCGCCTTTCCCCACGGCTGGTGGTACTACATCCGCTCCTGCAACCTGGCGGAGCTCAACGACGAGGTGATCGACACCCTCGCCGACCACGGGCAACGGATCGTCTCGCCGGTGACCGTCTTCTCGATCTACCAGCTCGGAGGCGCCGTCGCCCGGGCGGGCGAGGACGAGGCCGCGTTCACCGGCCGCGACGCGGGTCACCTGCTCAACATCATCGGCATCACGAGGACCGGCGACGGCTTCGATGCCGAGCGCGAGTGGGCGCGCGGCCTGTGGTCGGCGCTCGAGCCGCACCACCAGAACGTTTACGTGAACTTCCTGATGGAGGAGGGCGAGGAGCGAATCCGCCAAGCCTACGGTGCGGAGAAGTACGACCGGCTAAAGGCGCTCAAGCGCACGTACGACCCGGGCAATTTCTTCCGCCTCAACCAGAACATCACGCCCGACTAGAGCGACCGGGAGACGGGGTGGCGGCGCTACCTCGCGGTCAACTGGATTCACGCGAGCGCTACCACCTCAAGGAGTACACGCGGGCGCCACGAGGAAGGCGCCCGATTACCGCCTCACGTGTTGGCTACCTCGTAACGGACGCTGCCCGGCACGCTGGCGCTGGCCTGGAGATTCCTCGCCACTCACCCAAGGGGTGTGGTTCCTGGGCCGTCTACGGACGTGTCATGCTCACCTCGGTGATCCCGGAGGCGCAGCTCGTGGCGACGGATCGCGGACTTGTCCCGAAAGGCGACGGCTGGTTCGTGCTCAACGCGCGCGACACGCAGTGGTGGGAACGGAAGGGACGCGGCGTGCTGTGCGAGTTCGAGGGCGCAGGCTTCGAGGGAGCCACGGACTTCACCCAGCTCGGGATTAACCTGACAGTTCTCGGGCCAGGCGAGCCGATGGCCATGTACCACTGGGAATCCGACCAGGAGGATTTCCTCGTGCTTTCCGGCGAAGCGATCCTCGTCATCGAGGGCGAAGAACGCAGGCTGGGACCGTGGGACTTCGTGCACTGCCCTCCGGACACGAACCACACGATCGTCGGAGCTGGAACAGCGCCGTGCCTCGTGCTCGCCGTCGGCGCGCGGGATCGCTCCACAGGTCCTGACTGGGGCGCGTACACCGTGGACGAGGCCGCGCTCCGCCACGGCGCCGGTGTCGAGCGCGAGACGAAAGAAGCGAGTGAGGCGTATGCCAGGTTCCCGCGGAGCGTCCTGACCCGGTACCGCGACGGCTGGCTCGGCGAGTAACACCGACCGACCCCGCTTCCGGTGACATCTCGAACGCCGGCCCGGGCCACGGGATGGACGTCAGCCCTCAGGAGAGAGCGCGCTCGAGCGCAGCACGGTCTGTCGGCGCGCCATGCGCCGGGAGCACGTGCTCGACCGGCCGATCGAGCAGCCGGCGGAGGCCGGCGACGACCTCCTCGCGAGTCACATCGGCACGGAGCCAGCTGGCGATGCCGAACCCGTCTCCGAAGTCGACGAGCGTGTCGCCGCACACGACGGCGTCGCGGTCCTCGACCCAGAGCACCATATCGTTGTGTTCGCGTCCGGCGAACGCCTCGATCCCGAAGGGCAGCCGGTCGCCGGCCGCGTACGGATGCCACTCGCCCGCGTCTCCGGCGCGGAGCCAGACGAGGTCAGGGCTTCCGTCCCCCGCCTGCTCGGCGGTGATGCCGAACTTGTGCATGAGGTCGGCCGCCGTATCGGGCGGCGGCGCGTACACCGGCACGCCGAGCCGCTCGACCAGGCTCTGCGTGTCGCGTTCGTGCCACGGGGCGGTGAGCACGACCGCCGTCTCGCGGTCCGTCGCGAGCTCGAGGAGCTCGTCCGGCACAGACAGCGGGTCGAAGAGGAGCAGCCGCGCGCCGTCGTCGATTGCGTACGAGGACACCTCCTGCGGCCACGGCTCGCCCGGCGCCCACTCGGGGTGCGGCGCCTGCCAGTGCCAAAGTCCGGCCTGTAGCTCGCGCACAGCGCCATGCTAGGCGCCCTGATACCGTCGCTTGACGTGGCCGGAGAGCCGAGCCCCGACAACCCGCTCCACGGATCGTGTCTCTGTGGCGGCGTTCGCTTCGAAGTGACGGCGCCTTTTCGCTGGGCCAATCACTGCCACTGCTCGCGGTGCCGAAAGCACTCGGGCGCCTTCGGCGGAACACAGGGACGGGTCCCGCGCGACGGGTTCCGCCTGCTTGCCGGCGAGGAGCTGATCCGGGTCTTCAGGCCGGACGATGGACGCGTCAAGGCCTTCTGTTCGGTCTGCGGCTCCAGCCTCTTCGGCGCGGAGTGGCCGGAGGGCGACGAAGTGGCGATCCGCCTCGGCTCGCTCGACGCGGATCCCGGTATACGGCCGCAGTTCCACACCTTCGTCGCGTCGCGGGCGTCCTGGGATGAGGTCCCGAATGACGGTCTCCCGCGCTACGACGAAGGTCATTCGTAACCCTGGCTCTAACTGCCGGTGAGGCGTCGAAGCGACGCGCGAACAGCGCCGGGCGCCTCGACCCAGATGAAGTGCCCCGCGCCGTCGACGACCTCGACCCACGCGCCTGGAATCCGCTCAGCCGCGTCCGTCGAGGTGGCGAGCGGCATCGGGCTCCGCGAGCCGTGGACGAAGCCGACTGGCACGCTGATCCGCGATAGCCCCGCTTCGAGCGCCGGCAGCTCTGCCTGGATCGACGGGATCATCTCGCCGGAGCGCGCGGTAGCAATTTGCAGCTCGGGCATCGGCGGTGCGCGTTCCGGATCGGCGAAGTAGGCGGGCCACACCAGGCGCATTCCCTCGAGCGCCAGCTTGTCGTCGGCCTCGCCGGCCATCGAAAGCTCGTCGATCTCGCGAGCCCGCGCGCGCGTCGACTTCGGCGTCCGGCGGAAGATCTCCTCGTCGAACTCCGGCCAGCGTCCGTCGCCAATCGCGCCGAGCGGGTCGACGGCAAGCACACCGAGGAGCCGCTCCGGCATCGTCTCCGCGACGTGGAGCGCGAGGTGCCCGCCCCAAGAATGGCCGACCACGTATGCCCTCTGCCAGCTCAGCGCGTCGAGGACGCGGCGGGCATCCTCGACATCCGCGGCCACCGTGTAGGGCCCTTCCACCGCAGACGGCGCCTGCCCTCGCTGCTGGTACCACGCGACGTCGTTCTCCTCCGCCAGCTCATCGGCGAGGTCGCGCAGGTAGTCAAAACCCATCCCTGGACCGCCGTGCAGCAGAAGGATCGGCGGCCCACTGCCGGCGCGGCGACCGGCGATCAGCGGGCCGTGGTCGTGCGTGGTGAACTCGGTCCACGTCACAGGCGACGATCGTCTCACGCCCCTTCCGGAATGGCGAGAGCCGGCGTCATGCTCGCGACGTCCTTCGCCTCTCGCGTCGCGATGTGCCGCGCGACGTAGTCGGCGTCCCGCCCGCCATTCGGAAGCACGTCCGACGTCAGCGAGTACTGGAAGATCAGCCCGGCGAAGTACAGCCCCGGCACCGCGTCGACGACGCCACGTTCGTGGAGAGGTCTCCCGTCGCCGTCGAACGCCGGGAGGTCGATCCAGCTGAAGTCCGTGCGAAAGCCCGTGCACCAAACGACGTTCGCGACCTCCAGGACGCGACCGTCCTCGAGCAGCGGTAGCCCGTCCTGCACCCCGGCCACGCGCCCGACGCGTTCGATGCCGAAGGCAGCGAGATCGGCCTCCTTGCGGCGGATCAGCGGTGGGCCATTCGCCACTATCTTCGGGCCGACCTTGCGGCCGATGCGCGTGTCCGTCCTGAGGACGTGGTGGCCGAAGAAGCGGATCGCGCGAAAGACCACACGGCTTCGGCGGCTGCCGTGCGGCACCGGGATCTCACCTTTGGCCGCGCCGGCCAGCAGGCACCGATGGGTCTCGGCGAGCTCGTAGGCGATCTCGGCGCCGGAGTTCCCCACCCCGACCACGAGCACCGCGCCGTCTTGCAGCTGCGAGGGGTTGCGGTACTCGGCGGAATGCAGCTGGGTGATGCGCGGGTCGAGCCGCGCGGCGAACCGGGGAAGCTTCGGTACGCGTAGAGCGCCGGTGGCGACGACGACATTTCGCGCCTCGAACCGCTCGTCGCCTGTCGACACGACGAACCGGCCGTCCTCCTGCGCGACCTGCTCGACGCGCATCCCGGCTTGCACCGGCAACGCGAAGCATTCCGCATAGGCCTCGAGATAGGCGGCCATCTCGTCCTTGGTCGGGAACGACCACTT
>DATFON010000171.1:0-6492 GCA_035265465.1 Solirubrobacterales bacterium | reverse complement strand
CACTGTCCGCACTGCGGGGCCAAGAACTTCACGATGGAGGGTTGGGAGGATCTTGACCACTGCTCGTCCTGCGGCAAGCCGCTGGCTGAGCAGGAGGGGTCCCGTGCGGACGCGGGGGATCGGGCGACCCGCATCGCAGAGCAGCCCAATGGTCTGAAGAACGCGGGGCAAAACGGCCGGAACGCGTAGAAGCCCCGCCCCGCGTGAGCGGGCCGGGGCTTCTCCGAACTGACCTGAACTTCGCCTGCTACGGCTTGGCGACGAAGTTCCAGGTTCGTGACGTCGCGGGACCTGCCAGCGAAGCCGATCCGACACCGTACTGGCTGACCTGCCAGATCCGGTTCGCCGCTGAGGGGTCGGGCGTCGCTGCCGCGTAGTCACCCCAACGGCAGGGGTTGGATGCGAAGCAGTCAAAGCCGCCGAGCGGCTTGGTGCCGTTGAACACCGCCACTTGGCCGGACTGCGCACCGGCTCCGATCTTGGACACCATCTTGATCGACGGGAACGTGGTCGCTGAACTCGTGTTGAAGTTCATGACCATCGCGTTTCCTCCGCTCTTGGTGGCGCCCATGACCTGGCGATTCGGCGAGATCGCACCATTGAACTCGTACAGCGCGCCGCTTGTCACCTTGCCGCTCTGGAACAGGGCATGCGTGGCCGGATTGATCTCGTACCAGCGGACCTGGGCTCCGGCCCCGCCCTTGACGGTGTGCTGCGTCCAGATCGCGAACTTGCCTCCGCGTCCTGGATCCACCCCAGCCTGGGCCTGGGTGTTACGCGCATCCAAGGTGTCGATCCTGCGGAGTTGTCCCTTCTGCGGCGCAGACGGGGGGGCCGTATAGCTGGGGACCGGCACCGAGGTCGGCGTCGTGCCGATCACCGGGTTACCGGTGGTGCCGTTCCGGGTCACCTTGTAGAGCTGGAGCTTGCTCCCCGGCAGCCCCGATGTTCGGGCAACCGCCCAACCGGTCGGGTTGGTGTCGATCTCGCTCGCCGGCGTGGGCGTGAAGCCCCCGTTGATCACCGCGCCGCCGGCCTTGAACGAGGCGGGACTCGGGCAGGTGCTGCCCGCGGGCGGCTTCGAGATCCCCTCGATGTGGGAGCCAACGTAGTTGCCGCTCGAATTGAACAGGTTCGTTCCGAAGATCGCGAAGTGCTGGCTGTCGCCAAGCTTCGGATAGTCGGCGAACGTCGAGCCGAACCCGATGCCGTACTTGCACCAGTCGGCCGCAGTCGTCGGCGTCGCCGTCTTGCTGAATCCAAACGCCACGTTGTTGTCTGTAGCGCTGAACACCGCGTCCGCCGCGTAGTAGAAGCGGTTCGTCTGCCCGTCCCACATGATCTGCGGGTCGAACACGTCGACGCCGCTCGGGGCGCCGACCAGCGCATTCAACGTCCCGGTGGCGAGCGGCGCATTGCTCGTCTTGTTGTAGACGGCGAAATTGCTGTTGACCAGCTCGATGTAGCGGGTTGTGCCAACGGCGCTCGTCTCGTCCGGCGGTGTGTTGTTCGGGTTGTTGATCCCGGGCCAGCCGCGAAGCCTGGTGGGAGCGAGGGGTCCGCTCGCGGGCGCGCTCAGGGGGGCGGCCAGCGCGTCACGGGCCGCCGCGCGACGGGTGGCCCTGGCCTTCTGACGGTCGTAGCGACGCTGGTTCGGCACCAGGTAACCGCGCTTGATCGACTGCCTGGCAGCCACTCCGAGTGTGCCGGCGTTGGGGTCATGCTGGAAGGCCTCTCGCATCGACGCGGCACTCGAGACCTCGCCTGCAGGGTCGCTGGCCGCCGCCATGCTTGGGACGACGCTCATCAAGAACGCCGCAATCGCGAGAGGCACGACGAACATCAGCCGCCGGCTGGACCTCGCGGAGCTCGAGCTAAGTCTCATGGACTGCATGCGTGTACATCTCCTCGTGTCGTGAGACGACGGGACCCGTTTGCACCACTTCGTGTGCCGGCTCCCTCCCTTGGTCGCCCGGCCCCTCAAATTGCACTACCGCTTATATCCGCATCCGGCTTGGCGGTCAATCCCCCTGGATGGTTAGTTCGGCGTCCCCTGATCGGAGGGTGGACGATCGTCCGATCGTCCCGCGCCTGGCGGCGCCCCGCGCGCGACGTCTGCGGCCGCCAGCGCCTCCTCGTCATATAGATGACACTGGAGGCGGGACGGGCCCTCTTGGACGTCTCTGGGATCGAGGCCGTCGTGAAAGTGGACCGCCATGGCGCGGTCTTCCTCCTTTATCTCCGCCACACCCTTCCAGAAGGGATCCTCGGGGGCGTCGGCCCGAAGGCGCTCGATGATCTCCGCGACATCGGCCGCGGTGTGGCCCGACGCCGCCTCGAGGCGAGCCCTCATCGCGGGCTCGTCGAGATGGTCGAGGTTCGCGATCACCTCACGCTCCGCCCGATACTCGGGCTCCGGCATCTTGGTCCACCTCGCCTCCAGGAGGGTTCGCAGATCCCGGCTCTCCCAACCGCACACCTCGAAGGCGCGTGGGCACCGGGGATGGAACGAGCACCCCAGCGGGGGCGTCACGGCATCGGGAACCTCACCACGGGGCAGATCCCGCGGGATCGTTCGCGTGGGGTCGGGTTCCGGAATCGCTCGAAGCAGCGAGACCGTGTAGGGATGCTTGGGGTCGGCGTAGATCTCCTTGGCCGGGCCGATCTCGACGATCTTGCCGAGGTACATGATCGCGATCCGGTCGCAGAAGTATTTCGCCGTCGCGAGGTCGTGGGTGATGTAGACGTAGGTCAGATCGAGCTCGCGCTTGAGGTCGATCATCAGCTCGAGAATCTTCGCCCGCACGCTCATGTCCAGCATCGACACCGGCTCGTCGGCGATCAGCACGTCGGGGTCGAGGATGATGGCCCGGGCGAGGACCGCCCGCTGCTTTTGGCCACCGGAGAGGTCGGGCGGGTACTTGTCCATGAACTGCGACGCCGGCTGCAGACCGACCCGCTCCAGCGCCCCGGCGACCCGGGTGCGCGCCTGCTCGCGGTTGGAAGTGATCCCGTGAATCCGCAGGGGATCCGCAACCGCCTCACCGATCGTCATCGCGGGATTCAGCGAGGCGTGCGGATCCTGGAAGACGATCTGAAGGCGCCGCCGAATGGGGCGGAAGGCGCCCTCACCCAGACCGGCGATCTCCCGCCCGTCGAGCTTCACCGAGCCCTCGGACGCCTCGACCAGGCCGAGCAGCGTGCGCCCCAGCGTCGTCTTCCCCGAGCCCGACTCGCCGACCACGCCGAGCACCTCGCCGCGAAGCAGGTCGAAGCTGACCCCGTCGACGGCCTTTACCGACCCCGCCTCGCGCCCGCGCAGCCGGTCGAGGAACGATCCCCGGACGGAGAACCGAGTCCTCAGATCCCGGACCTCCATCAGGGCCGCGCCGCTCGTCTCGGCTGACTCGGATTGCTCCATTCAGGCCTCCTCGGCCACAGCGAACTCCTGGCGCTCCAGTGGCTCCTCGCCACCTGGCGGGATCTCCTCCTCGGGCCCGTGGAGCCAGCAGAGGACCCGAGCCGGACGGTCCTGTGCCTCCTCCGCGCCGAATCTGACCTCGATCGGGTCCTTCTGCGCGCATACCCGCATCGCATTCGGACAGCGGGGGTGAAAGCGGCAGGCGGGTGGCGGATCGACCAAGCTCGGCGGGGCGCCGGGGATGTAGTGGAGCCCGGTGGTCGACAGCGAGATCGTGGAGCGCAGCAGCTCGCGCGTGTACGGATGGGCTGGCTCGGCGAACACCCTCCGCGCGTCGCCCTCCTCCACGATCTGACCCGCATACATCACGGCGACTCGATCGCAGGTCTCGGCGACGATCCCGAGATTGTGGGTGATCAGCAGCAGGGCGGCGTCGAAGTTCCTTCGGAGGTCGGCGAGGATCTGAAGGATCTGGGCTTCGACGATCACGTCGAGGGCCGTCGTGGGCTCGTCCGCGATGACCACCTTCGGGTTGAGCACCACACCCAGCGCGATCATGATGCGCTGACGCATCCCCCCCGAGAACTCGTGCGGATACTGCTTGAAGCGAGTGGGAGGGATCCCCATTCCGGCGAGGGCCTCCAGGGAGCGCAGGCGCATCGCGTCGGTGTCCATGTCCGGCTCGTGGGTCCGCAACGTCTCCAGGAAGTGGTCCTCGATCGTCACCAGCGGATCGAGCCGGGTCATCGGCTCCTGGAAGATGAGCCCGAGCTCCGGTCCGCGAAGCGACCGCATGTCCGCCTGTGACAGGCCAACCAGGTCTCGGCCTCGAAACTGCACCTCGCCCGCGATCGCCGCACCATCCGGGAGGAGCCCCATCATCGCTCGGCCGAGCGTTGACTTCCCGCAGCCGGACTCGCCCACGAGGCCCAGGGTCTCGCCGGCGCGCAGCTCCAGCGAGACGCCATCCACCGCACGTACGGGTTCACCCATCGTCCCGTACCAGACCCGCAGGTCTCGCACGGCCAGGATCGGCTCCGAAGCGGTTGCCGCTTCCAGCTCCCCGGTGTCTGCCGTGCGCTCGTTCACGAAGCCTCCTGCTCCGCCGGGATCCTCGGCTTGCGAATCCGGCGGTAGCGAATCAACGGATTGAGCACATCGTTCAGGCCCTCGCCCACGAGGGTGAAGCCGGTCACCAGCAGCACGATAGCCATGCCTGGGAAGACTCCCGTCCACCAGATCCCGGCGCCCACGTCATCGATCGCCCGGCTGATGTCGTAGCCCCATTCCGCGGCCTCCGTCGGCTGGATGCCGTATCCCAGGAAACCCAGTGCGGCGAGTGTCAGGATCGCGTCCGCAGCGTTCAGGGTCGCGAGCGCGGGCACGTTCTGGATGACGTTGTAGAAGATGTAGCGGCCGATGATGGTGCGTCTCTTGGCCCCGAGAGCGCGGGCGGCCTCCACGTAGGGCTCCTCGCGGACGCTGATCACGTGGTTGCGGACGACGCGGAAATACTGGGGGATGTACACGACCGTTATCGCAACCGCCGCGGTGACGATGCCCGCTCCGAACAGGTCGGAGAGGAAGAAGTTCTGCAACTTGTCCGAGAGCAGGAACGCCACGACGATCGCGAGCAGCAGGTAGGGGAAGGCGAACAGGGCGTCCATGACCAGCACCAGGCCGCGGTCGAGCTTGCCGCCGACGTAGCCAGAGACAAGCCCGAGCGGGACCCCGATCGCGATAGAGAACACGACCGCGAGCAAGACCACCTCGATCGACGTACGGGCCCCCCAGATCACGCGGGAGAGGACGTCCGTGGACTGGACCGTGGTTCCGAAGAGATGCGACCCGGACGGCGCGGCCTGTTTCGGGAACCGCGTCCCGTCCGAGCTCACCTGGTCGAAACCGTAGGGCGCGATGAGCGGCGCGAAGATTGCCAGCACGAGGAAGAAGACGACGATGCCGATCCCCACGTAGAGGATCCAGCGAGGCGCCCCGCGAGCCTCCTGGACCCGGGCTCCGAGTCGGCGCACGCCGGCGAACTTGGGCATGTGCGGCATCAGTACCTCACCCGTGGGTCGATGAAGGCGTTGACGAGGTCGATCAGGAGCGAGACGACGACGACGGCGAGCGCAAACACCGTGATGATCCCTTGCACGGCGATGTAGTCGCGCTCGTTCAGGTAGCGCACGAGCTCGGAGCCGATGCCCGGCCAGTTGAAGGTCTGCTCGGTCAGGATTGCCCCGCCGAGAAGAATCGCGAACTGAAGGCCGGCCACCGTCACGACCGGGATCAAGGCGTTGCGAAAGGCGTGCTCCATGACGACTCGTCGCTCCCGTATGCCTCGTGCCCGTGCGGCCTCGACGTAATCCCCGCGCATCGTCTGCATCAGGTTCACCCTGACGAGACGGATGAGAACTCCGCTGACCAGGAGTCCCAGCGTGACCGCGGGCAGGATCAGGTGGGTCACCGTGTCCCAGAACGCGGACCAGTTGCCGCTGATCAGCGAGTCGATCAGATACAGGTGGGTGGTCGTGTCGAGCTCGAACTCGGTTACGGGGCCGACCCGACCCGACGTCGGTAACCAGTGGAGCGTGCTCCCGAACAGGAGCTGGAGCAGGAAGCCCACGAAGAAAACGGGCGCCGCGTACACGACGATGCCGAACAATCGGCCGCCGAGGTCGATTGGCGTGTCGCGAAAGCGCCCGGCGAGGATCCCGATGCTGAGGCCCACCACGAGCGCGACCGATATCGCCGCGATCGTGAGCTCCAGGGTGGCCGAGCCGTTCTCGACCACGATGGAGACCACCGTCCGGTGGTCCGTGAGCGTGGTCCCGAGGTTGCCGGTGAAGACGTCGCCCAGGTATTCGACGTATTGGTCAATGATCGGCTTGTCATAGCCCGCTGCGGCGCTGCGGCGCTCGATCTCCTCCTGGGAGACGTGGCCTCCGAGCGCGGCCTGGATGGGATTTCCCGGCGCGACCCGCATCAGCAGGAAGACCATCGTCAGCAGGATGAGGACCGTCGGGATCGCCAGCGCCAGGCGGGTCAGGACGTAGGTCCGAAGGCTC
>DATFON010000170.1:0-3449 GCA_035265465.1 Solirubrobacterales bacterium | reverse complement strand
CGTTCAGCGTGCTCGGCACCGGGCTGTGGTCGGCCGGGTATGTGTTGCTCGGCTACTTCGCGTCGCGCAGCCTGGACGCGGCAGCGCACGCCGCCGGCCAGGGCACGCTGTTCTTCGGGATCGCGATCGCCGTGATCGTGGTGGTCGTCTGGGGGGTCCGGTTCCTGCGGAAAGGGGAGAACCGGCGGCGGCTCGTCGCCGCGATGGAGCGGCGGCCATGGCTTCGTCCCGTCCTTGTGCTCGGGCGTCGGCTCCAGCCACAGGCGCGGTTCGTCATCGGCAGGATCACGCCCGGCGGGCTGGGGCTGGAGTTCACCACCGTGCTCGCCGTCCTGGCGGTGGCGGTGTATGTGCTCGTCCTCTACACGATGACGATCTCGGGCGATCCGGGGCCGACGCCGGGCGATCAGACGGCGCTGGACCTGGCGAACGATCTGCACGCGGCGTGGCTGACCGACGTAGCGAAGGTCGTTACGGAGCTTGGGTCCTCCGTGGTGATCCTGCCGGTCATGGCGATCGCGACGTTGCTGTTCGTCTGGCACCGGCGCTGGGCCGAGGCGGCGGTGCTGGTGATCGCGGTGGCGATCATCTACGTGGGGGTGGGGGAGCTGAAGGGCCTGACGTCGCGGCCGCGGCCTCCGGACCCGCTGACGAGCGTCAGCGGCTCCGGGTTTCCCAGCGGTCACGCCGCCCACTCCATGCTGTATCCGTGGCTGGCCGTGACGCTCGCGATCCGATTACGACCCGGAATGGTCGGCGGGACCGCGCTGCTCGTCACCGGGTTCGCGCTGGCGGCCCTGGTCGGTCTTTCGCGCGTCTACCTGCGCGTTCACTACCTGAGCGACGTGACCAGCGGCTGGGCGCTGGGCGCGGCCGCGTTTTGCGCCTGCGCCGCCGTCGCGATGGTCGTCACGCACTTACGCCACAATTCCGCTCGTGATGTTGTCCCTGGGGATCGGGACTGAGTACTTCCTGTTCGGCGGCGCGGGCGTCGTCTGCCTGCTCGCGTTCACGGCGCTGATCCTGGTGCCGGCGATCGGCGCCTACGGCCGCACGTGGGAGAAAGCGACGGCCGTGTTGCTGTCCGTGTTCGTGCTGGTTGTGCTGGTCCTGATCGGCGTCGCGATCGGCGTGCTGATCGTCTACTACTGGCCGCAAATAACGGAGGCGATCCCCGGGCTCGGCTGAGAATTCCGGCCTGGGGGCCCGGGTTCCGCCTACCATGCTTTGGTGACCCCGGAGCAAGCGGCGCGAAAAACCCCTGCAAACGAGGACTCCGAGAGTCTGCTGGACGCCCTGTCGGCGGCGATCGAGTCGGGCGCCGGCCTGCCGGCGGTGACTCGTGCCGCGGCGAAGGCGCTGGGGGCGAGCGTGGCGCTGATCGACCGCTCGAGCGCGGTGCTCGGCGTCGCCGCTTCCTCGCAGGCGGAGGAGGGCAGGCTGCTCTCGGGCGAGGACGATGTCGAGAGCACCGAGCTGCGGGTCGCGGATGCGGTCGTTGGGGAGCTTCGCTACCGGGCGCGCACCGATCCACCGGCGCCGATGGTCACGAGGATGGTCGCGACCCTGCTCGCGCTGGAGGTCGAGCGATCGCGATCTCCCGAGTGGGCCAGCGACGAGGCGGCGGCGGCGTTCGTTCGCGCGCTGCTGGATCGCAAGGTCACGGACCGCGGGGACATCGTGGCGCGAGCGGCGGAGCTGGGTGCGACCGTCGAAGGTGGCGCCGGCGTGATCGTCGCGCGGGCGGCGCCGCTCACCGCTCAGACGGGCGATTGGCGCGGGCGGGTGCTGACCGTCGCGATGCGGTCGCTTCGCGCCGTGGGCGCCGGGTCGGTTGGCGCGCTGGGTCAGGGTGAGGCGGCGGAGGTGGTGGCGATCGTGCCGGCGGACAAGGACGCTCAGCTCGCCCGCGCGGCACAGGCGCTGGAGCGAGAGCTGGGGGCGGCGCTGTCGGGATTCGGCATCACGGTTGCGCGAAGCCGCCTGGCCGAGGATCCCGTCGACCTCTATCGAGCCGGCAGAGAGGCGGAGCTGGCCGCCAACGTGGCCGAGGCGGAGGGGCGCTCTATGCTCGCCTTCGAGGACACCGGTGCCTACCGGCTCCTGCTGCCGGCGATGAGCGAGGACCCGGCCGAGCTGGAGCGCTTCTACCAGGAGACGCTGGCGCCGCTTGCCGCGTACGACGAGCAGTACGAGACCGAGCTGGTGGGAACGGTTGAGACATACCTGGAGAACGACGGCAACGTCGCGCAGACGGCGGCCCGCCTGTTCACGCACCGGCACACGGTGCGGTATCGCCTGGAGCGGGTCAAGGAGCTGACGGGGCACGACATCGGATCGAGCGAGGGCCGCGAGAAGCTGAGCCTGGGGCTCAAGGCGATGCGGGTGCTGGGGATCGCGAGCGCCGCGGGGCCGGCGACGGAACCGGGCGCCGAGGGTGGCCGGGTGCGCCCCCCCGCGGAGGACTAACTGGGGCGGGGGCCTTGGCCGGCGCTTGGATCGACGTGTCGGTCCCGGTTCACTCCGGGATGGTGCACTGGCCGGGGGATCCCGAGGTGACGATCGAGCGGGTGACGAGCATCGCCGAGGGGGCGGAGGCGAACGTCACCAGGCTCGACATGAGCGCGCACACGGGCACGCACATGGACGCGCCGCTGCACTACTTCGACGACGACCCGGGCATCGAGGCGCTGCCGCTGGAGATCGCGATGGGCCCCGCGCGCGTGATCGGCATCCCGGGCGAGGAGCCAATCGACCGAGGACAGCTGGAGGGGTTGGACATCCAGGGCGGCGAGCGGATCCTGTTTCGGACGACGAATTCGGATCGGCCGTGGGCGGAGCGGGATTTCAACCCCGCCTTCGTTCACGTCTCGCTAGAGGCTGCCGAGCTGCTCGGGGAGGTGGGGGTCTCGCTCGTCGGGGTCGACTACCTGTCTGTGGGCGGCTACCGGAGCGATGGCGCGGAGACGCACCGCGCGCTGCTCGGGGCGGGCGCCTGGGTGGTCGAGGGGCTGGATCTCTCGATGGTCGAGCCCGGCGACTACGAGCTCGTCTGCCTGCCCATCAAGCTGGCGGGAAGCGACGGCGCGCCAGCGCGGGCACTGCTGCGGCCGGCTTAGCGGCGCTCGGCGTCATCGGCGGTGGGGACGAGCTCCTCCAGCGGCACATCCGGGTCGGCCAGGCGCGCCCGGTCCACCGTTTCCCCGGAGCGGATCAGGGCTTGGATGTCGTCGGTGACGTCCCAGACGTTCACGTTCATGCCGGCCAGCACTCGCCCGCCGGCGAGCCAGAATGCGATGAACTCCCTCGCGTCGACGTCGCCGCGAAATACGACCTCGTCCCATTCGGTCGCGTATCCGGCGTACTCCATTCCGACGTCGTACTGGTCGGAGAAGAAGTACGGGACCGTGTCGTAAGGGGCCTGCTGTCCCAGCATGTTGTGGGCGGCG
>DATFON010000169.1:0-5055 GCA_035265465.1 Solirubrobacterales bacterium | reverse complement strand
TTGGCATCGCCGTGGTGGTAAGCGCGGATCTCGCTGATCCTGCCGTCGCGCAGCCGAAACCACTCGGTCCCGCGGTTCAGCCGCCGCTCGCCCGACTCGGGGTCGCGCCAGGTCATCGTCCACTCGATGACCGCTTCTTCCCCGTCTGCGATCCCGTGCTCGAACCACCACTGGCCATCGAGGTTGTCGATCCCCCAGCGGGCGTTCTCGGCGATGGTTCTGGCGCCATCGTGCGGCCCGAGCCGCGTGTAGTAGTGCACCGCGTCGTCGGTGAAGTGTGAGGCGATCAGCTCGATGTCGCCCGTATTCAGGGCGTCGTAGTACGAGCGGATGTGATCCAGGTTGCTCAGAGCCCGTAGCTGCGGCCGATGACCTCGAGCATGATCTCGTCGGTGCCGGCGCCGATGCGGTTGAGACGCACGTCGCGGTAGGCACGCTCGATCTCGTATTCCTTCATGTAGCCGTACCCACCGAGGATCTGCACGCACTCGTCGGCCACCTCGCAGGCGACCCGTGAGCTGAGCAACTTCACCTCGGT
This sequence comes from Solirubrobacterales bacterium, assembly GCA_035265465.1. Lineage (GTDB taxonomy): Bacteria > Actinomycetota > Thermoleophilia > Solirubrobacterales > 70-9 > AC-56. The sequence continues at coordinate 4,517 of DATFON010000169.1, read as the reverse complement.
GATCTCGCGCACCGGGTACTCGCCGTTCGCGTAGCGCCACGCGACCACGTAGTTGAACTGCTTGGCGGCCTCGATCTTGGTCGCCATCTCCGCGAACTTGTGGCGGATGACCTGGAAGCGGCCGATGGGCCTGCCGAAGGCCTCGCGCTCCTTCGCGTACTCGAGGGTCTTCTCGAACATGCGCTCGGCGCCCGCGACGGAGCCGGCGGCGGCGACCATTCGCTCGCTCTGGAGCTCCCAGGAGATGTGGTAGAAGCCCTTGCCGATCTCGCCCAGCACGGCCTCCGCCGGCACCCGGACCTCGTCGAATGACAGCTCACCCGTGTCCGAGGAGTGCATCCCCATCTTCTCCAGCTTCCGCGAGACCTCGAAGCCGGGAACGTGGTTGCCGTCCTCGTCGCGCAGGTCGACGAGGAACAGAGTGATCCCCTCGTGGCGGGCCTCCGGATCGGTCTTCGCCACCAGCAGGATGAAGTCGGCGCGGGCCCCGTTGGTGATGAAGGTCTTGGCACCGGAGATCAGGTAGTCGTCGCCATCGCGGACCGCCTTCGTGCGAATGCCGGCGACGTCGGATCCGGCGCCCGGCTCCGTGATGCCGAGGCAACCGATCTTCTCGCCCTTGATGCCCGGGACCAGGTAGCGCTGCTTCTGTTCCTCGGTTCCGAGCAGGTGGACGGGGGGTAGGACCATGTCGGTCTGGACGGCGAAGCCCATGTTGGTTCCGCCGGATCCGGAGTAGCTCATGCACTCGGCGCGGACGAGCGAGTAGTAGTAGTCGCCGCCCTGCCCGCCGTACTCCTCGGGGAAGCAGAGGCCGAGGAATCCGAGCTCGCCGGCTCGCCGCATCGCCTCGTTCGGCCAGGTCGTCTCCTCCCACTCGTTGCGGTGGGGCCAGAGCTCCTTCTTCACCCACGCCTCCATCGATTCGCGCAGGTCCTCGTGCTCGTCCGTGAACAGGAGGTGCTTGCGGGTCGCCTCGTGCTCGGGCTTGATGACGGTTGCTGCTTCCACATTCGCTCCTTGTCGGCGGTGGGAACTCGCTGCGTGCCGCACGCCTGAGCGCCGGCCCGCGCAGCATAGAGTATTACTTCATACTTTGTGCTACGGTGGCCGCCGATGGCCGAGGAGCTGGTGCTTTACGAGGTGAGCGACGGGGTCGCGACGGTCACGCTGAACGACCCGGACAAGCGGAACCGCCTCTCGGCGGAGATGCTCACCCAGCTCGTTGCCGCGATCCAGCGGGCCCGCGACGACTCCGACGCGCGCGCCGTGGTCCTGACCGGGGCGGGCAAGGCGTTCTGCGCCGGGGCCGACCTCGGTGGATTCGGCTCCGATGCCCCCACGATCGCCAAGCACTTCGGTACCGACGCGTTCCTGGAGTTCTTTCGCCTGATGCCCAGGCTCGGGAAGCCGTCGCTCTGCGCGGCCAACGGCCACGTGGTCGCCGGCGGGATGGGCCTCGCGCTCTCATGCGACCTCGTGATCGCGAAGGAGGGCGCCGACTTCTGGACGCCCGAGATCAACATCGGGGCGTTCCCCTACATGATCATGTCGCTCATCTACCGCAACGTTCCGCGCAAGAAGGTCAACGAGATGATCCTGCTCGGGGAGCGCCTCTCGGGGGACGACGCGGTCCGCTACGGCCTCGCGAACAAGGTCGTGCCGGCGGACGAGTTCGACGATGCGGTGGCCGACTGGGCGGGGCGTCTCGCCGCGAAGAGCCCGGTGCTGATGCGCCTCGGCCACGACGCGATGTACCGCCAGCAGGACATGGCGCTCGACGATGCCCTCGAGTACCTCCGCTCCCAGCTTTCCTTGACCTTCACCACCGAGGACATCATCGAGGGGGCGCAGGCCTTCTTCGAGAAGCGCGAGCCGAACTGGAAGGGGCGCTGATGGCGCCCGGGTCCCGCCTGCCGGGCCAAGAGGCGCGTTTCGGCAGGCCCGGCGTGACTCATCGGATCGCACCGTGCGGAGGGCGCGGATGTGAACGTGGCTGGGTAGGGGGGCTGTTCACGGGCTCGTTCATCGTCGACGACACTTCAACTGCCGCTGATTCATCGACGGCTGAAGAGTTGACCTTCCCACGGAAGAACAACCCTTCAACGGTCGCGGATTCGCGGACGGTTGAAGAGTTGGCGGCACTCCCCCTACTTGCCCAGAGGAGACACCGATGACGACTGAGGAAACGAAGGCCGCCGACGAGGCCAAGAAGGTCGCCGACGCCGCCAAGGAGGCCGAGGCGCCCGAGGCCCCGGACCAGGTGGAGGCCGGCGAGCAGACCGGCATGAAGTCTCTGGTGGAGGACCTGCACGACCGCCGAGCGAAGGCAAAGCTCGGAGGCGGCGAGGAGAAGATCGCCCTCCAGCACGAGCGCGGCAAGCTGACCGCGCACGAGCGGATCGACCTCCTGGTCGACCCCGGCACCTTCGTCGAGCTCGGCATCCAGGCGGGCCCGCATTCCTCGCAGCGCTCCATGGAGGGCAAGGAGGCGCCCGCCGATGGCGTGATCACCGGGTGGGGCAACGTCGAGGGCCGACCGTGCTGCATCGCCGCCTACGACTTCACCGTGATGGCGGGCTCGATGGGCATGACCGGCGAGTTCAAGGTCGGACGGCTGCGCGAGATGGCCCTTGGGAAGCGCATGCCCTTCATATGGCTGCTGGACTCGGCCGGCGCTCGGATTCAGGAGGCGGCCGGCTCGATGTTTGCCGGCTCCGGTCACCTCTTCCGCGAGGAGGTGACGATGTCGGGCGTCATTCCGCTGGTCGCGGCGATGCTTGGCCCCTGCGCGGCCGGCACCGCGTACATCCCGGGTCTCTCCGACTTCGTGCCGATGGTCGTCGGCCAGGGGGCGATGGCGCTCGCCGGGCCGCACCTCACCAAGGCGGTCACCGGCGAGGACATCTCGATGGAGGATCTCGGCGGAGCCAGGGTCCACTGCCGCGTGTCCGGCGTCGGCGACCTGGAGGTGAAGGACGACGTCGAGTGCATCCAGGCCGTCAAGGACTACCTCTCGCACTTCCCGCCCAACTGCGAGGAGGAGCCGCCGCTCCGCAAGACGGACGACCCCGACGATCGAATGTCGGAGGAACTGCTCGACATCGTGCCCGAGTCGTCGCGGAAGCCCTACGACATGTACGACGTGATCCGCGAGATCGTCGACGACGGGATCTGGTTCGACATCAAGCCGAAGTTCGCGAAGACGCTGATCACCTGCCTGGCGCGATTCGGCGGCCAGCCGGTAGGGATCGTCGCCAACCAGCCCAAGCAGCTCGGCGGCATCCTGGAGAACGACTCAGCCGACAAGGCGGCCCGGTTCGTGAACCTCTGCGACGCCTTCAACATCCCACTGGTCTTCCTCCAGGACGTGCCCGGGTTCATGGTCGGCTCCAAGGTCGAGCACGCCGGGATCATCCGCCATGGCGCAAAGATGCTCTACGCGGTGTCGCGGGCGACGGTGCCGAAGATCACCGTCGTCATCCGCAAGGCCTACGGCGCCGGCTATTACGTGATGAACGGCAAGGCGTACGAGCCGGACCTCATCGTCGCGTGGCCGAGCGCCGAGATCTCGGTGATGGGGGCCGAGGGCGCGGTCAACATCATCGGCCGCTCGGCGATCGAGGCGTCCGACGACCCCGACGCGACCCGAGAGGCGATGCTCGCCGAGGTGCGGAAGGTCATCGACCCCTACATCGCCGCCCACAACGACCTGATCGACGACATCATCGACCCGCGGGAGACGCGCCCCACGATCATCCGGGGCCTGCGGATGGCGGCGGGCAAGCGAGTCCAGCGCCCGTGGAAGAAGCACGGGGTGATGCCCGTATGAGGGCGCCGGCGCACGAAAAAAGGGCACCCAGGGAGGGTGCCCCGTGGTCGAAAGGCGATCTATTCGGCTATAGGCCGAATAAAACGACTCTCGGCCATCGAAACCCCGGGGCCCCCTCCCTCGCTGCCCCGTTTTTCGAGTTTCGGGAGGCCTCGAGATGAGCCGGTTCGAGGACCCCGTGGTCATCAGCTGCAGCATCAGCGGGGCGATCGCCAACCGCGACCAGTGCGCGGCGATCCCCTATACGCCCGAGGAGTACGCGGCTGAGGCCCGGCGGATCGTCGACGAGGGCGGCTCGCAGATCCACATCCACGCCCGGACGCCGGAGGGTGTGCCCAGCTACGAGATCGAGGACTTCCGCGCCATCACCGAGGCCATCCGCGCCGAGGTCGACGACGTGATCATCAACTACTCGACCGGGGCGATCGGCGTTCCGATCGACAAGCGGATCGCCTACCTGCGCGAGCTGAAGCCGGAGGTCGCGGCGCTGAACATGAGCTCGATGAACTACGCGAAGTACTCACGCCGTCGCAAGGACTTCGTGTTCAAGGCGGTGTTCGAGAACAGCTTCGACACGATCATCGAGTTCCTGACGGCGATGGGGGAGCTCGGCATCAAGCCCGAGCACGAGTGCTTCGACGCCGGGCACATCGCAAACCTCGATCCGCTGCTGGATATGGGCCTG
>DATFON010000168.1:0-22632 GCA_035265465.1 Solirubrobacterales bacterium | reverse complement strand
CGCCCGTTCTACCTGCAACTCGACACGCTGGCGCCGCACGTCGCCGAGCAGGACGACCCGTGGGGTGAATGCGACCGCAAGGCGATTCCCGATCCGCGCGACGAGGGCAGGTTCGACGGGGCGGCGCTGCCGGACCCGCCCTCCTTCGACGAGCGCGACATGGCTGACAAGCCGTCGTTCCTCGCGTCGGCTCCACCCCTGAACGAGGTGTACACGCAAAAGCTTCTCGCCAAGTGGCGCTGCGCGCTCGCATCGCTATCTCAAGTCGACCGCAGCGTTGCCAAGTTGTTCACCGCCGTCAAACGTGCCGGCGAGATGTCGAACACAGTGTTCGTCTTCGTCTCCGACAATGGCTTGTTCTACGGCGAGCATCGGATCCGCAGCGGCAAGGTCTTTCCGTACGAGGAGGCCGTGCACCTGCCTTTCTTGATGCGGGTCCCGAGGCGCTACCGCGAAGGCGCAAGCCGCGTGCCCGACGTTGGGAAGCTGGTCGGCAACATCGACATCGCGCCCACCATCCTGGATCTCGCTCGTGCAAAGCCCTGCCGCCCTCATCATGGCTGCCGCGCGATGGATGGGCGGTCTGTGATGCCGCTATTGACCGGGTCCGGCGATTGGCCCGAGGACCGCGGCCTGCTCGCCGAATTTCGGGAGCCGGATCTTCCGAGGTACTCCACCTGCGAATTCGCCGGCATCCGGACGCGAGACGAGATCTACGTCGAGCACTACCGAGTCGTCAACCCCAGCACGGGTCGGTGCGTAGACCACATTCCCCCCGCGGTGGAGCTCTACAACCTCTCGTCCGACCCCTTCCAGCTCGACAACCAGTGCTACGGCGGGTCGACGGACAACTGTCGTCATGACGAGGCGCAGGCTGACCTCGATCGTCGGCTCGCGAAGCTCCGCCAGTGCATCGGCATAAGGGGCCGCGACGAGAGAATGGATGGGCGCCCGTTCTGCGAGTAGGGCTCGGGTGAACCAGGAGAATTAAGAGGGCGCGCCGGGCTGGCCGTCGAGGACGTCCTGGCGGCGACCCACCAGCAGGGCCGCCACCCCGGCGACCAGGCCCGCGCTAACCGCCACCGCCGGCCAGGCCCCGATCGCGTGCCCGAGTGGGTGCGAGACGACGAACAGCGCCAGCGCAATCGCCACGAGCGCCACGGCCGCCACCGGCCCCGCGATCTGAAGCGCGGTGCGCGCGCACCACGCGCCGCCGCCGATCAGCACGAGCCCGCCGATCGCGCGCACGCCGGTCAGCTCGGCGACGCCGAACCCCGCGAGAAACGTCGCGGCGGCGACCATCGGTAAGGCGGCGCGTGGGCTCACTCTCCGGGACGGTAGCCGGTACGAACGGCCCGGGGCGGGTACGCTCGACGCCCGAGAGTGTCCGAAGGCGTCCACCATCCGCTGTTCGCGCGGCTCTACGAACGCCTCGCGCCGAAGCTGGAGAAGGAGGGCGCGGCAGAGCATCGACGCGAGCTTCTGGCCGGGCTCGAAGGTCGAGTGATCGAGGTAGGTGCCGGAACGGGCATCAACTTCGCCCACTACCCGAGCACCGTGAACGAGGTCGTGGCCGTCGAGCCCGAGCCCTATCTGCGCGGCCGCGCGGCGGAGGCAGCCCGGACGGCTCCGGTTGCGGTCACCGTCGTCGATGGTCTTGCCGACAGCCTGCCGGGCGAGGACTCGAGCTTCGATGCCGGTGTGACGTCGCTCGTTCTCTGCAGCGTGCCGGACCAAGCTGCTGCGCTCGCCGAGGTTCACCGCGTTCTCAGGCCGGGAGGCGAGCTGCGCTTCTACGAGCACGTGCTCGCCAACTCCAACGGACTCGCCCGCTTTCAACGTGCGGTGGGGCACTTGTGGCCGTTGCTCGCGGGCGGGTGCCACCCGGACCGCCAAACCGGTGACGCGATCGAGGCAGCGGGCTTCGCGATCGAGGATGCGCGGCGATTCCGCTTCCGCCCGTCCTTCATCGAGACCCCGGTCGCGCCCCACATCCTCGGACGGGCGCGGCGTCGCTGAGCGTCAGGCCATGACGTAGGCTGCGGCGGACAGCGAGGAGAGCGAGCCATGCCCGACGACGGTCTCCGCGAATTCACGGATCCATCAGCACCGCACCACCACGAGCACCGCGTCCGGACACCCACCGGCGAGCTGGGTCACCAGGAGAGGCTCGCCCGCCAGCGGCTCCACATCACGATTCTGTCCGTGGTGCTCCTGCTGGTGCTCCTGATGCTGGCCTACGCGTCCATCTTCGACCTGAATTCCTGGGCGGAGTGGCTCGTGCTCGGGGCGATCTGCTTCACAGCCATCGGCGCGCTGGTCGCGGTAAGCACTCGCGGCTACTAGCGCGCAGTTCGGGTCTTCGCGCCTACTCGGCCGGAATGACGCCTCCCGGGACCGGCTCGATCGCGCCCGACTTGATCAGACGCAGCGCCTCGCCGGGCTGTGGGTCGTAAACCTCGACCTGGAAGTCCTGGTCCGATCGCGCGAAGTAAACGCTTGTGGGCGAGCCAGGGATGGGCACCGCCATTCCTCCTCCGGGAATGCGCGTCGTCGATGCGTGCTCATGGTTCGCATACGACCTGAGGTGCGCCAGCGCGTTCACAGCCCCGTAGGTGGCCACGGTCAGAAAGTTCGGCGAGGAGTCGCCGATCGGCGCGTCGGCAGAGAGGTAGCGCACGTATGCGTATTCGTTCGTGGTGAGGGTCGCTTCGAGTTGTGCTCCCGAGCGCGTGCCGGCCCAGAAGATCGGCGCCTCAAGCCGCGCGGAGAGTGCTGCCAGATCGGCCTGCGAAGTCGCGACGGGCCCGCCGCCGGGCTCCGCGACGCCCGAGGCATCATCGGTGCGAAGGAGTGCGAGCCAGACGACAAACGCCGCGATCGCAACGGTCAACACCACGGCAACAACGCGTACCGCGGGATAGGTTTGCCACACGTACGAGAGTCCGCCCGGGCGATCGGGCAGGTGCTCTGACGCGGTCTCGTCGGGGACCATGCGAACCGGAAAGCTACGCCGGGCTGCGCTCCTTTACGCCGCTCTCGCTGCGGTCATACGTAATTCGTGCGCTGGCCCAGCGCCGCGCTACCGGCTCCGCGACCGCGACCTCGTGCCCGACCCGGACCTGCTGCGGCTGCGTGTGCTCGTCCGCTTGGCGGTGGACTTCGCCGGCCGGCGGCGGGCGGAGCTGGTCGTCTTCCTGCCCTTGGTTGCCGCCTCGAGCTGCTTCTGCAGTCGCTCGACGTCCTTCTGAAGGGCCTTGCCAAGCTTTCCGCTGTCGCGGCGGGCGTTCTTGACGAACTTCTCGAGGTCCCTGTAGAGCCCTCGTGCCCCGGAGCTGACGTCCTTGGTGAGGTCCTTGCGGAGCGCGGTCAAGGCGTCCTGGGCGGAGTCCAGCGACTTGTTGAGGCGCTTGATCCTGGCGTCCTCCTTCGCTGCGGAGCGCTTGCTGGTCGTGGTACGACGGCCGGCTGTGGACTTCCTCGCTGTGGACTTCTTCGCTGTGGACCGCTTGGCTGGAGGCATGACTCACTCTCCTCGGATGATCGGGGATGTTGGGGTCGAGCCTACTGTCATGCGGCGGCCGGTGCCAACAAGTCTTGTCTCGATTGTGATGACCGTGCGCGCTCCTAGACTCGTGGCTGATGTTCGTCCAGGAGCGGCTAGCGACGAGTCAGGCTGGTCAGGCGGCGAAGCCGCCGCAATAGAAGATGGAGGATCCCGGCGCCCCTCCCCCAGAGTCTGATCGCTCCGAGCGCACGGGGCGCCTTCCCCTTCCCGCGCGGCTCATCGGCGGCGGTGCGCGCGGCGCGCGGCGCGTAGCTCAGGCGGCCGGCGTCGACCGCGCCGTCGAGGCCGCCACGGAGGAGGCAATCGTCCGCGGGATCGAGAGCCCCGCCGTTGAGCGCGCCCTGATCCGCGTGCTGCAGGGGCCCGCTGTCGAGGAGGCAATGCGCGGCGCGCTCGAGAGCCCGGCGGTCGAGCGAGCGCTGATGGATGCGGTGGACAGCCGGCTCGTCGATACGGTTTGGCAGCGCGTCCTGGCAAGCGATGAGGCGCAGAAGCTGGTCGAGCGCATCGCCCAGGCGCCGGAAGTGCGCGCCGCGATCGCGTCACAGGGCGTCGGATTCCTGGACGACATCCGCCGCGAGATCGGCAAGGTCGCCAGGAGGGTCGACGGCGGCATCGAACGCGTGGTCAGGCGACTCACGTGGCGCAAGCAGCGCACCGAGCCCACCGATTGCGCGGGCGTCTTCACCCGCGCGCTCGCCTTCGCGCTCGACGTCGGCGTGCTGAACCTTGCCTTCATCGCGATCTCCGCCCTGGTCGCGTTCGTGGCATCGCTTGTCTTTCCGAGTGACGCCACCACGCCCGTGCTGGCGGTTGGGGCATTCGCCTGGCTGATCGCCGGGGCGGTGTATCTGATCTCGTTCTGGTCCCTGACCGGACAGACGCCGGGGATGAGCATCGTCGGCCTACGCGTGGTCGCGCCGGGCTCTCCCCGAGTGACATTGCGAATCGCCGTTCGCCGCCTGTTCGGGCTCGCACTCGCCGCCATTCCGCTGGGTATCGGGTTCCTGGGCATCATCTTTTCCGAGCGGCGGCGCGGGCTCGAGGACGTGATCGGCCACACCGAGGTCCATTACGCCCTCGCCGAGCGCCAGGCGCCGTGGTCCGAGCGCTGATCGCAGGCGGCCTGGGCTGACGCGCGCGGGCGTGGGCTACACATAGCGACGCGCCGGCGGTCGTGTCGCCACCGGCGCGTCGTTCATGGAAATCCGTTTCCTCGGCGGATCCCCCGGCTACTGCGCAGGCGCGAACTCCGACGCTTCACGGGCGCCGCTCTGGTCGGCTCCCTGCTTGGCCGCTTCGGCTTGTGTCAGCTGACGGTTCACGTGATCCCAGTCGACGTTGCGGAAGAACGCCTCGACGTACTGCTTGCGCCCGTCGGGCGTCGCGCCGAAGTCCCGCACGTACGCGTGCTCGTAGACGTCGATCGCCAGGACGGGGACCATGTTGTAGACAGCCCACAGGTTCTGCGTGTCCATGATGTAGTTGAACAGCGAGCCGTCGTTCAGGTCATAGCCGACCATCACCCAGCCCCGCGCGGCGCTCGCCGCCTTCTTGGTCGCATCGAACCACTTGCCGAGGCCGTTGAACTCCTCCTCGGCGAGCTCCGCGAAGCGGCCATCGGGGTCGCCCCCATCGCCGCCCAGATGCCCGAAGTAGAGGTCATGGTTCTTGTACCCGAGAAGGGCGAACGTGTAGTCGACCGAAACCGCGCGAAGCTCCGAGTAGACCTGGTTTCCCTCGATCTCGGAGTAGTCGAATCCGTTGAGGATCTTGCGGCACTCGTTCGCCTTCTTCGCGTATCCCTCGTACAGCTTGTAGTGGTCCTCCATCGTCTGCTTGGAGATCCCGTCCAGCTCCGTCTCGAAGGCCGGAAACTGGCGTGGCTTCAGCTCATCCCAGGGCATCGTTGCTCCTTTCGCTCGACTCCTCTTGTTGCTTCCGAAGGCTCTCCTCGTCGACGCTCGGGTTGCCGTATGGCCCCCCCTCCTGCTCAGCGTCGTCGTGATGCTCGGACGGTGACTCGGGCGGCTCGTCCGCCGGTGGCTGGGTCGACGCATCGTCGCGGTGGGCCTCATCGCCCGGATCCTGCGTCTCGGGAGCCATGACGCCCGGCTATGCGGTCCCAGCGGTGCCGCCGCCGGTCACGGCGGCCCGATGGGCCTGTCCGGCATCCCCTTCGCCGCCCTCCGGGGTGGCGCTGGCGCTCGGTCGCGCGCCCTGGCCGGCCTCCCGGCGTTCCTGTGCCGCCGCGGAGCGCTCCGACCCCACCTGCGAGCTGCGTCGCGCCGCCATCCCCCAAAGAATTGCCACGGCGATGAGGAGCGCGATGCCGACGGCGAAGATCGGCGCGTAGGCCGTCGCGACCAGCCCGACTGCGAGCAGGACCACGAGGCCGAGGCCGAACACGGAGAGCAACCACTTTCCATACATCGTTCGCCGATTACCCCGAGTCAGGGGGCGGAAACCGGGTACCGCACCAGCGAGGTGTCCACGGAACGAAAAGCGGTTGGGCCCGAGGCCCTGCGCGACGGCTACCGGCCGGCCGAGGAGCTGATCCCACCCAGGCCATCGCTCAAGAAGCTGCGCGAGGCGGCGGCGGTATGCCATGCCTGCCCGTTGTGGCGGACGGGGACACAGACCGTCTTCGGGAAGGGCTCGCCGAAGGCGAAGCTGATGCTGGTCGGCGAGCAGCCCGGGGACCGCGAGGACCGTGCCGGGGAGCCCTTCGTGGGGCCGGCGGGCGAGGTCCTGTCGAAGGCGCTTACGGAGGCCGGGATCGACCGAAGCGACGCCTACGTCACGAACGTCGTCAAGCACTTCAAATGGACCCAGGGACGCGGCAAGCGGCGCCTCCACCAGCGCCCGAACACGGAGGAAATCGCCGCCTGTCGGCCGTGGCTGGATGCCGAGCTGGCGGTGGTGCGCCCGGAGGTCCTCGTGTGCCTCGGCGCGACGGCGGCGAAGGCGCTCTTGGGAAGCAAGATCCGCGTGACCAAGGATCGGGGTCGTTTCCTCGAGAGCGATATCGCCCCCGCTGTGAGTGTCACGGTGCACCCGTCGTCGATCCTTCGCATCGATGATGACTCCGAGCGCCACGCCGCACGCGCCGAGCTCACGGCCGACCTACGGAAGATCGCGGAGAGGCTGAACGGTGGCTGACCGCGTCGGCGTCTGACGGCCACCGAGGCTGTCAGGCAACCTGCTCGGTGCTGAAGCCGGGCAGGTAGCCGACCTCCACCAGTCTCTCCCCCATCACCTCGTACATCGCCTGCTGCTCCGCGGCGCTCATGTGGCGCTGCCATCCGCCGGGCTTCGCGGAGCGGATCTCCTTGCTCGCCCCCTTCTCGTCGCTCGGGACGCTCGCGTACTCGTGCAGGAGAGCGATCTCCCGCAGGCGATCCGGCGGGACCTCGAGCCCGAACGTTCCGCAGATCCGCTCCAGCGCCTGCGCGGGATCCCGGAGCAGGTCCTCGTAGCGGACCATCACTCGCCGGGTCGGATCGTGTGACTGGTACGCCCGCAGGACCACGCCCGTGCGGTAGGCCCAAACGCTCGACTGCCAACGAATCAGCGCCTCCCTGCCCTCGGGGGCGACGGGGTAGGCGCCCTCGTCGAGCGCCCAGGCACCGGCGCGGTGAGCGTCGAGCCACGAGTCCACGACGTCCCGGCCGTCGCGAAGCAGGAAGATCATCCGCGACTGGCGAAACAGCGACATCAGCAGGTCGGCGATGTGGGAGCCGGGCTCCTTGACGATCACCAGCGGGTTCGAGGCGGGATCGCCCTGCGCGTCCAGAGCCTGCGCGTCGAATCGGGAGATGATCAGCGCGCGAAGCGCCGGTTCCCACACGTCGCGGTAGCGGTCGTTGAAGAAGTAGCTGGGCTTGGCGCGCTTGATCTCGTTGAGGATCGTGAGCTCGGGGTCCCCGTCGGCGGTCGCCCACGCAAGCGGGATCGGTCGCCACACCCCGAGGTGATGCCCGAGGTGAGGGTCGTCGATGGGGACGGCCTCATTCAGCTCCGAGAGCATCCGCAGGAGCCACGTGCTGCCGCTGCGAGACGAGCCGAAGATCCAGACGAGACGATCCTCGCTGCGGTCCAGGCTGAAGCCGTTTTCCCCCGGTGGCTTGTCCATTGGTCTCAGCGGACGATTGCCCGGGCAAGATACCCGCTCCAGCGGCGAGGAAACGCGATCGCGCCTGCCCCGGTGACCGGGGCGGTCGCGGGGGTCAGGCTTCCGATCTGCGCCTACCCAGCGGGAATGGCGATATTCGCCGCTCAGTACCGCAGCAGGGCGACTACTCCCTCATGTGGCTCGAGCTTCGCCGCCGGCTCCTCGTAGACCGGCGTGATCTCCGCCTTGGTCGTGACCGCGAGCTCCACCAGGCGCTCGCCGACGGGCATGCCGTCGGTGCCGTCGTCGTAGCCAAGCTCCGCGTCCGGCACGCCGTCGTAATCGCGCTCCGCGTCGAACACGAGGTGGCGGGCGCGCCCCTCGGCTAGCGCCTTCAGCGTCTCCTGCGGCCCAAGCGCAGCCCCGGGCTCCGCCCCGACCGCTTCCTCGATCTCCCTCACGAGCTCCAGGGCCTGGCTCGTGTTGAGCTCGTGAACCTCGGTCGCGACGCGCTCGGCAACCTGCCCGTCGGGTGCCGTCACCAGGTCCTGACGGACGACGTGGAGCCGGTCGGCGGCCACTCCCAGTCCATCGGCAAGCTCACGGGGGTGCTCCTCGATTCCGAAGGCGATGATGTGCTGCCACTTTCGCTCGGCGAGCTCCTTGCCCACGAGCGAGCCCACCTCGCGCAGGAATCGCTGGCGGTTCGCGTCCAGTCGCTGGCCGAATTGGTCGCGGCCCGAAGCCGAAGTCCAGCTTCGCGGGCCCGGAATCGAGCGTTCCGCCTTGCGCTCGCGCCAGTCGAGCGAGAAGAGCGTGAGCTCCCAATCCTCGAGCTCACGGATCGCCCCAAGGGACCAATCGAGAAGCCGAGCGCGATCCGCCGAGGTGAGCACGACGCCGACGTGGGGCCCCTCGGCGAAGAGCTCCACCAGTGGCCGGACGTAGGGCCGCTGCGAGCGCACCACGTCCACTCGCCGCGGGCCCATCTGCATGCTCCGCCAGACGGACCTCGGTCGCTTCTCGGCCAGCTCGATGAAACCCACGTGCCCGCGCCCCTCGGGGGGCGCGCCGTTGTCGGGAAATCGCTCGAGGACCTCACCCGCCGCGGCCTCGAAGGCACGGCGCTCCTCGTGCGGGGAGGTCTCCTCGGCGAGCGCCCGCAGCCGCTCGCGCAGCTCGATTCGCCAGCCCCGGCCCCGGTCCCCGGGATCCACGTGGACGTACACGGAGAGGATCCCGTTTTCCGGGCGCCACTCGATCAGGCGCCTGAGCAGTCGTTCTCGCTCGGTTTGGTCCATGGCTGCGAGGCTACCCGGATCGGCGTCGTAGAAGCCTGGCGGGCACGACGTCGGGATAGCCCCGCTCGGGGTAGTTCCCGGCAGGCCCCTTCGGACCGTGCTCGGCTGCCATCCGCATCACCTGGGCGAGGTGCAGCGGACGGCGGTCAGTGAGCTGCGATACCTGGGTCTTGCAACTGAAGCCGTCGGCGATCACGAGTGCATCCTTGGATGCCTCCCGCACGGCCGGAAGCAGGCGGCGCTCGCCGATGCGAACCGATATGTCGTAGTGGCGGCGCTCGAACCCGAACGACCCCGCCATGCCACAGCATCCCGAGTCGAGGACCTCGAAGTCCAGGCCGATGCGCTCCATGAGAGCCTGGTCCGCGTCGAAGCCCATCACGGCCTGCTGGTGGCAATGTCGGTGCACGATCGCGCGCCGGTTCAGGCGCCCCGGCCGCCAGTCGTCGGGTGCGCGGTCGAGCAGGAGCTCGCCCAAGGTCAGCGTCCGCTTCGAGAGCAGCTTCGCGTCCGGGTCGTCCGGAAGGAGGTTGGGCAGCTCGTCACGGAACGCCGCGACGCAGCTCGGTTCGATCCCCACCACGTGGACACCCTCCCGCAGGTGCGGTCGCAGGGCCCCGAGCATCCGCCTCCAGAAGAGCCGAGCCGTGTCCAGCATCCCGTAGTCGTAGAGCGGCCGCCCGCAGCACAGCGCCTGCATCGGCACCACGACCCTGAATCCGGCATCCTCCAGGATCTCGACGGTCGCCTTCAGGGGCTCGGGGTGCAGGAAGTTGTTGAACGTGTCCGCGAACAGGACCACCCGCGGGCCCTCGGGATTCGCACCGGGCCGCCCCGCGAACCAAGACTTGAAGCTCTCCCGCGCGAACGGCGGCACGTCGCGTCGCGGGCTTATCCCTCCGGCGCGCTTCAGCAGGGCGCCGAGCACCGGCGCACCGGCGGCGGCGTTGGCCAGCCCCGGCGCCATCGCGGCCAGCCGCGCGTGAAGCATGATCAGCCCCATCGAGTAGGCGGCGGGCGGGCGGAGCCGGCGCTTGTAATGGTGGGAGAGGAATTCGGCCTTGTAGGTGGCCATGTCGACGTTCACCGGGCAATCGCCCTTGCACCCCTTGCACGACAGGCACAGGTCGAGTGCCTCGTGGACGTCGGCGGAGCGAAATCCGTCCGTGATGACGTCTCCCTGGAGCATCTCGAAGAGGATTCGCGAGCGGCCGCGGGTCGTGTGGCGCTCGTCCAGGGTCGCCATGTAGCTCGGGCACATCGTCCCGCTGGACGCGTCGCGACACTTGCCGGCCCCCACGCACCGCAGGGCGGCGTGAGCGAAGCTGCCACCGTCCTCCGGGTAGGCGAAGTGGGTCTTCGGCTCGGCCGGGCTGTACCCCGCACCGAGCTTCATGTTCGAGGCGATCGGATACGGGTCCACGACCTTGTGCGGGTTCATCCGGTTGTCGGGATCCCAGATCGCCTTGAACTCGCGGAAGGCCTCCACGAGCTCCGGCCCGTACATCTTCTCCAGGAGCTCGCCGCGGGACTGCCCGTCGCCGTGCTCGCCCGAGAGCGAGCCTCCGTGGTCCAGGACGAGGTCCGAGGCCTCGTCCAGGAACGAGCGCCACTTGCGGATCCCCTCCGTCGACTGCAGGTCGAAGTCGATCCGGCAGTGGATGCAGCCGTCGCCGAAGTGCCCGTACATCGACGTCCGGTACTCGTAGCGGGCGAGCAGGTCGCGGAAACCGCGCAGGTAGGAGCCGAGCCGCTCGGGCGGGACGGCAGCGTCCTCCCACCCCTCCCAGTGATCGTCCTCGCCGGGGATGAACGCGGTGGCTCCGAGGCCGGACTCCCGCACATCCCAGAGCCTCGACTCCTTCGCCTGGACGTCGTAGAGCTTCATCTCGGGCGCGTCACGCTCCCGCGCGAGTCGACGCATGCACTCGTGGGCCTTCTCGTCGGACTCCTCGATCGTCTCGCCGCCGAACTCCACCAGGAGCCATCCCCCGCCCCTGGGCAGCAGGTCCAGGTCCTCCGTGTGCTTCCCGAGTGCCTTCAGATCCCCGATCAACACATCGTCGAGCCCCTCGAGGCCGGTGGGCCCGCACTCCAGGATCTCCGGTGCGTGGTCGGCGGCGTGAAAGACGTCGGGATACCCGCAGACCACCATCGACCTCGCCGGTGGACTCGGGACGAGCTCGACGGTGGCCTCCAGGATCGTCGCCAGCGTCCCCTCGCTGCCCACGATCGCCCTGGCGACGTTGAATCCCCGCTCGGGAAGGAGCTCGTCCAGGTTGTAGCCCGACACCCTGCGCGGGATGTCGGGATACCGATCGCGAACCAGCTCCCCGTAGCGATCACGCAGGTCGCGGAGCCGGCGATAGATCTCACCGCGGCGCCCGCCCCGGGCGATGACGCGCTCGAGCTCTTCGGGCGGGGTCTCCCCCACTCGCATTCGCGTCCCGTCGTAGAGAACGACTTCGAGCTGGTGAGTGTTGTCCGCCGTGCGGCCCGCCATCACCGAATGGGTGCCGCAGGAGTTGTTGCCGAGCATCCCGCCGAACGTCGCGTATTCGTGCGTCGAGGTGTCCGGTGCAAACGTCAGGTGATGCTCGGCCTCGGTCTGATCGGCCAGCTGGTCGCGAATCACGCCCGGCTGCACCCTGGCTAGGCGCCGTCGCGCGTCGACCTCGACGATCTCCCGCATGTGCTTGGAGTGGTCGATGACGACCGCCACGTTGCACGTCTGCCCCGCGAGGCTGGTCCCGCAGCCGCGCGACAGGACGGGCGCGCCGTGATCGCGGCAGATGGCCATCGCGACGACGACGTCCTGCGCGTCACGCGGCAGCACGACGCCAATCGGCGCCTGGCGGTAGTTGGAGGAGTCGTGGGAATACGCGGACCGGTTTCCACCGTCGAAGTGCACCTCGCCGCGGACCTCGCGCTCGAGCCGGCGACGAAGCGAGGGGACGTCAACCCGCTCGATCCCCTCCGGCTTCAGCAGGTCGTGCCCGCCCGCGGGGCCGATCCGGCTCACCGGACCTCGAACTCCGAAGCGTCGGAGCGCCGCAGCTCGAGGCCCAGGCCCGGCCGCTCGCGATCGGGCTCCAGGAACCCGTCGTTCGCATCCTGCACGCCGTCGAACAGCATCCCCTCGATCCGCGTGTGGTCATGGAAGTACTCGATGTGGATCGCCGATTCCATCGCGCAGCAGGCGTGGGCGCTGATCGCGGGGGCGCAATGGGCCGAGAACGGCATGCTCCGCGCCCTGCACAGCCCCTCGATGCCCAGGAGCGACGTGATGCCCCCACATCGGGTGACGTCGGCCTGCAGGATGTCGACGGCGCCGGCATCGAGAAGCCGCCGGCAGTCGTGGATGCCCCATGCGTACTCGCCCGCTGCGATCGCCAGCCCCGCCGGGCTGCGCGCTCGCAGGCGCGCCAGGCCCTCGAGATCGTCCGAGGTGAGCGGTTCCTCCAGGTAGGTGACGTTCCATTCGGTCCGCAGGCGGTGCGCCCACTCGAGCGCCTCCCGTCCGTCGTAGGCCCCGTTGGCATCCACCATGAGCTCGGTCTCCGGTCCGACGGCCGCGCGTGCCGCCGCGAGTCGCTCGGGATCGCGCCCCGGCTCCCGCCCGATCTTGATCTTCACCCGAGGAATCCCCTGCTCGACCCAGCCCGCGAGTTGCTCGGCGAGGCGATCGTCGGAGTACGAGGTGAATCCTCCGGAGCCGTAAACGGGCACGCGACGGTGGAATCGGGGCAGCAGGTCGGCCAGGGCAACGCCCAGGAGCCGCGCCTTCAGGTCCCACAGGGAGATGTCCACCGCCGACAGCGCCATCGCCCCCACCCCCTGCTGCCCGGCGTTTCGCAGCGCGGCGTGCATGGAGGCCCAGGCGGCGCCCGGCGCGAGCGCATCGGCCCCCTCCACCAGCGCGGCGAGCTTCGAGCGGATGAGCGTGGCGACGGCGAGATCGCCGTACGTGTACCCGGTGCCGCGCTCACCGCCGCCGTGGGCCTCGACGACGACGATCGTGGTCGAATCCCACTCGAGCGTCCCGTCGGATTCGGGCTCGTCGGTCGGGACCGTGTAGGCGCTCACCTGCAGGGTCTCGACGGCGATGTTCACCGCGCGCGTGGCGGTTGCCATGACGTCGCCTAGCCTCGGACCAGGAACTCCTTGGCCTTGCCGGCGAATGAGCGCTTGATCACGTCCCAGGCATGGGGCTCGCCCGCGGTCAGGGCGCTCGCGAGCTGCCTTGCCTGTTCGATCGTGATGTGGGGCGGAAGCGGGGGCACCGTCGGATCGGTGAGCGCCTCGAGCACCACGGGACGATCGGCGGCGAGCGCTTCGTCCCATGCCGCGCCGACATCGTCCGGATTGTCAACGCGGATCCCCTTGAACCCGATCAGCTCGGCGTAGCGGGCGTATGGGAACTCGGGGATCTCCTGCGTGCCGGGGTACATGGGGTCGCCCTGCAGAACGCGCTGCTCCCACGTGACCTGATTGAGGTCGCGGTTGTTCAGCACCGCCACGATCAGCCTTGGATCGCTCCAGCGGTTCGCGTACTTCGCCGCCGTGACGAGCTCCGCATTTCCGTTCATCTGCATCGCGCCGTCGCCCACGAGGGCGATGGCCGGCCGGTCCGGGTGGCAGAACTTCGCCGCGATGGCGTATGGGACCCCCGGCCCCATGGTCGCGAGCGTCCCGGAGAGCGAGGCCATCATGCCCTCGCGCAGCCGCAGATCCCGCGCGAACCAGTTTGCGGCCGAGCCCGAATCCGAGCTCAGGATGCACCGGTCTGGCAGCCGCTCCGAGAGCTCCCAGAAGACGCGCTGTGGATTGATCGGATCGGCGTCCTGCATCGCCCGCTCCTCGATGACCTGCCACCAGCGCTCGACCCCCGACTCGATCTCCTCGCGCCACGAGCGGTCCTCCTTGCGCTCGAGCTGCGGCAGCAGCGCCCGCAGCGTCTCGGCGGAATCGCCGACCAGGTGGACGTCCATCGGATAGCGGATGCCGATCATCCGCGGGTCGACGTCGATCTGGATCCCGCGCACGGACCCCTCCTCCGGCAGGAACTCGGAGTACGGGAAGCTCGAGCCGACCATGAGCAGCGTGTCGGCGCCCTGTACCAGGTCCCAACTGGGCTTGGTTCCCAGGAGGCCGATCGATCCGGTCACGAATGGCAGATCGTCGGGGAGCGCCGCCCTGCCGAGCAGGGCCTTGGCGACTCCGGCCCCCAGGACGTCGGCCACCTCGGTGACCTCCTCCGCGGCGCCGATCGCTCCCTGCCCGATCAGCATCGCGACCCGCTCTCCCTCGTTGAGGATCTGCGCCGCACGCCGAATCTCCGAGCCGGGCGGCACCATTCGCGCCGTCGCATGACCGATGCCCGAGTGCACGCTGCCGTGGGCGTGCGGGGGCACCTCGACGGCGTCCTCGCCCTGGACGTCGTTGGGGATGATGAGGCAGGTGACGGAGCGCTCCGCCTTGGCGATGCGCAGCGCACGATCGACCGCGTGGCGCATCTGGGCCGGCTCGGTCACGAACGCCGTGTACTCCGACGCGACGTCCTTGAAGAGCGTCACCAGGTCGACCTCCTGCTGGTAGGAGCCGCCCAGCGACATCTGATCCTGCTGGCCCACGATGGCCAGAACGGGCTGGTGATCCAGCTTCGCGTCGTAGAGGCCGTTCAGCAGATGGATCGCCCCGGGACCGGACGTCGCGAGGCAGACCCCCACCTCGTCGGTCCATTTGGCGTGGCCGCAGGCCATGAACGCGGCCATCTCCTCGTGGCGGGCTTGAATGAACTCGATCTCCTCCGAGTGGCGATCAAGGGCGCCCAGAGTGGCGTTGATGCCGTCCCCGGGGTAGCCGTAGATGCGCTCGACGCCCCACTGCTTGAGGCGCTCGAGCATGAAGTCGGCGACCGTCTTCGCCATGTGGCGCTCCTCTCGTCAGCTCTTCTTGCCGCTCTTGCGTCCTCCCTTCCGCTGGCCTTCCTTGCTGCCGCCACCGCTACCGCCGGTCTGCTTCTTTCCACCCTTCCTCGAAGCCCCGGACGTGTTGGAGATCTTGGCGGCGCGCTCCTTGCTCATGCCCTTCTTGCGAAGGCCCTCGTACTGCTTGTCGTTCTTGACGCTGGATCCGTGGTCCTTGGCCACTGTCGTCACCTCCTCGGTGTGGGATCCGGGTTCCCCTCCGGCGCTCCCGACAAACGGGCGGACCCGGCGGTAAGAGCGACGAGAGCCCCAATGCCCGCCAGAAGCGATCGAAAGTCGATCTATTCGGTCCCCGCTTTTCGAGTCGAGGCGGGCGCCCGCGGTTTCCGTGCCCAGGAGTGCGGGTACTCGCCGGCCACCATGAGCAAGGTGGTCGTCGTCACCGGCGCCTCGGCCGGTGTCGGCAGGGCTGCGGCAAGCGCCTTCGCCGAACGGGGCGATCGCGTCGGGCTCGTCGCCCGGGGCGGCGACTCGCTACAGGGAGCCGCAAACGAAGTGGCCGAGGCGGGTGGTGAGCCGCTGGTCGTCGCAGCGGACGTCGCAGATCCGCAGCAGGTCGACGACGCTGCGACGACGATCGAGGCGGAGCTTGGCGAGATCGACGTTTGGGTGAACAATGCGATGGCGACCGTGTTCGCGCCTTTCGCGGAGATCGAGCCGGACGAGTTCGAGCGCGCCACGCGCGTCACCTATCTCGGGGTTGTCTGGGGAACCCGCGCCGCCCTACGCCGCATGGGGCCGCGGGACCGTGGCGTTGTCGTCCAGGTCGGGTCGGCGCTGGCGTACCGAGGAATCCCGCTCCAGTCCGCCTATTGCGGCGCCAAGCACGCGATCAAGGGCTTCACCGAGTCGGTCCGCTCCGAGCTCCTCCACGACGAGAGCCACGTCCACATGACGATGGTCCAGCTACCGGCCCTGAACACACCACAGTTCGAGATCGGCCGCGCCAAGGTGGATCGTCACCCGCAGCCGATGCCGCCGATCTACCAGCCCGAGGTCGCGGCGAATGCGATCGTGTGGGCCTCGGAGCACCGACGCCGTGAGATCTATGTTGGCGGCCCCACGGTGAAGACGATCTGGGGCAACAAGCTTCTTCCGGCGCTCGGCGACGTTTACCTGGCCCGAAACGGGTTCGGTGCGCAGCTCACCGACGAGCGGCTCGCCGAGGAGCGCAATGGCAACCTGTTCGCGCCGGTACCGGGCGACCATGGGACCCGGGGCCGGTTCAACGACGCGCGTCGCCACAGCCTGCAGCTCGCCCTCGCCAAGCATCGACGGGCCATCGCCGGCGCCGGACTCGCGGTGGCTGGAGTGGCGGCGCTCACCGCGTCGCGCGTCCTGCGCTGATCTCGCCGGGCATGGCCCTCGCCGTCGAGACCAACAGCCAGGAGTTCCAGGGACTCTTCACCCTCTACCTGGTCATCGGGCTGGTGGTGGCCGCCCTCGTGCTGGGAACGATCGTCTACGCGGTCATCCGCTACCGACGTCGCGACGGCATGACACCCCGGGAGGCCCGCGGCATGAAGCCCCTGGAGGCGATGTGGGTCCTCCTCGTCGGGGCCGTGGTCGTGGTGCTGATCGTCTCTACGTTCCGTACCGAGGATCGCGTCGACGCCGTGTCCGCGGACCCGGCTCAGACCGTCAGGGTCCTCGCGTTCCAGTGGGGGTGGCGGTTCACCTATCCGGGCGCCGGGATAACCAGCGCCGGATCCAGCCAGCGCCCGCCGACTCTCGTTGTGCCCGCGGGCGAGCCGGTCCGCTTCGAGCTCTCCTCGCGCGACGTGATCCATTCGTTCTGGATTCCGGAGCTCCGGTTCAAGCGCGACGCATTCCCCAACCGCGTGACCACCTTCGACATGGTGTTCGACCCGGGCGTCACCACGACGGCGCGCTGCGCGGAGTTCTGCGGCCTGGACCACGACCAAATGGACTTCCAGGTCATCTCGATGGAACCCGCTGACTTCAAACGATGGCTGCAATCGCACGAGCGGTCCGCGGCGCGATCGAGGGGCGGCGCATGACCACGATCGCCCCGCCGATGCCCCGCGCCGGCCCGGTGGAGTGGCTCCTGGCCACCGATCACAAGCGCACCGCCGCTCGAATGGCGACGGCGGCTTTCGCGTTCTTCATCGCGAGCGGCGCGCTCGCGCTGTTGATGCGCTCAGAGCTCGCGCAGCCGGGCCTTCAGATCGTCTCCACGGACACCTACAACCAGCTCTTCACGATGCACGGCTCCGGGATGATCTACCTGGTCGTCACCCCGCTCGCGCTGGCCGTCGGCCTGTACTTCGTCCCCCTCCAGATCGGCGCCGCCGATGTCGTCGCGCCGCGCCTCACCGCCTTCGGGTTCTGGCTGTACCTGGGCGGAGGCCTGACGATGTACTCGGGATTTCTCACGTCCACGGGAGCGGGCAAGGCTGGCTGGACGGCCTTCTATCCCCTGTCGGGGGAGCAAGCGAGCCCCGGCCCCGGCATGGACATGTGGATCATCGGGGTGGCGCTCGCCGTCGCCGGGATGACCCTGGTCGCGGCCACGATCCTGCTGACCCTGCTTCGCCAACGCGCCCCGGGGATGGACCTGACCCGCCTGTCGCCCTTCTCGTGGTCGATGTTCTTCACCACGACGATGACCGTCACGTCGTTCCCGGTGCTGGTCGTGGCCATGGGCCTCCTGCTCGCCGACCGGAACCTGGGACCCGTGTTCGACACGCCCGGGGGACCGGCGACCTACCAGAACCTGTTCTGGTTCTACGGGCATCCGGTCGTCTACGTGATGTTCTTCCCCTTCCTCGGGGTCGTGGCGGACATCGTTGCCACGTTCTCGCGCCGGCGCCTGTTCGGCTATCCGCTTCTGATCATCTCGCTGTTCGCCTTCACCGGGCTCTCGATGAGCGTCTGGGCCCATCACATGTTCGCGACCGGCCAGGTGAACAACCAGTACTTCTCGCTCACCTCCACCGCATTGGCGATCCCGGCCGGCGTGGAGTACTTCGACGTGATCGCGACCATGATCGGCGGCGCCATCCTGCTGAGGACGCCGATGCTCTTCGCTCTTGGGTTCCTGGCGCTGTTCCTGATCGGGGGGCTGACGGGCATCGTCGTCGGCTCACCGCCCATCGACTACCACGTGCACGACAGCTACTTCGTCGTCGCGCACTTCCACTACACCCTGTTCGGGGGCAGCCTGATGGGGGCATTCGCCGCCGCCTACTACTGGTTCCCCAAGGTCACCGGCGCGATGCTTCGCGAGTGGCTGGGGAAGGTTCAGTTTGGCCTCCTGTTCGTCGGAGTGAACCTGACCTTCTTTCCGATGTTCCTGCTGGGATACGACGGCATGCCGCGCCGGGTTGCCGACTATTCGCCGTCGGCGGGCTTCACCGGCGACAACCGGCTGGCCACGATCGGCGCCTTCGTGATCGCCCTGGGCATCGCGGTCTTCATCGCGAACCTCGTGGTCTCGCTGCGCTCCCGCCGGCCGGCCGGCGACGACCCGTGGGAGGGCCAGACGCTCGAGTGGGCGACGAGCTCGCCCCCGCCCCGCCTGAACTTCAACGGCTTGCCGCCGATCCGCTCCTACGCCCCGCTCCTGGACGAGCGCGAGCGCGCTCGGGAGGAGCGGTGAGGCGCGGCGCGCTCATGTTCGGGGCCTGGGGCCTGTGGGTCGGCGCGTGGGCGACAACCCTTGCGATCTGGGGCGCGGCGCTCGTGCCGCTCCTCGCATTCGGTGGCGCGGCCGCCGCCGCCGCGATCGCCGCCGGATACCTCGTGGTCACCGCCCCGCCGGCCGACCCACCGCGGACTCTGACCGAGTCGAGCGCCGCACCGCCGGTGGTCGCCGCCGGAGTCGTCCTCGCGGCGAATGGGCTCGCCTTCGGCCTGTGGCTGGTGCTCATCGGTGCCGAGGTCCTCGCCTTCGGGGTGGGCCTCGCAATCGCCGAGCAGCGCCGGGTGAGGGCGCGATGAGCAAGCGCATTCGCCGCCTTTCCCCGGCGGTCGCGGCCGCGTCGGCCCTTGGGGCGCTGGTCCTGTGGCTGGCACCATCGTTCGCACCGGCCCAACAGCCGGGATCGGGTCCGTCGTCGGCCACCGGTGCTTCGGATCCGGCGCTGGTTGGTCAGGGCCGCAGCCTCTTCGAGGAGGGCTGCTCCTCGTGTCATGGGCTCGACGCTCGTGGTATCCCCGGTCAGGGTCCCTCGCTTCGCGGGGCTGGCGCGGGCTCCACCGACTTCTACCTGACCACCGGGCGGATGCCGTTGAGCTACCCCGGCGAGGAGCCGCTCCGCTCCACGCCGCGCTACGACGACCAGCAGATCGCCGCGCTGGTCGCCTACGTCGCATCGTTCGGGGGCCCACCGATCCCGCGCGTGAGCCCCGAGGGCGCGTCGCTCAGCAAGGGTCAGGAGCTGTTCACGTCCACCTGCGCCGGCTGTCACGCGATTACCGGAGCCGGCGGCGTGGCCACGGGTGGGGCCGCCCCACCGCTCTGGGAGGCGACGCCGACCCAGGTCGCCGAGGCGATTCGCACGGGCCCCTTCCTGATGCCCCGCTTCGGCCGCAAGGACATCGATCAGGCGGATCTCGACGCGATCGCGGCGTACGTCGCCTACGCGCAGCATCCCAACGACGCCGGAGGCTGGAGCATCGGACGGATCGGCCCTGTGCCCGAGGGTATGGTCGCTTGGCTGCTCGCCGGCGCGGCACTGCTGCTGATAGCGCGCATCATCGGTGAGCGCCGCGGGGGGAATCGACGGTGAAGGGAGGGCGCGCCGAGCTCCTGGTCGCTGCCCTGCTCGCGGCCGCAGCGCTGGCCGCGTGCGGGTTCGTCGTGGTCTACGTCGTCGACGTCGACACGCAATTTCTGGGAGTCGCGCTGGGGTTGTCGCTGTTGGCGCTCGCCGCGGCGGCGATCGTGGCCGGGAAGGCCCTCGTCCCGCAGGAGGTGGTAGCCGAGGAGCGCCCCGACTTCACCGATCCGGATGGGCGGCCGGGAGTGGAGCGGGAGGCTCGGGAGCTCGACCACGTCGCCGCCGCCGGGGTCGAGGGCATCTCGCGCCGACGTCTGCTGGGGACGGCGGCCGGCGCGGCCGGGGCGGCCGTGGGCGCTGCGATCGTGGTCCCCATCGCCTCCCTGGGGCCCGCGGTCGGGGATCGGCTTCGCGAGAGCCCGTGGGCAGATGGCGTCTCCCTCGTCGACGAAAACGGGCTGCCGGTGCCGGCCTCCCACCTCGAGACCGGGAGCTTCCTCACGGCGTTCGCCGAGGGGTCGGATCCCGAGAGACTTGCTTCGTCGGTCGTCGTCGTCCGCGTCGATCCAGGCGAGCTCTCCCTTCCACCCGACCGGCGTGACTGGGCGCCCGAGGGGATCATGGCCTACTCCAAGATCTGCACCCACGCGGGATGCGCGGTCAACCTCTTCCGCTCGCCGCTATATCCGCCACGGACGCCCGGTCCGGCCCTGGTCTGCCCGTGCCACTACTCGACCTTCAACGTGCTCGACGGCGGCACGGTCGTCTTCGGGCCGGCGGGACGACCGCTTCCCCAGCTGCCACTGCGGATCGACTCACGCGGTCATCTGATCGCCGCTGGGCCGCTCTCGGGCAACGTCGGCCCGGCGTGGTCAGGGGTCAGGCAATCGTGATCCGGCGCCTGGAGACCGCCCTCGAGGAGCGAACCGGGAGCTCCTCGTTCCTGCGCGCGACGCTTCGCTACGTCTTCCCGGACCATTGGTCGTTCCTTCTGGGCGAGATCGCCCTGTACTCGTTCGTCGTCCTGATCGGGACTGGCACGTTCCTGGCGCTGTTCTACTCGCCGAGCGCCGCCGAGACGACCTATCACGGCGGCTACGAGCCCCTCGTGGGTCAGCAGATGACCCAGGCGTACGCGTCGGCGCTCCATCTCTCCTTCGACGTGCCGGCCGGGCTGCTGATGCGCCAGACGCATCACTGGGCGGCCCTGGTCTTCGTGGTCGCGATCGTGATGCACCTGATGCGCATCTTCTTCACGGGCGCGTTCCGAAAGCCGCGGGATCTCAACTACTACGTCGGACTGACGATGCTGCTGATCGCGGTCCTCGAGGGTTACCTGGGCTACTCGCTCCTGGACGACCTCCTGTCGGGCATGGGGCTGGCAATCGGGTACTCCACGGCGCTCTCGATGCCGGTGCTCGGTGCGTCGTTCGCGACGCTCGTCTGGGACGGGCAGTTCCCCGGGAGCGATGCCTTCTTCTCGCGGATGTTCATAACGCACGTGTTCATCCTGCCCGCGGTGCTCGCGGTGCTGATCACGATCCACCTGGTCATGATCGCCCGGCCCCACCACACCCAGTTCGCGGATCCCGGGCACACCGAGCGCAACGTCGTCGGAATCCCCATGTGGCCGGGGTACGCGCTGCGGTCCGTCGGGCTCCTGCTGAGCGTCGCCGGGGCGCTCGTCCTGATGGGCGGGCTGATTCAGATCAACCCGATCTGGCTCTGGGGCCCGTACCACACTTACGAGGCCACGAACGGCGCTCAGCCGGACTGGTACCTGGGCTGGCTGATCGGGGCGCTCCGGCTTGTGCCCGCGTTCGACGTGACCATCGGCGGCTACACGCTCATCCCGAACCCGTTCTGGGGAGGCATCCTCTTCCCGCTGGCCGTCTTCGGCTTCCTGTTCGCCTGGCCCTCCATCGAGCGCCGCGTGCGGCGTGACCGCCGCCAGCACAACTTGCTCGAGCGCCCGCGCGACGTCCCCTTCCGGACGGCGGTCGGCGCAGCTGTCTTCACGTTCGTCGCCACCGTCTTCTTCGCCGGAGCGGCCGACCGGGCGTTCGTCCAGCTCGGGGTCCCGTACGAGACCCAGGTGTGGATCTATCGTGGACTCGCGATCGTCCTCCCATTCGTGGCGTACTGGGTGACCCGCCGAGTGTGCGAAGAGCTCCGAGCGCGGGAGCTCACCTTCGGGACGACCTCGCCGGTCCGCCGAATCCGGCGCGGCCCCGGCGGCGGGTTCTCCCGCTAGGCAACGGGTCGTCAGCCTTTGGGCTCGGTCCCCCGAGGGGTGCTCTGCCCCTCCGTGGCCGCCAGGGCGAGGGTGGCCTCGAGGTGCGAGAGGTGGCTCAGGGCCTGGGGAAAGTTCCCGAGCATCTCGTGCGATTCGGGGTCGTACTCCTCGGCCATCAGCCCCAGCTCGTTGGCCGTCGCGATGGCACGGTCGTATGCCGCGCGGGCCTCGTCGTCGCGCCCCTGGCGGGCCAGGCATTCGACGAGCCAGAACGTGCATGCCACGAACGCGCCCTCCTCGCCCCCGTTGCCGTCGTCGACCGTGTATCGGCGGAGCAGGCCGTCGAAGTCCAACTCTTCCCTCACGGCATCGACGGTGCGGACCATCCGCTCGTCGTCGTAGGGGATGAAATCGACACTGGGAAGGCGAAGCACGGCGGCATCCAGGTCGCTGGAGTCGTAGGCCTGGACGAACACCCCACGATCGCGGTCATAGCCCCGGCGCTCGATCGACCGCCGGATCTCGTCCCGCGCCTCCTTCCAGCGTCGCTCGGGGGCCTTCCTCATGCAGTGCTCGGCGAGCTTGAGGCCACGGTCCACCGCCGCCCAGCAGAGCACCTTCGAATGGACGAAGTGCTTGGGCTCATCGCGCCACTCCCAGATTCCGGCGTCCGGATCC
>DATFON010000167.1:0-2854 GCA_035265465.1 Solirubrobacterales bacterium | reverse complement strand
TAGAGGCCCTCGTTGTGGGCCTCGGTGTAGCCGTCGGTGAGCTCCGCCCGCTGCTCCTGGGTGCCGCATTCGCGGCGGCAGAAGTCGCGAATCGCGGCGACGAAGTCCTGTTGCGCGTCGGTCAGGGCGAAGTCCACGCGCGGCAGTCTAGGTGCAGGCCCTGCGTAGCCCTGCTCCGGAGCCTCGAGACCCTGGATCCGCTCGCCGCGTGCTCCTCGCGCTTCTTCCCGGATGCCTACGCGAGGACTCGAATCTCGTTGAGTTCGGCGGTGGTGTCACCACCTCCCAGACGTGTGATCCAGACGAGGTAGTAACGCGCGGGTTCGCTCAATGTGATCGGGATGGTCTCAGCCTCGGTGGCGTTTGAGATCGAACCGACCGCCTTGCCCCAGCCGGCGAGATCGGGCGCCTGCTGATCCGCGGCATAGACTTCGCCGCTCCATCCTGGCGTCTGCGTATCGACCTCTAGTTCGCGGGCCTGGACGGGGCTGCCGGCATCGACGACGAGTCCGACGCCCTCCTTGCCGACCCCTGCGAACCCGCCTGAATACTTTTCAGTGGTCCACGCCGTGCTCGGGTCACCGTCCACTGCGAGGGCGACCTCCTCCGGATGCTCCTCCTGGTCGCCGGGAGGAGGGTCGAAGTCCTCGGCACCGGTCAACTCCCAGATCGGGGTCGCCTTGGGCTTGGACGTCGGGCTCCCCGGGTGCGGCCCGGCGGCGTCGATTTCCTCGTGCCTCGCTTGTCTCGACTTGCCCTCGGCTAACGACACGGGTGTGGGCGACACCGATGAGGACGGCACCGATGCGGACGGTCCGGATGCCCTCTGATGCCGCTCGTCGTGTCTTGGGGACTCGGAGGCCGGGGTCCATTCGCTGGACACGGACGGGCCCCCCGAAAAAACCCCCCCAATCACCGCTCCGATAAGAACGCAGACGGCCGCTGCCAGTAGCGTCATGACGATTTCGCCCCGGCGCTCCATCGAAGGGCGATCCTAGGGGGAGGCGGGGACGCTTCGACAGCGCTCCGTTCCTGCCTGCGCTTCGAGAACGCCCCCGCCCGGACTTGCCTGCCGACTTCCGTGGTCGGCATAAGGTCATGACAGTCCGGTCGGCTCGGAGTTGCGGACCAGCCCCTGTCAGATCATTGACAGCATGCCCTATTCGGGCAGGGGTAAGGGAATCTCATCATGGCTGCGAGGAGCGGATTCCGAGAGGCGCGGCGGGACCGGGTCATCGATTCCCTCATTCAACGCTGGCGGGAGGCCAAGCAACGGACCTACCAGCGCCAGGGAATCGAGGAGTTGCAAGGCCACCCGCGCCTCGGGTTAAAGCACACAGCTCAGCGAAAGTTCTCAAACGACTAGGAGCCCAGCTCGCGCCGGACGAGATTCCGTCGCGGCCCATTCCTAGCCTCGCCGGCATCGACCCCTGCTGCATCGGTGGCAGTTTGCGGCGCTTGGACGCAGACGACGCGTGAGTCTGAAATACGGGCTCGGCCCTTCGCGTCATAGCGCAGACACAAGAGGACTTAGACGCTCGGAACCGAAGCTCTAGGGACTCGAGCTCATGACCCGAGTTCGCGCTGACAACACCTTGAGGCGCCGGGTCGCGGCCGCGGCCCTCGTGACCGCGCTGGTCGTGCTCCTGGGAGCTTCTGCCGGCGCAGCGCGTGTCAGACCGAAGTGTTTCGGCAAGCCGGCGACGATCGTCGGCAGCAACGGATCCGACAGGATCAGCGGCACCCGCTACAGCGACGTGATCGTCGCGCGCGGCGGGAACGACGTGATCAAGGCGAAGGGAAACAAGGCCAACCACGGCCGCGACGTCATCTGCGGGGGGCCGGGAAACGACGAGATCCAGGGCAACGGCGACGGTGAGAAGATCAGCGGGGGGCCGGGCCACGACTTGATCAACGGCGCTCATGGAGACGACCTGATCGTCGGGGACGACTACAGCGAGGTCAGCGCGGACGGGCGGACCGGCCGCGACCACCTCCTCGGAGGCTTCGACCGTGACTTCATCGTCGGCGACAACCTCTCGCGCGGGGACGCAAAGGGAAGCAGCCCTGACTGGATCGGCGGGAACGCCGGCGGCGACACCGTCATCGGGGACAGCGCCTCGTTCAAGGGTGACGCTACCGGTGGTGCCCCCGACCACGTGGCCGGCGCGACCGGCGACGACATCGTCATCGGCGACAGCTATTCGGCGCACGGGACCGCGCGTGGCAGCGGCGACGACAAGCACAAGAAGGTGAACAAGAAGGGAGGCGTAGACGGGGGGCCCGGCAACGACCTCCTGGCCGGCGACAACTACACCTTCGACGGCACCGCGATCGGCGGCGGCAACGACGCCATCCACTCCGCGGACGGCGGCGACGCGGGCAACACGTGCAAACCACACACGTGCGACGACGTCCAGTACGGCGACAACTACGTGGCCAGGTGCGGGCGCGGCCACGACATCGCCACGATCCGCTGCCAGGACCAGGCAACCTCTGGTGGAGGGTTCGACCTGCTGACCGCGGATCAAGGCAACGACTTCATGAACGGTGGGCCTCCCGACAACCCGAAGGCCTCAGGCAATCGCCGCGACCGCTGCAATGGCGGCAGCGGCCACGACGCCTCGGTCCACTGCGAGTACAACTACCGGAACGTCGAGAGGCGGATCAAGCTGCCGTAGCCCTCGTGGCCGCGATGAACACCGAGCCGGTCGGTCATCGCCCGGTCGGGCCGGGCATCATGGCCCCACAACGGTGCCAGCCGGGATTCTCGTCGCTTCTCGTCTACTGCCCCTCGTCTACCACTGCGCCCACCGTATGCACCTCAAACTGGACGAGCTATTGAGCGCCAGAT
>DATFON010000166.1:0-5103 GCA_035265465.1 Solirubrobacterales bacterium | reverse complement strand
GGCGGACGACGTCATGGGCTCGCTTGCGAAGACCGAGGAGAAGGCCGGGGGAGAGGCCCTGCTGATGACCGGGGACCGCGACCTCTTCCAGTGCGTGACCGACAAGGTGAGCGTCCTGTACGTCAGAACGGGCGTGAGGGGCGGGGAGCTCGTCGACGCTGCCGAGGTCAAGCGGCGCTACGGCGTCAGGCCCGATCAGGTGCCGGACTTCATCGCGCTGCGCGGTGATCCCTCGGATGGAATCCCGGGGGCGAAGGGCGTCGGCGAGAAGACCGCCGCCGAACTGCTTCGCCGCCGAGGCTCGCTTGAGGCGGCGATCGAGAACGCCGTGCGGGAGCGCCCGCCGCGTCTGTCTGGGGCCCTCCTCCACGGCGCCGACGAGTTGCGGATGTTCAAGGACCTCGCCACATTGCGAACCGCACGGGTGAAGCGCCCGCGCGACCGCCAGACCGACGTCGCCGGCGGCGCGAAGGCCGCACGGAAGCGGGGAATGAACCGCTTGGCCGAGCGGCTCGAGCGCGTCGCGGATTCCTCCTCCACGTAACCCGGCTTGGTGCCAATCGGCCGCCTGGGCACATATCTGACAGGGGGTTTCAGCGGTGCCCTCCGCGGATATGTGGTCCCCCACGGCTAGGACGCCGGAGCACGGGGACTGAACGGGGAGTCGGAGTGTTGGCTCCAGAGCGTCCGGAAGGAGAGGAACTATGAAGCGCATCAATTGGCGGCCGCGTCACGCGACCGTGGTCGCGTACCTCGCCCTGTTCGTGGCTCTTGCCACCGGCAGCGCGTGGGCGGCGGCGTTCATCGGCCCAGACGACATCAAGGACAACGCCATCCACACGCGCCACATCAAGAAGAAGGCGGTCAAGACGAAGAAGATCGCCAAGCAGGCGGTTAAGACCAAGCGCTTGGCGGACGAGGCCGTCACCGGCGAGAAGGTCGGACTCGACACACTCACCGGCAACAACATCGACGAGTCGACGCTCGGACAGGTGCCGGACTCCGATCGGCTCGACGGGTTCCACGCCACGTCGTTCCTCCAAAGCGGCATCTACAAGTCTGAGTCCGCCGTTGGGGCCGGGACGGCCTTGGGCGACGGGACGTTCTACATCGACCACGCATGCGACGGCGGAGACCAGCTGCTCAGCGGAGGGCCCGCCAACGTCAACGCCGCATCAGACATGGTCGAGAGCTTCCCGACGCCGGGCAGCACCAACTCGTGGAGATCCAGGATCAACAAGAACGGCAACACCGACAACTTCAGCACCGTCGTTCTGTGCGCTAACCAGTCGTAGTTGTCAGTCCGACCGTTGCCGCGGCGCGCCGAACCGGCGCGCCGCGGCGGACGGTCCTAACGGTCTTTACCAGACCGCCGGATGGGCTATAGATCGTCCGCGAGTAGCTCCATTGAGCAGCCCGTCGTGCCAGCCGTCGCCGTTGGCGTCCCGCTCGTACCGGCGCATCACTCCCACCGGCTTGAAGCCGACCTTTTCGTAGACGCGGATGGCCACGGCGTTGGTGGTCGCGGGGTCGAGGTGATGCGGTGATGGCCGCGATCCTCGATCAGGTCGCGAACCACGCGCGTCACGGTCTCGGTACCCAGGCCGCGGCCGTGAAGCGCGGGATCCAGGAACAGGTCGATCGCCGCGTAGCGGTACTTGGGGGTCGGCTCCTCGTAGAACTGGATGAGCCCGGCCACGGCGCCCTCGACCTCGATCACCAGCCGCGTCGAGTCCGGGTCGTCCTCCCACGGAAAGCCCTCCTCGGGCTCGTCCCACCAGCGCTTGACCTCCGGAGCCCGGTGGATGCGAAGCAGCTCGGCCTCGTCGCCCTGGGCGAGCGGGCGAATGACCAGGCCGGACGGGGTTTCGTCCTCGCTCACACCCATGAGTCTGCCGCTCGCACGGCCGATTGGCCGCGCAGCGGTTAGTCTCGGGCGCGTGAGCGACGAGTCCGACCAGCCCGAGGGCGCTCCCATACATGGGTTCAAGGAGGGCGACCCGGTGTGGGTCGAGGACGGCGAGGGCAGGCGCCACCCCGGTGTCTTCGTCGGCGACAACGAGGCCAGCGCCTGGTTCGGCGGCGGCCCGAGCGCCTACGTGGCCCACCCGGAGGCCCACCAGGCGGAGGTGGTCTCGGTCTTCCGCATCACGCCGCGCGACGCCTAGCCGACTGGCCCGTCCGGCCTGGTCCGGCTTCTGACCCTCCAACGCACCGCGCGGGAGTTTTCGTCCGGTGTCCGTGGGGTAAGCCGACGGTCACATGGAGGCGTTTTCGAGGAGGGGCTGATGGCAGACCTAGGTGCTCAACGGAATGGGGAGCGCTCGATCGCGGAGCTGGTCAGGGACCTGTCCGAGCAGAGCAGCGAGCTGGCACGCAAGGAGATCGAGCTCGCGAAGACCGAGATGTCGCTGAAGGCCAAGCGCCTCGGCGTCGGCGCGGGTGCATTCGGCGCCGCCGGGCTGGTGGGCCTCTTTGCCCTCGGCGCATTGACGGCAACGCTGATTCTCGCGCTGGCGACGGCCATGGACGGCTGGCTCGCGGCGCTGATCGTGACCGCGGTCTACGCGGCGATCGCCGGGGTTCTGGCGCTCGTCGGTAAGAGCCGGGTGGACGCCGGCACGCCGCCGGTGCCCGAGCGGGCAATCGACAGCACCAGGCGGGACGTCGAGTACGCGAAGCGGAGTGCGAAGGAGGCGCGCGGCTGATGGCCACGGAGAGCAACAAGACGACGACCGACGCGGCGGCGGGGAAAGGCGGCGAGGAGCGTTCGCCCGAGCAGATCCAGGCCGAGATCGAGGCCACCCGCGAGGAGATGGGCGACACCGTCGCGGAGGTCGCCGACAAGGCCGACGTGAAGAAGCAGGCCAAGCGCAAGGCCAGCGAGACCAAGGCCAAGGCGGCGGCGAAGAAGGACGAGGTCAAGCAGAAGGCGACCGCGCAGAAGGACGCGGTGACCGGGAAGGTGAAGGAGGCATCGCCCGATTCGGCTCAGCAGGCGGCCGCGGTGGGCCAGCAGGCGGCGGCGCAGGCGACGCAGACGGCGCGCCAGAACCCCGTGCCGACCGCGGCCATCGGGGCGTTCGTCGGCGGCCTCGTGATCGGCTGGACACTCGGACGCCGGTGAGATGGCCACTACGCCTCGCGAGCCCGACACGGATCGGCCGGATAGCCCAGCCGAGCCGGTGCGCCGCGACTATCGGCCCGAGGGAACCTACGACAAGCCGACCAGGTTCGGAGTGCTCCGCCGCACGGCGACGGAGTTCTCCGAGGACAACCTCACCGACTGGGCGGCGGCGCTCACCTACTACGGGCTCCTGGCGCTGTTTCCAGCGCTGATCGCGCTCGTGTCGATCGTCGGCCTGTTCGCCGATCCGCAGGCGACGTCACAGAAGATCACCGAGATCGTCACCCAGATCGGGCCCTCGTCGGCCGCCTCGACCTTCTCCGGCCCGATCCAGTCGATCACGTCCAACCAGTCGGCGGCCGGCATCCTGCTCGTAGTCGGGCTGGTCGGCGCGCTGTGGTCGGCGTCGGGTTACGTCGGCGCGTTCATGCGCGCCTCGAACGTGATCTACGAGACGCCCGAGGGGCGCCCGATCTGGAAGCTCCGGCCGCTGCAGATGCTGATCACGCTCGTGATCGTCCTGCTGGTCGCGCTCCTCGCGCTGGCACTGGTCCTCACCGGGCCGATCGTCGACGCCGTGGCGGGGCCGCTGGGGATCAGCTCGACCGCGACCACGATCTGGGACATCGCGAAGTGGCCGGCGATGCTCGCGATCGTCATCGCGATCATCGCGCTTCTCTACTACTCGACCCCGAACGTCAAGCTCCGCGGCTTGAAGTGGGTCACGCCCGGGAGCATCGTCGCCGTCGTCGTGTGGCTGCTGGCTTCCGCGGCGTTTGCGTTCTACGTCGCGAACTTCGGCTCTTACGACAAGACATACGGAACCTTGGGCGGCGTCGTCGTGATGCTGATGTGGCTTTGGATCA
This sequence comes from Solirubrobacterales bacterium, assembly GCA_035265465.1. Classification (GTDB taxonomy): domain Bacteria; phylum Actinomycetota; class Thermoleophilia; order Solirubrobacterales; family 70-9; genus AC-56. The sequence continues at coordinate 1,110 of DATFON010000166.1, read as the reverse complement.
CGAACCTGGCACTGCTGTTCGGCCACGAGCTGAACGCCGAGCGCGAGCGGGGCCACGAGCTGGCCGAGGGCATCCCCCGCGCGAAGCGGGAGATCCAGCTCGAGCCACGGTCGGAACCCAAGGACCAGGCAACTACCTAACGCAAAGGAGGCGGAAGTGGCGGCATCGGACTATCCGGACAAGGCGGGCGTGTACGCCCAGCGACTGATCGACAACGAGTACGTCCAGGAGAACCTCGTCCAGGCGGTGGAGAGCCTACGCGCGGCCTACCGTAGGGCCTCGAAGCGCCGGGTCGAGCCTGCACGTGACGAAAAGCTTCGCCGCCAGGTGCGCCAGGCAGCCCTGTCGCTCAGGGAGGCGGCGAGTGCACTTCAAAGCGGCAGGAGCAAGCCGAAGAAGCGCCGCGGCCGGCGCGTGCTGGTCGTCCTCGCTGTCGGCGCGGGGGCGGCGGCCGCGATCCTGGCCTCAAACGAGGAGCTGCGGAGGAAGTTGCTCGGCGGCGAGACGGCGATCGATCAGCAGAATGCGGCAACACCGACCTCGGCGAGCCCGCAGGAGACGATGGCCGCATGAAGTTCGTCTTCATGCCGCTCAGCATTCTCGGCGGGATCCTCGCCGGCCTCATCGGGAAGAAGATCTTCGAGCAGGTATGGGGCCTGATCGACGACCAGGAGCCTCCAGAGGCCAAACACCGCGAGATCAAATACGGCAAGCTCGCCGCGGCGCTGCTGCTGGAGGGGGCGATCTTCCGCCTGATCCGGGGATTCTTCGATCATGGGGCGCGTCAGGGGTTCCAGCGATTCACCGGCTCATGGCCAGGCGAGGAGGCACCGGAGCCGGAGTAGCCTCAGGCCGATTGCGCGGCGATCGCGTGAGCGCACGAGGCGAACTCGTAGCTGCCGGGCATGTCGCGGCGCAGCGCCGCGAAGGCGATGCCGCCAACGACTAGGGGCAGCCAGAATAGGATCACGCGATAGGCGAGGACCGCGGCGGCGGTGCCCGCCGCCGGCGCTCCGTAGACGATCAGCGTGCCGATCAGCCCGCCGTCGATGCCTCCGATCCCGCCGGGGATCGGCAAGAGGCCGCCGAGCTGGCCGATCAGGTAGCCCA
>DATFON010000165.1:0-13676 GCA_035265465.1 Solirubrobacterales bacterium | reverse complement strand
TGCACGGGCCCTTTTCGCGCTGGGTCGCGGCGTGGTGTTCCACGTACACCTGGTGCGAGGTGCGGACTCCCTGGTAGTCGCACGGCGTGTACGGAGCGGCGTACATCCTCCCAGGGACCTTCAGCTCCAGAAGGATGGCGCGATGCCGGGGCCAGCGGCGCCCATCGCTCCGGATCGCCTTCAGGAGCGAGCGCCCGTCGAGGATCCGGCAGTCCCCCGCACGGGGACAGGGCTTGGCCTTAGCAAGCCGGAGGATCGTGGGCGCCACATCGATGTTCGCCACCGTGCTCGACAGGGTGCTGGGGACGCCCCGCGAGCGCATGTCCTTCGGCAGGCGCATGACGAGGGGTGTGTGCAGTATCTCCTCGTAGGGATCGACCTTGCCGCCGGGGATCCGATGCTGGCCCTCAGCCCAACCGTTGTCCGACGTAAAGAGGATCGCGGTGTCGTTGAGCTCGTGCTCGGAGCGCAATGCGCTGACGATGTCCTTGACGCCGCGGTCCACGGCGCGGAGCGATGCCAGACGGCAGCGGTACTGCGTCGCCAGAAGCCGCAGTCCCCGCGCTTGAAATCGGCGGTGGGTCCGGATGAAGCTCGGCTTGTCGCTGACGTCGGCCTCGTTGAACGACGGCGGCTTGGGCAGCGGCTTGTGCTCGAAGAGGTGACGGTCGCGCCAGGCCGGGACCGCCGTCCCGCGGCAGCGCTTGTCGAGGACCTGGACGGACTCGTGGGGCGCGAACTGGTCGACCTCCATGAACAGCGGGCGGTGCCGGGGCGTGTAGCGATGAATCATCCTGACGGCCTTCTCGTTCAGGACGTGCGTCAGGTAGTCGCGGTGCCGTCCTCCGTACTCGACGGCCCGGCCGTTCTCACGCAGGACATAGTGGTAGTAGTCGACGGAGTCAAGCACCGTATGCCACTCATCCCAGCCGGGGGGGACCTTGTTCGGATCACCCACGGCCTTCGCGTACAGGTTCAGGTATTTGCCGATATGCGCTGTGCGGTAGCCGGCTCCCTGAAGCCACACGGGCAGGGTGTTGTCCTTGCCGAGCAGTGAGCCGTAGGGATTCGGGTTGTCCCACAGGACCCCGTTGTTGTGTCCGTACTGCCCGGTGAGCAGAACGGCACGGGAGGGGCAGCAGAGTGGCCCGCTGTCGATGTAGTCGCTGAAGGTGGTTCCGTGATGCCGAAGGAGGTCGACGGTTTCGGGCATCACCCGGTGGGTCACCGCGCTGGCGTTCTGATCGTCGGTCTGGATGACGATGACGTTCGGACGGTCGGCGGCGTGGGCGGACGGGGCCCAGCACCCAAACATCGCAAGGGCCACCATCGCGACGGCGCCCCCGCAGGCGCGCGAGCCTTGCAGTGCCCATCTCGCGCGGCGGCGCGTGGGCGCTCCGTTGATCCCTTTACCTCCCCGGCTAGACGTCGTAGGCACTGTATCGCGGCATCAGCCGTCGAGCGACCGATTCCGCGCTGCTGCCACGGGCGTTGGCGGGAGAGCGGATGAACTAGACTCGCCGGCCGTGGGCGGGGGGCTTGACCGTACCCGGGACGCTGAACACGATCACGATCCGATGAGCGCGGGCCTTTCCTTCGACGCGCTGGACTTCGAGTCCCGGCTCACGTGGATTCTGGGGTCGCCGCGCAGTGGCAGCACCTGGCTCCTGCGCCTGCTGGTGTACCCGTGGCAGCTCGACAGCCGCGCCAACCTCGGTCGCTCCGACGTCGGCTTTCACGGGGCCGGGCCGTTGAGGCGGCAGAAGGGGCCGGCGATCGTCCCCATCGACGAGTCGTACTTTCCGCGCCACCTCACCCCGTTCCTACCGCCCACACCCTCCGGTGAGGGCCGCGGCGATCCGGGCGATTATCTGTTCAACACGCGCAACTCGAAATACATCAGCTATTGCTTCTCGGACGCGTATGAGGACGCCTGGCGCCCAGAGCTACGCCGGCTGGTTCTCGTGCGCCTCCATGCCCAGGCCGCCCGGGCGGCCGAGCGCTTCGGTCTGAACGCGCCGCGGGTGGTGATCAAGGAGCCCAATGGCTCCTATGGCGCGGAGTTCCTGATGGGGTTGCTTCCGCGCGCGAGGATGATCTTTCTAGCGCGAGACGGCCGCGACGTGCTGGACTCGCAGCTGGCACTGCGCACGCGATTCGGCTCCGTGCGCCGGGGCACGAGAGTCATCGACAAAGGGCCGGAGCGGCTGTCGTTCGTTCGGACCCACGCGCAGCTGTGGGTCAACAACATGACCGCCGTGGACCGGGCATATGCCGCCCATGACCCAAGCCTGCGCATGAGGTTGCGCTACGAGGATCTCCTCGCCGATACCTTCAACGCGCTCGCGCCGATCGCGGACTGGCTCGGCGATGAGCGCACCCACGAGGAGCTTCGCCGAGCAATCGACGACAACGCGTTCGAGTCGACATCGCGGCTGAAGAAGGGCAAGGGCAGGATGCGCCGCGCCGCGACGCCGGGCCTTTGGCGCCAGAACCTCACCCCCGACGAGCAGCGAGTTGCCAACGAGATCATGGGCGAGACGCTCGTCCACCTGGGCTACGACGTGTGAGCCGCGAGGCACGCGCGTTGGGGGCTATACTTTTTGAAGTAAATCCGGATCGAGATTTAGGAGTATTGAATGGCGACCGTGGCTGAGCCGCTGGAGCAGGTCAAGCAGAGAATCGATCTGATCGCCAACGAGAAGGCGCGCGAGGAGGTCGACTCCGGCGCGGCGAAGCTCATCGACGTTCGCGAACCTCACGAGTGGGACGAGGCCCACCTCGAGGGCGCAACCCACGTTCCGCAGGCCGAGCTCCTGGACCGGATCTCAGAGCTCGTGCCCGATCGCTCGGATCGCATCGTCCTCTACTGCCGCACGGACAACCGGTCCTCCCGCGCCGCGGACGCGCTTCAGGACCTCGGCTACGAGAACGTGTCGGTGGTCCGGGGCGGGATTGTGGGCTGGCAGGAGGCCGGGCTGCCGGTCGTCGCGCCGGAGGGCCTCACCGCCGAGCAGCGAATGCGCTACTCGCGGCACACCCTTCTGCCGGAGGTCGGGGTCGACGGGCAGGTCAAGCTGCTGAACTCGAAGGTGCTTCTGATCGGCGCGGGCGGCCTCGGCGCCCCCTCGGCGTTGTACCTCGCCGCCGCCGGAGTCGGGACGATCGGCATCGTCGACGACGACGCCGTCGACGAGTCGAACCTCCAGCGGCAGATCATCCACACCACCGACCGCGTGGGTGTGCCCAAGACGGCCTCCGCGCGAGCCTCGATCGAGGCCCTGAATCCCGACGTGAAGGTCGTCGAGCACCGCACTCGCCTCGACGCCGACAACGTCCTGGACATCATCAGCGACTACGACGTCCTGGTGGACGGGGCGGACAACTTCCCGACCCGGTACCTCTTGAATGACGCCTCCGTGCGACTGCGAAAGCCGGTCGTCTCGGCATCCATCCTGGCCTTCGACGGCCAGGTCTCGACCTTCGTCCCGTATGAGGGACCGTGCTACCGGTGCCTCTATCCCGTGCCACCGCCGCCGGAGATGGCTCCCAGCTGCGGGGCGGCCGGAGTGCTCGGCGTGATGGCGGGCGTCATGGGCCTGCTTCAGGCCAACGAGGTCCTCAAGCTGGTGGCGGGCATCGGCGAGCCGCTCATCGGCCGCCTGCTCCTCTACGACTCGCTGGGCACCCGGTTCACCGAGCTCAAGGTCAATCGCGACCCCGACTGCCCGATCTGCGGCGACGCCGCTCCCGAGATCGACGAGTCGGAGATGGGCAAGTTCCCCGACTACGAGGCGTTCTGCGCGGGGGCGCCCGTACTGCGCTGAGTCAACCGGCGCCTGGCTTTCCCCGGTGCATAGGATTCGCGACCTCGATGCCGACCGTGAAGATCCCACCCGTGCTTCGTGCCCAGACCGGGGGCGAGGCGGAGGTTCCCACGCCGGGCTCCACGGTGGGCGACGTGCTGCGATCCCTCGCCGAAACGCACCCCGGCACCCGCGCGCAGCTCTTCGCGGACGGCGGTGACCTGAATCGCTACGTCAACGTCTATCTGAACGACGAGGACGTACGCGTCCTCGAGGGTCTGGACACCCGGGTCTCGGACTCCGACACCGTCGTGATCCTGCCGGCGATGGCCGGCGGCGCCTAGCGGCCGAAGGGCCGCCACCCCCGACTCGCTACGCGGCCCGGCGGCCTCAGGTGAAGTGCTTGAACGCGCGCCAGGCCGGCTTCTTCTTGCCGCTGTGCTTGAGCAGTCCCGCCGACCCGCAGAAGCTGCAGTGGGGGTTGCCGCTCTTGGGGTCGCGGAGCTGGAACCAGAACAGCCGCTTCACGCCCCAGCGGTGACGGTGCTGGTAGATGTCCTTGAACGCGCGCTTGAGCATCCGCGCCTGACCGCGCTTGCCCTTGTTGAACCCGTAGCGATCGGGGTGGTCAGAGCCCCAGGCAATCTCGGTCAGCCAGAGCGGCTTGCGTCTATCCCCATGCTTCTTCATCACCCTGCGGGTCTTCTTGATCCAATGGCGTACGTCGGGGAGAAACGGACCGTAGGGATGGAGCGCGGCGATGTCGAAGTCCTTGGACGCACCCTTCTGCTTGTAGAGGCGCTTGTAGAACCTGGGCGCGTCGATTCCGCCGACGGCATTCCCCGGCATCCCCGCGATGACCACCTTCGTGCTCGAGTCGGCGTCCTTGATCGCATCATGCGCGAGGCCGAGGAGGTTCGCGTACTTGCTCGGCGACGGGCGTGGATGGAAGTAGGCAGGGAGGTTCGGCTCGTTCCAGATCTGCAACGCGGTCACCGGCTTGGCGGCCTTGGCTGGATGCTGGACGGCGTATTTCGCCCAGAAGCTTCCACCCGACCCGTATCGGTTGACGGCGGCGGTTAAGAAGTCCTTCCACGCCTGGCGCCCCTCTTTGGAGCCGGTCGGGGGCTTCGTTCTCGGCTTTGTCACCCAGTCCGGCGAGCCGAAGACGACCGGCAGTACCCGGATGCCTCGAGCCGACAGGCCGCCGATCACCTTGTCCGGCAGAGCCCAGTTGTAGTTGCCCTTTGAGCCCTCGATATTCGACCACTGCATCGTCCAGCGCACGGTCTTGACGTTCGCCCCAGAGAGGCTGCGAAAGTCCTTGTGCTCGCTGCCCTGAGGCGAGTAGTAGAGCCCGTAGAAGTTGGGATGGCCGCTCCCTGCCGCCGACCCCGCGATTCCCATGGCCAGGGCAGCGGTCGCCACGAAGGCCGCCAGTCCCATCGACCGTCGCACGGTCGGCGACCCAGCCGATTCCCTCGTCATGCGCGTCCCGCGATAGGTGTCGTTCTCGGTGTGCATCTGGTCAGGCATGCCTCCTCAGGTGCCGATCGCCAGGCCGAGCACCACCGCCGCGAGCATCTCCCGCGGCGGTGGCAGAGCCTCGTTTTCGTCCTCAGCGCTGGGCCGTCCTGCGACGGTTGCGGTACGCGACGGCTGCAACGCACGCCCCGAGCGCGACAAGGGCGGCGATAAAGAACGGCACCCAGCTGTCGCCCGCCGAATCGGCGGCGATCTGCGGAACGGCGTGGGCCCTGTTGTCCGCGTTGAGGCCGCTCGACGGCGTCGTCGAGGTCGGGCTCGCATCGGACTTGTGCGACTTGGAGCCGCCGTCCGAAGAGCCTGAGTTCCCGCCGCCTGACTGCGTGCCCGAGCCGGCGTTCTCGCCGCTTGACTGCGTGCCCGAGCCGGCGCTTATGTCACTCGCCGATCCGGATGGCGGCGCCACCGGAATGGTCGTGTCGCCTGTCCCGCTCGGACTCGATCCGCTGGTGTCGTTGGCGCTCCCTCCGCCGCCGACGCCGGGGAGCGGTTGCCCGTACTGATCCTGCGACGGCGAACCGGCCATCGCCACCGGGGCCAGTGCCCCTGCCGTCAACGCCATGACCGCGAACGCAATTGCGAACCACGGCATGCGTAAATCCCTGATCTGCGCGCGTTCCATCAGAGCTCCTCCTTGGTTGTGTCCCAGCCTTAGCTCCAGCCGCATCATAACCGCACGGGATCCGTCCTGCGGACCCGCCGACCCGCGGGGGGCTCAAGCCGCGCGGGTTGGCTGACGATACGGTGAGTGCTGTATATTGCCGCTCCTTCAGCAGGGGCAGGAATCGGATGCAGGCGCGATTCCGGGAAATTTGCACGATCTTGGAGGAGGTTGTGGTGCTCCCTCAAATCGATCGTCGTCATCGAGGGCTCAAGGCCCTCCTGGGCATTCTGGCGACGCTGATTCTGATTGCTGTTCCCGCCACGGCGCACGCTGCGCCCAAGAACCTCTTCGGCATGGTCGGCGGCATCCGCGCCGACGAAGCCGACTTCCGCCAGATGAAGACGGCGAACGTGACCATGTACCGCTTCCTGGTTTCATGGCCGTCCGTGCAGCACGAGTTGAACGCCGAGTTCCACTGGGTCGCGTTCGACAAGGTGGTCGCCGGCCTGGCGAGTCAGGGAATCCGGCCGTTGCCGGTGGCTTGGGGCGCCGGTCGGACCGTGACGAACTCCAAGAAGCACAAGGCTGCGTGGAAGAGCTTCCTGCGCACTCTCGTCAATCGCTACAAGAAGGGCGGGGTTTTCTGGAAGTCCAACCCCCCTGCTCCGAGCCTCTACCACACGTACTGCCGCTGCGATGCCGACCCAACCCCGATCAATGCCTGGCAGATCTGGAATGAGCCCAACCTCCCCAAATATCTCCCGAAGCAGATGCGCACCCCGCGCACCTACGGGAAGCTGCTCAAGCTTTCGCACAAGACCATCAAGAAGGCGGATCCCAAGTCGAAGACGGTGCTCGCAGGGTTGGCGGGCTATTCGACAATCCGCAAACACCCCTCGCCCGGCTCCCTGACCCCTTGGAAGTACATGAAGAAGCTCTACAAGGTCAAGGGCATCAAGGGTGCCTTCGATGCCGCGGCCATCGACCCCTATGGTCCGAAGATCAACATCGTCCGCGAGCTCATTGGCCGTACTCGCAAACAGATGGTGAAGCACCACGACCGCAAGACGCCGATGTGGATCACCGAGCTCGGCTGGGGATCGGCGAAGTCAGAAGGCAAGAGATCGTTGAACAAGGGTGAGAAGGGCCAGAAGCGACTGCTCAAGAAATCGTTCAAGTCGCTCCTCCACGAGCGTCGCGAGTGGAAGATCAAGAAGATCTTCTGGTACACGTGGCGCGACCCCCGTACGAGCCAGAACATATGCAGCTTCTGCGATACGGCGGGGCTGTTGCGGAGCGACCGCACCCACAAACCCGCCTACAACGCATTCGTTCGGTTCAGCGGCGGCTCCTGACGGCGCGCCGCTCACACGGCCGCCAAGAGCCCACGGGCCGGATAATCGTCTTTAGTGCTCGCCGCCCATGCGACGCCTAGACTGCTCGGCCTTCGTGAGGGCCCCCCGACCTTGACAAGCTCACCGCCGTGCCAGTGATCGGGTTCGCCAAGCGGATCAGCCCCGCCACGGTGATCGCCGCCTTGATCGCCGCTGCGTATGCGGCCCTCGCGTATGCGAGCGGGGGATACTCGACGCAGGTGATCGCGGCGGTGACCGTCGCGATCTGGTGGGTCGTGATCGTCGCGCTCGCGACCCGCGTGCTGCCTCGGCGACCTATTCCGACCACCGCGGTGGTGGCGGGTGCGTTCCTTGCCGCATTCGGCGCGCTCACGGCGCTCTCCATGATCTGGGCGAACGACGCGGGTCGGGCGTTCACCGAGGTTGTTCGCGTGGCCGGCTACCTGGGCCTCTTCGTCCTCGCCGTCGTGGCGTCGGCCAGAACGGGCGCGCGTCCGTGGCTGATCGGGCTGACCGCAGGTCTCGTGATCGTGGTGGCCGGCTCTCTGGCCAGCCGGTTCGACCCGTCGCTCTTCGGCGGCGGCGACCGTGACATCTTCGCGGCGCTCCCGCTCGCTCATGGACGGCTCAGCTATCCCATGGGCTACTGGAACGGGCTCGGGGCTAGCGTGGCTCTCGGCATCGCGCTCCTCGGGTGGTTGAGCGCCCACGCCACCAGTCGCATCGGTCGCTCCGTGGCGGTGGGGCTCATTCCGGCGTTCGGCCTCGCCCTATATCTCACCTCCTCGCGGGGCGGCGTGGCCGCCACGATCATCGGGGGGTGCGTGCTTCTCCTCCTGGCTCGAGACTCGGTTCGGATACTCGGCGGATTCATCCTCGGAGGCGCCGGGGCCGCCGCTCTGGCTGTGCTCGCCTCCCGGAGCGACGATCTGGGCCTTGCGCTCACGACGCACGATGCCTATGTCCAGGGCCGCGTGATGGCGCTCGCCACGGTGGGCTGCGTCGTCGTCGCGGCGGTCGTGCGGTATCTGGCCGACGGCTGGCTCGATCGCCTCCAGGTACCGCGGGTCGTGGTTCGGCGCGGGCTGGCGGCGCTGGTCGTGGCTGGGCTCATCGTGCTCGCGGTATCCCATCCGATCGACAGGATCCGGGAGTTCTCAGACGCAAACGACGTCGCCGGCTCCAGCCCCGGGATCGGGGCGAGCCGCCTGGTCACCTCCTCGGGCAGCGGGCGTTACCAGTTCTGGGACCAGTCCATCGCTGCGTTCGACAGCGATCCGGCGATCGGCATCGGTGCCGGCAACTACGAGCTCTGGTGGAACCAGCATCACACGATCGACGTGGTCACCGTCGACGCCCACTCGCTTTACCTCCAGACGCTCGCCGAGCTCGGAATCATCGGGCTGCTCGTTCTGCTCGGGTTCTTGGGAACCGTGCTGTTTGCCGGATGGCGCGCGCTCAAGTGGGCGCGCAGTGTCAACCAACGTGGCGACGCGATGTCCGTCGCGCTTGCCTTGTTCCTGGCGGGCCTGGCCTCCGCGGCGCTCGACTGGACCTGGCAGCTACCGGCCGCTTTTGCGCCGGTGATCGTGGTCGCAGCCCTGATCGCCGGCCCGGCGTGCGAGCCGATCGCATTGCCCGGCGCCCGTTCCACCACGCTCCAAGCAGGGACCAGGCGACGCCCCCGGGGTGTCCAGTTCGGGCTCGGGGTGGCGACACTGGTCTGCGCCTGGGTGGCTATCTGGGTAGCGGCGGATCAGCTCGTCGCCTCGGTCCAGCTCGACAACAGCCGGAGCGCTCTCGAGCAGGGCGATCTTGAGGGCGCCGCCCAGCATGCGAGGAACGCCGCCGCGATCCAGCCCTGGTCCTCGGAGGCACAGCTGCAGATCGCGCTGGTCGAGAAGGAAAGCGGGGACCTCGTCGCGGCAGCCGGCGCCGTGCGTAAGTCGATCGATCGTGCTCCAGGCGATTGGCTACCCTGGTTGGTCGCTGCGGAGATCGCGGCGGCGGCGGGGGATCGGGACGCCGCCCAGGCGGATCTGGACACCGCCAACAGTCTCAGCCCAAAGGAAATTCCGGTCACCCTGGCGCCGGAGCGGTAGTTATGCGGCCCACGCGTGTTACCGCATTACGCATATGATTTCACTCGGGGACGGGAAGTATTAATGGCCAATTTGGCTCGGGGACCTAACAAGCCGATGGCGGGATGGGTGGCGGAGCGTGCGCCGGCGCGCGCCCCTGCGCAGAGTCCAGCGGACGCTGGGCCCCGCATACGGCCGCGCCCCCCGGCTCGAACTCCCGTGGAGCGGGTGCGCGACGATCATGGGCGCCCTCGATTCTGGCGAGAGTCCCTCCGCCGGCGAATGCTTGCGACGGCCGATCTGCTGGCGGCGGGTCTCGTCACCATGCTGGCGGCGTCCACCACCGCCGAGATGGTCTGGTCGCTCGCCGTGCTGCCGTTCTGGGTCGTGCTCGCCAAGCTCTTTGGCCTCTACGACCGCGATCAGATGTCGATCCGCCACCTCACGTTCGATGAGCTGCCCCGCATAGCGGCATGGGCGGCCGCTGGAACCGCGAGCCTTGGGGCGCTTCTCTATGTCGTGCCGGTGCCACCGTTCACGGTCGCGCACGCCACCGTGATCTGGTTCGCAATCATGGCCCTCGCCGCGTTCCTGAGGGGTGGCACGCGCTGGCTGTGGCGTCGTATCACGGCGCCGGAGCTGACGATCGTGGTGGGCGACGGCGAGCTCGCGAGGTCGGCGCGACGAAAGATCGAGCTGTTCGACGACATGCACCTGGAGATCGTGGAGCTCGATGAGGCGCTCCCACCCGGTGGCCAGAATGGTGACGCAAAAGCCCTGGTGCGCTTGGTGGACCGGATCATCGTCGCCACGGAGCAGATGGACGTCGTTTGGATCGGCGAGCTTGCGGCCGAGTGCCGCGGACACGGCGTGAAGCTCAGCGTCGTCTCGCCCCTGCGCGGCCGGGCCGGCGCCGTGCCGCGGCTTTCCGAGGTGGCCGACCTTCCCGTCCTGGAATACGACACCCGCGACGTATCCCGGTCCACGATGCTCATCAAGCGCGTCTTCGACGTGGCGGCGGCGTCGCTGCTGCTGGTTTTGACCGCACCGCTGCTTCCGATCATCGCGCTCGCGATCAAGCTGGATAGCCGCGGACCGCTCTTCTTCGTGCAGACCAGGGCCGGACTTGGGGGGCTCCCATTCCGCGTGTACAAGTTCCGGACGATGCGAGACGGCGCCGACCGGATGCTCGAGGAGCTCATCCAGCTCGACGACCTTCCGGAGCCGGTGTTCAAGTTCCGTCGTGATCCTCGCGTCACCCGCGTCGGCCGGATCCTGCGGCGGCTCAGCCTGGACGAGCTTCCGCAGCTCGTGAACGTGCTGAAGGGGGACATGAGCATCGTTGGCCCGCGGCCGGAGCAGATCGACCTGGTTCGCCGCTACCGGCCGGAGCATCGATTCCGGCTCGCTGTGAAACCGGGCATCACTGGGTCGATGCAGGTCTTCGGACGCGGAGCGTTGAGCTTCCCCGAGCGCCTCGCAGTGGAGCTCGACTACGTGGAGAACCTCTCGCTCAGCCGCGACCTCAGGATCCTGTTCCAGACGCTCCCGGCTATCTTCCGCGGCACTGGTGCCTACTGAACAAACTCGTCGCGCCGTGAGGCCCGCGACCGTGATCGTGCCCACCGTCAACGGCGCCGACCGGTTGCGGAATCTGCTCGCCACCCTCGATCGCCAGACGGTCGACCACGAGGTGATCGTCGTCGATAACGGCTCTCCCGGCTCCGTCGCGTCCAAAGCGTGCGAGGGACGCGAAAACGTACGAGCGATCCGGCTCGAGGAGAACGCGGGCTTCTCGCGGGCGATGAATCTGGGCGTCGCAGAGGCTCGTGGCGAGGCCGTAATCATGGTCAACGACGACTGCACCTGCGACCCTGAGTTCGTCGAGAGGCTCGTGGATGCGCTCGATCCCGGAAGCGGGGTGGTGATGGCCGGCGGCGTGATGCGCGACCACCACGACCCCGAGATCATCGAGACGGCGGGCATGGAGCTCGACTCCACGCTCTTTTGCACGGACTACCTGAACGGCGCGCGCATCGGCATCCTGGACGGGGGCGTGGAGGATCCCATCGGCCCGTGTGGCGCCGCGGCGGCGTTCGATCGCGACGCATTCGGAGCCGTGGGCGGCTTCGACGAGCGTCTCTTCGCGTACTGGGAGGACGTGGACCTCGTCCTTCGCCTGCTCCGCGCCGGCGGCCGATGCGTGCTGGCCAGGGACGCTCGCGGCACCCACCGGCACTCCTCGACGCTCGGCCCGGGATCGGCTCGCAAGAATTACCTGGCCGGCTTCGGGCGCGCCTATGTGCTCCGCAAGTGGGGGGTCCTGGGCTGGGGCCGTCTGCCCGGCATCCTGGCCCGCGAGATCGGCGTGTGCGTCGGGCAGGCGCTCCTGGACCGAAACCTCGCCGGGGTGCGTGGCCGCGTACGCGGTTTTCGCTCGGCACCGCGAGGTGAGCGCTATCCGGCCGAGCTGTTGCGGGAATCCTCGGGAACGGACACGGTGGTCGCTCTTCGCCGCCGCGCCGCCCGGCGCGCCAGGATTCGGCGCCGCCGCGGCGCCATGGTCCGGTGAGCTCGGCACCGGTGGTTGGCGAGCGCCGTCGCGGCTCGGTCTCGGCGGCATCGGTCCAAGGCTCCGCAGCCGAGCTGCACGCGCGACTGGACGAGCCGCTTCCGGATCACGTCCCGGCGGGGATGGGTACGGCGCTGTTCTTGAAGGGCCGCTGCGCCATGCGGGACGGGCGCCGCGTGTCGCGGCTGAGCCTCGTGGTGGATGGCGATGCGCACCCGGTGATGGCCCATGGGATCTCGGGCCGGCGTACGGCCCGGGCGGGCGACATGTGGTGGGGCATAGCGTCGTTCGCGGCCGTCACCGAGCCCCGGGTGGCGCGCCTGGCGTTGCACGCGGCCCTCGACGACGGCGGACACGCGAGTGCGGAGCTCGGAGCGGTCCGCCTGCAGCGGGGGCTCGACATCGAGCCGGTCGCGGTCTCTCCCGGAACGGCTTCCAATCGTCCGTTGATCGCTGTCTGCATGGCCACGTTCGAACCTCCCCTCGACCTGTTCGAGCGTCAGGTTGAGTCGATCCGCGGCCAGACGTACGACAACTGGATCTGCGTGATCAGCGACGATCACTCCCGACCGGAACGGCTGGCGGGAATGCGGGAGATCCTCGGCGACGATGAGCGCTTCGTTCTGTCTCCCTCGACCGAGCGCCGCGGGTTCTTCGGCAACTTCGAGCGCGCGCTCGCGCTGGCGCCGGTGGAGGCCGAGTACCTGGGCCTCGCCGACCAGGACGATCACTGGCATCCCGACAAGCTCGAGGTCCTCGCGAGGGAGCTCGAATCCGGGGCCGGGCTGGCCTACAGCGACGCCCGGGTCATCGACGAGGACGGCCGCGTGCGCTCCGAGACCTATTGGCGCTACCGGCGCAACAACTACACCGACTTCACGTCGCTCCTGATCACGAACTCGATCACCGGGGCTGCCGCCCTGTTTCGGCGCGAGCTCGCGGACCGCGCGCTGCCCTTCCCGCCGCCGCAGGGCGACATCTTCCACGATCACTGGATCGCGTTGGTCGCGATGGCCACGGGGAAGATCCGCTACGTCGATCGGCCCCTGTACGACTACGTTCAACACGCGGAAGCGGCCATCGGGTTCACGAACGCCAACGCGGGCCGGGGCCGCTGGGGCGGGCGGATGGCGGACATCGCGTTGCGGGTCCTGCGCCTTGGCTACCGGCTGATTCGCCCCGTGGGCCAGCTCAGATACTTCGAGAACTACTGCCGCCTCGCCCTACAGGCGCGCGTCCTGGAGGTCCGATCCGGCGAGTCCATGAGCCCGCGACAGCGGCTGGCGCTAAGCCGCATCCAAAGCTGCGACAGCTCGTTGGCCGGTGCCGCATGGCTCGCGTACCGCGCTTTTCGACCCCTCACCGGACGCAACGAGACGATGGGGATGGAGCGGGGGCTACTCGCCGGCATCCTGTGGCACCGCATCGCCAGCCTCCGGGCGCGCGCAGGCCGGATGCGCCGGCCGGCCTAGGGGACGACGTGGTGGAGTGGCGACTCGAGCCCCTGCGTCGAAGCGAGGCGGTTCGCAGGCTGCTGTTTGCTCGCGACGCCCGCCGCCGGGGATCGAAGCGGCTTCGCCGTTCGGCCTCGAGCCATCCGGCACGCGATTCGCTGGTTCCGATCCTCGTCGATTACTACAGCCGCGACGGGAGCACGCTGATGATGCGCCTCCTCGCCTCCTCGCCGCAGATCGCCGTCGGCGGCTCCTATCC
>DATFON010000164.1:0-19905 GCA_035265465.1 Solirubrobacterales bacterium | reverse complement strand
CCCGTTGCGCGAACTCCGAATGCGTATTGAGGCCGGTGCCCGTGGCCGTGCCGCCGAGGGGGATTTGACCCACCCGCGGCAGCGTGCCGCGCACGCGATGGGCCCCCAGCCGGATCTGCGCCGCGTAGCCGCCGAACTCCTGCCCGAGCGTGACCGGAACCGCGTCCATCAGGTGCGTCCGGCCAGCTTTGACGACGTCGGCGAACTCCTCGGCCTTGCGCTCGAGCGCCGAGCCGAGCTCGTCCATCGCGGGGAGCAGACCGCGGGTCACCTGCTCCAGCGCCGCGAGATGCACGGCCGAGGGAAAGACGTCGTTCGAGGACTGGCCCATGTTGACGTGGTCGTTGGGATGGGCGTCGTCGCCGGCCAGGTTGGCCATGACCTCGTTGGCGTTCATGTTCGACGACGTCCCGGAGCCGGTTTGGAAGACGTCGACGGGAAACTGGTCGTCGTGCTCGCCGGCCGCGATCGCGTCGCCGGCAGTCGCGATCCGCTCGGCGACATCCTGGTCGAGCAGGCCGAGCTCGGCGTTCACCCGCGCCGCGGCGGCCTTGATCCGTCCCAGCCAGTGCACGACGGGCGCCGGAATCGGCTGACCGGAGACGGGGAAGTTCTCTACAGCCTTGGCCGTCTCGGACCCCCAGAGCTCGCTTTGAACATCGGTCGCCGCCATCGTTCCTCCGTTATCGGCGTCCCACCGGGCCTATCCGGTGGCTTCACCGGCAGCGTATCCCTTCCCGAACGCGCGCTCGAAGGCCGCGCCGAGCGATCCGCCGCGCGGGTTGTATCGGGCCGCGGTATCGACGCGGCGGACGAGATCCGCCTCGCTCGGCACGTGGGCCGTTCCCTCGTGGACGGCGCCGTCCAGGTACCCCAATCGGAGGGTTTCAGGGCCGCCTGGGTCGCGCCGCGCCTGCGCGTTCAGGAGCGTCGCCGCCTTGATGGCCGTCTGGCCCACATCGGGGCTCTCGGCGCCCGTGAAGCAGTCGCTGATCGGCGTCTGCCCGTCGAGGCGCACCGCGCCCGGCGCGGCGTCAAGGGCCTTCAGCCACCCGCCAACCGGCTCGAGACATGCTTCCGGAGCGGTCGTGGAGCCCTTCGATCCGCAGCCGGCGAGCAGAATTCCGATCACTGCACAGACCGCCATGGTCGAGCCCTTCATGCGTCCCATGCTAGATGCGCGGCCCCGGTCGAGACCCCCGCGGCGAGGGCATTCAAGCCGCGCTTGGCAGAATCAGGCGCCATGTCGTATCGCCCGGTAGACCCGAAGCAATCATTCCCCGAGCTTGAGGACCGGGTCCTTCAGCGCTGGCGCGACCGCGACGTCTTTCATCGCTCCGTCGCCCAGCGGGAGGGCGCGGAGGTCTGGAGCTTCTACGAGGGCCCGCCCACCGCCAACGGTAGGCCGGGATCCCACCACGTCCTCTCGCGCGTGTTCAAGGACATCTATCCGCGCTATCGCACGATGCGGGGGTACCGGGTGCCGCGCAAGGCCGGGTGGGACTGCCACGGCCTGCCGGTCGAGTTGGAGGTCGAGCGTGAGCTCGGCATCACCGAGAAGGATGAGATCGAGGCCTATGGGATCGCCGAGTTCAACCAGCGCTGCCGGGAATCAGTGTTCCGCTACGTCGACGACTGGGCGCGACTGACCGAGCGCATCGGATTCTGGATCGACCTCGACGACGCCTACGTGACCCTGCGCGACTCCTACATCGAGTCGGTCTGGTGGTCGCTGCGCAAGATCTGGGACGACGGCCGGCTCTACCACGGCCACAAGGTCGTCCCCTACTGCCCGCGATGCGGGACCGCCCTCTCCTCCCACGAGGTGGCGCAGGGCTACCAGGACGTCGAGGACCCGTCGCTCTACGTGAAGCTGCCCATACGCGAACCGACGCCCAGCGACGAGATCCCTGAATCGCCTCTGAAGCCCGGCGACCAGCTCGTCGTGTGGACCACCACCCCGTGGACGCTGATCTCGAACGCCGCGGTGGCGGTTGGTCCCGACATCGAGTACGCGAGGGTGCGTCCCGAGGGCTCGGAGGAGGTCTTCGTCGTGGCGGCATCCCTCGTGGAGAGGGTGTTCGACGAAAGCGGCGAGGTTCTGGCGACGTTTCCCGGCAGCGCCCTCGCGGGCACTGCCTACGAGCCGCCGTTCGACTACATCACCGACTACGGGCCGCGTGGACACACCGTGCTGGAGGCCGACTTCGTCTCCACCGATGATGGAACCGGCCTCGTCCACACGGCGGTCGCCTTCGGCGAGGACGACTTCCGCCTGGGCGAGCAATACGGGCTCACCCTCCAAAACCCGGTGCGACGGGATGGGACCTTCGACGATCGCATCACCGACTTCGCCGGGCGCAAGGTGAAGGAGGCCGATCCCGACATCATCGAAGCGCTGCGGCGAAACGAGCGCCTGCTTCGCGCCGAGGTCTACGAGCACGCATATCCCCACTGCTGGCGATGCGGCACGGCGCTCATCTACTACGCGAAGTCGAGCTGGTACATCCGCACGACCGACGTGCGCGACCGCATGCTGGCCGAGAACGAGAAGATCGGCTGGCGCCCGGAGCACATCAAGCACGGGCGGTTCGGGAAGTGGCTCGAGGGAAACCAGGATTGGGCCCTCTCGCGGGAGCGCTATTGGGGTACGCCGCTGCCGATCTGGGAGTGCTCGTCG
Organism: Solirubrobacterales bacterium; assembly: GCA_035265465.1. Lineage (GTDB taxonomy): Bacteria > Actinomycetota > Thermoleophilia > Solirubrobacterales > 70-9 > AC-56. The sequence goes on along the minus strand of DATFON010000164.1, from coordinate 17,225 downwards.
GCCGGGTGCGACGAACGCTTTTGCGCCGGCTCGATGGAGGACCTGCGCGAGCGCGGGGGCCAGGTCCCCGACGACCTCCACCGGCCCTACATCGACGAGGTCACGCTTCGCTGCGAGTCCTGCGGCGGCGAGATGCACCGTGTCGAGGAAACGATCGACGCCTGGTACGACTCGGGCTCGATGTCGTTCGCCCAGTGGCACTACCCGTTCGAGGGCGAGCGGGAGTTCTCCGAGCGCTTTCCCGCCGACTTCATCAGCGAGGGCATCGACCAGACACGTGGCTGGTTCTACTCGCTGCTCGCGATCTCGACGCTCCTCTTCGACTCCACGAGCTATCGCAACTGCGTGTGCTTCGGGCTCATCCTCGACCCCGACGGCCAGAAGATGTCGAAGAGCCGGGGGAACGTGGTCGATCCGTGGGAGGTGATCGATCGCCACGGCGCAGATGCTTTTCGCTGGTACTACTTCACCGCCCAGCAACCTTGGGCCGGCTACCGGTTCTCAACCGAGACGCTCGGCGAGAGCGTGTACCGGTTCTTCACCACGCTTTGGAACACGTATTCGTTCTGGGTGCTCTACGCCAACGCCGAGGGGCTCAGTCGCTCGGACTTCGCCCAGCAGACGGCAGGGAGCAGGGAGAACGCAGGCGTGGGGGCCGAGCTCGATCGCTGGGCGCTCTCCCGGCTCCAAGGGGTGGTCGCCGAGGTGATCGAGAGCATGGACGCCTTCGACTGCACCACGGCCGGTCGGACGATTGCGCAGTACGTCGAGGAGCTCTCCAACTGGTACGTGCGTCTCTCGCGCAGGCGATTCTGGGAGGGCGACCTGGCCGCGTTCGCGACGCTTCGCCACTGCCTGCTGACCGTGTCGTCGCTGCTGGCGCCGTTCATGCCGTTCCTCGCCGACGAGATCTACACGAACCTGGTCGCCGGGGAGGACGAGCGTTACGGCGAGGGCCCGGACTCGGTCCATCTCGCCGACTTCCCGGAGCCGGACGCCTCGCAGGTCGATCACGAGCTGGAGGCCGCGGTCGAAGCGGCACTTCGGGCCGTCGAACTGGGGCGCGCTGCCAGGGCGCACGCAAAGGTGAAAGTCCGCCAGCCGCTGCGCAGGGCGGTGATCGTCGCTCGCGGCGCCGAGCGCGAGGCAATCGAGCGGCTCGAGAGCCTGGTGGAGAACGAGCTGAACGTCAAGGAGCTCGAGTTCGTGTCAGAGGAGGCGGAGCTCGTCCATTACGACGTGAAGCCCAACTACCGCTCATTGGGTCCCCGTTTCGGCAAGTTGATGCCCCAGGCCGCGGCGGCCGTCGAGGCTCTGGACCCGGCCTCGGTCGCCGACGCGATCGCCGGCAATCGCAAGATCGGCATCAACGTCGATGGTCAGGAACACGAGCTTCAACCGGAGGACGTGAGCCTCGTCATGCGGCCGCTCGACGGCTACCGGGTGGAGGCCGAGGCGGGCCGCGCCGTGGCCCTGTCGCTGGAGCTGGATGACGAGCTCCGTCGCGAGGGGCTGGCGCGCGAGATCGTGCACGCGGTGCAAAACGCACGCCGCGACGCCGGCCTGGACGTGACGGACCGGATCGAGCTCGTGCTGGGCGGGGACGCGGACCTGCTGGACGCGGCGCGCGAGCACGAGCGGTATGTCGCGGGTGAGACGCTTGCGACCACCCTCAGCTACGACGGAGAGGTGGCCGGAGCTTCCACCGAGATCGAGGGTCGAGTCCTTCGCATCGGTCTCGAGCGGGCCGGATAGGCGAGGCGCGGCATCTCGCTGAGCGCCGTCATCTTCGACCTGGACGGGGTGCTGATCGACTCCGAGACCGTCTGGGGCTCGGTGCGCGAGCAGGTCACGCGGGAGTCAGGCGGTCGCTGGCACGACCGCGCCCAGCAGGAGATGATGGGCATGAGCTCGCAGGAGTGGTCTCGCTACATGCACGACGCGCTCGGCATGCCGATGGAGCCGGCCGACATCTCCGCGCTCGTGGTCGAGCGACTGCGTGAGCGCTACGAACAGGGCGTTCCGCTCCTCCCCCACGCCGTCGAAACGGTGCGCGCCCTCGCCCAGCACTGGCCTCTGGGGCTCGCCTCGTCGTCGAACCGGCCGCTCATCGACCTCGTTCTGGAGCTGACCGGGCTTGCATCGAGCTTCCGGGTCACCGTCTCATCCGAGGAGGTGGGTCGCGGCAAACCGGCGCCGGACGTCTACCTCGAGGCAGCGCGACGGCTCGACGCGCTGCCCGCGACCTGCGCCGCCATCGAGGACGCCACAAACGGAATCCGCTCCGCCAAGGCCGCGGGGATGACGGTGGTCGTGGTCCCTCGTCCGGACTTCCCCCCGGCACCGGACGCGCTCGACATGGCCGACGTCGTGGTCAACTCACTCGCCGATCTGCCCTTTCGCGCTGAGCAACAGCAGTGCCGATGATTCTCGGTGCGTGTACCGGTCCTAGTAGGCGAAGGCGTGTGGACTTAAGCCACAGGCCAGGAAAGGAGACACGTGTCCGCAACCGTTCTCTACATGTCCATGTCCCTTGACGGATTCGTCGCCGGGCCAAACGAAGGACCTGGCAACGGGCTCGGCGACGGCGGGCACCGCCTGCACGAGTGGGCCTTGGCGGGTACCGACGCCGACCACAAGGGCGTCGGCCGTCCGGGGGGCGTCAACGGCGAGGTCTGGGACGAGCTGATGGCCACCGGGGCGGTCGTCGCAGGCCGGGGGACCTTCGAGCCAGCGGGTGGATGGGAGGGCGACCACCACGACGGCGTGCCGATCTTCGTCCTCACCCGCCAGGAGCCCGACAGCGGGACGAGGCAGTGGCCGCTGGTTACCTACGTGAGCGACGTCGAGAGCGCGATGCGCCAGGCGAAGCAGGCCGCCGGCGAGAAGGACGTGCTGGTCCACGGCGTCGGAACCGCCCAGCTCGCACTCGCTGCCGGCGTCCTCGACGAGCTCGAGATCCATGTCATCCCGGTGCTTCTCGGCCAAGGGCGCCGCCTCTTCGACGAGCGCGGTCCCGAGCACATCGAGCTAGAGCGCACCCGGGTCCTCGAGGGGGACGGTGTCACCCACCTGCACTACCGCGTCCGGCGGTGAGGGACCGAGGTAGCTCTAGCTAGGCCAGCGCTGGCTCGAGCTCTGATTCCAGGCGCCGCTTCGGCATCGCGCCGATGACGCGCTTGGCCTCGGCGCCGTCCTTGAATAGGATCAGCGTCGGGATCGAGAGGACCTCGTACTTGGCGGCCGTCTGCTGATTCTCGTCGGTGTTGAGGCTGACGATGCGCAGGTCATCGCGCTCGGCGGCCATCTCCTCGAGGATCGGGTGAACTACGCGGCAGGGGCCGCACCATGGCGCCCAGAAGTCGACCAGCACCGGCTGCTCGGCGTCGAGCACCTCGGACTGGAACGTTCCATCGGTCACGTCGGGAAGCTTCCCAGTCACTTTCTCTCTCCTGATCGCTCGTCGTTCATCTACACGCGTGAGCGGTGTTGCCGCCCGCCCATTACTATACAAAATATAGTGCCCGTCACACCGGCGATCGGCCGCCGGTCTGACCGCGGAAGCATATGCCGATCGCGATCGAGACCGCGAAGGTCAACGGCCTCTTAGTCGCATCGCCGGGACGCGCCAAGCGGCCTCCAGCACGATCCCGCCCGTCATCTTCGAGGCCCCCACGCGGCGCTCCCGGAAGACGATCGGGACCTCGACCACCCGGAAGCCGGCCTTGATGGCGCGAAAGCTCGTCTCCACCTGGAAGGCGTAGCCCAGGGAGGCCAATGACTCCAGTTCGATGGCCTCCAGCACCGCCCGGCGAAAGACCTTGAAGCCCCCCGTCAGGTCGTGGACGCCGATCCCGAGCGCCGCTCGCGCGTACGCGCTGCCCCAGCGGCTGACCGCCCTCCGTGTGGGCCCCCAGTCCGTGACCCCTCCCCCGTCGACGTAGCGCGAGCCGAGCACGAGATCCGCGCTTTCGGCAGCGTCGAGCAGCCGCGGCAGATCCTTCGGATCGTGTGAGAAGTCGGCGTCCATCTGCGCGATGAGCTCCGCGCCCTGAGCGAGGGCCTCGCCGAATCCCGCCACGTACGCCGGGCCCAAGCCCTCCTTGCGTGACCGGTGCATCACGGCCACGTCCTCGTGCTCCTCGGCGAGCCGATCGGCGATCCGGCCCGTGCCGTCGGGCGAGGCGTCGTCCACGATCAGCAAGCGCCGCGAGGCCGGCAGCGACTCGAGGGCCGCTTCGACGATCGCCTCGACGTTCGCCGATTCGTTGTAGGTGGGGATGACGAGCCAGACGCGTGCGTTCTCCGGCACCCCCCGATGCTATTCGGCGCCTACCTGTCCGGATCGGCCGCCTCTCGGCGACGAATAGGTTTGAGTCATGCGAAACGCCGAGATCGCCGACGCGCTGAGCGAGCTCGCGACGCTGTACGAGCTCGACGGGGCGATTCGGTATCGGGTGCTCGCCTACCGCGAGGCGGCGCGCGTCATCCGTCAGAGCCCCGTCTCGGTCGCGGAGCTCGCCCGGGCAGGCAGAGCGACGGAGCTGCCCGGCGTCGGCAAGACGCTCGAGGGGAAGATCGTGAGCCTCCTGGACACGGGCGAGATCCCGTCGGCCGCGAAGCTCAAGCGAAAGTTCCCCGTGTCCCTGGTCGAGGTCACCCGGGTCCCCGGCGTCGGCGCCAAGACGGCCCGCCGGCTGTACGATGAGCTCGACGTCGCGAACCTCGACGACCTGCGCGCGGCGGCCGAGGGGGAGCGCATCCGGAGCCTCAAGGGCCTTGGCCCAAAGGTCGAGGAGAACGTCCTCACCTCGCTGGGCAAGCTCGTCGATCATGGGCCCACCGAGCGCCTGCTCCTCTCCGAGGTCCTGCCGGTGGCCCAGCGGATCGCGGCCGACCTGCGCGACAACCCGGCGAGCGACGCGGTCGAGGTCGCGGGGTCCGCCCGGCGCGGCGCGGAGACCTGTCATGACATCGACCTGATCGCCACGGCCAGCGAGCCCGTTGACCTCGCGCAGGCGCTTCTTGACCATCCACTCGCCGCCGCGACCGGATCGGCCCGCGACAGCGGCGCCCGGATCACCACCCACAACGGCGTCGCCGTCGACCTGCGAATCGTCGCTCCCGACGCGTACGGCAATCTGCTCCAGCACTTCACGGGATCCGCTGAGCACAACGTCGAGCTTCGCGAGCGGGCCGTCGCCATGGGCCTCTCGGTGTCGGAGCACGGGATCGCCGATTCGGAATCTGGGGAGGTCGACCGCTACGCCACGGAGGAGGAGGTGTACGGGCGGCTCGGCCTGGCCTACATCGAGCCCGAGCTGCGCGAGGCGAACGGGGAGATCAGGGCCGCCGCCGAGGGCACGCTTCCCCAGCTGGTCACGCTGGACGACATCCGCGGCGACCTGCATTGCCACACGACGATCTCCGACGGGCGCAACTCACTGGAGGAGATGGCCGAGGCGGCAAAGGCCCGTGGCTACGCCTACCTGGCGGTCACGGACCACTCCGCCAGCCACGGATTCGGGAACCACGTGACGCCGGAGCGCCTGGCCCAACGGATCGAGGAGGTCCGCGAGCTGAACTCGGCGATGCGCGGCTTTCGCGTGCTCGCCGGCTCGGAGGTGAACGTGATGCCCAACGGCTCCCTCGACTACGACGAGGAGCTACTGGCCGAGCTCGACTGGGTGATCGCGAGCGTGCACACCTCGTTCAAGATCTCAGCGCGGGCGATGACCGAACGAATCGTGACGGCGATCGAGGACCCGATGGTCGACTGCATCGGCCACCTCACCGGCCGGCTCATCAACCGCCGCGATCCCTATGACGTCGACGTGGAGAAGGTCGCCGAGGCGGCCGCGCGCACGGGGACGATGCTGGAGATCAACGGCAACCCCAACCGGCGCGACCTGTCCGAGCGCCACGCGCGGCTGGCGGCGGAGGCCGGCGTGATGATCTGCGTCAACACCGACGCCCACGGCACCGACACCCTGGGCAACATCGTCTACGGCCTGGCGACGGCCCGCCGAGCATGGCTCACGGCCGACCAGGTCGCCAACACCCGTCCGTGGCGGGAATTCGCACGCCTGCGAAAGCGGGCGAAGCCGGCTCGGTCTGCCTGAGTCGGAGGGGCTCGGGCAAGCAGGGCAGCGCGAGGTCTTCGAGTTTCCGTGCAAATAGCGAGCGGAAGGTCGATCACCCCCGATGTGGCCGGGAAATGCGCACACGTGCCGCGGGGAATGAAACGAAACCGCTCGCGCCACCGTGAACGCTGCCCTACTTTGCCCGATTCGTGGGCGTCGCCAGGCCGCCGGGCCTCGGCTCGGATCCGCGCGCATAGCACGGCGGGCGAAACTGCTTCGCTAAGATAATTAGTGATGGTAAGCATTTCATCACGAGGGCGCTCGGCGGAGCGTGACTTGAGCGGACTGGCCGCGCGACTTCGCCTCGTGATCACGAGGACCGCACGCCGGCTGCGCCAGCAGGCGGGCACCGAGCTTGGGCCGTCTCAGACGGCCGCCCTCGCGACCGTCGAACGGCATGGCCCGCTCACGCCCAGTGAGCTCGCGAGCATCGAGCGCGTCCAGCGACCCACGGCCACCAGGATCGTGGCTCGTTTGGAGGACGCCGGACTGGTGGAGCGCGTGGCCGATCCCACCGACGGCCGCTCGTTCACGGTGAGCATCACCGCCGAGGGTCGCGATCTCATGAACAAGCTCCGAACCAGAAAGAACGCCTACCTCGCGCGCCGTATTCGCCGGCTCGACGACGAGGATCTGGCGACGCTCGACCGCGCTGCCGAGATCCTCGAGGACCTTCTGGAGGGCGAGCGCCGGTGAGCGCCGCCCTGCGCCGATCCTTCACATCCCTATCCGTTCCGAACTACCGGCGCTACTTCGCCGGCCAGCTCGTGTCCCTGACCGGCAACTGGATGCAGATCGTCGCCGAGATGTGGCTGATCCTCTCGCTGACCGGGAGCGGCGTCGCGGTCGGGATCACGTCGGCGCTGCAGTTCCTGCCGTTCCTGTTGTTCGGGGCCTTCGGCGGCCTGCTCGCCGATCGCTTCCCCAAGCGCGGGCTGCTCATCGTGACCCAGACGCTGATGGCGCTTCCGGCGCTGGCGCTGTGGGCCGCCACCGAGGGCGGCGCCGTCACGCCGTGGCTGATCTGGGTGCTCGTCTTTGTGCGGGGCACGGTCAACGCGGTGGACAACCCCACCCGCCAGAGCTTCGCGATGGAGATGGTCGGCCATGAGCGTGTGGTCAACGCGGTCAGCCTGAATAACGCCCTGATTCACTCCGCGCGCATCCTCGGGCCCGCTGGCGCGGGCGTCCTGATCGCGACGCTCGGCGTCGGCCCCTGCTTCCTCCTGAACGCGCTCTCGTTCGGGGCGATGATCGTCGCCCTGCGGGGGATGGATCCCGCCGAGCTGCGGCCGGCGCCGGTGGCCACGCGCGGTCGTGGCGCGGTGCGGGCGGGCTTCAGATACGTCGCTCGCACTCCCGCGCTGGCCATCCCCCTGGCGATGATGGCCGTGGTCGGGACCCTGGGTTACAACTTCCAGGTCATCCTGCCGCTACTGGCCCGATTCAGCTTCGACGGCGGGGCCGCGACGTACACCGCGCTGGCGGTGGCGATGGGCGCGGGCTCGGTGGTCGGTGCCCTGGTCGCCGGTGCCCGCGAGCGCGTCGGACCGCGGCTTCTGATCGCCGCCGCATTCGGGTTCGGCGCGGTCGCCCTGCTCGCCGCCGCCGCCCCGTCGGTGCCGCTCGAGATCGCCGCCCTGATCCCGCTGGGCGCCGCGAGCGTGACCTTCGCGGCCGGCGTCAACTCGTCGCTTCAACTTGCGGCCGATCCGCCGATGCGTGGCCGCGTGATGGCCCTGTACTCAATCGTCTTCCTGGGCTCGACGCCCATCGGTGGGCCGCTCGCCGGCTGGCTGAGCCAGTCGATCGACCCGCGCGCCGCCCTCGTCCTGACCGGCGCCGCGGGTCTCGCCGCGGCCCTCGGAGCGCGCGTGGCGTTCAGCGGGCTGCGGGAGGGGGAGGGGGAGGATGCCCGGCTGGAATCCGGTCGCGTCCCAGCCCGGGCGTCCTGACGAGCTGCACCGGCGAAAAGGCGGAGCTGGGCTCCACGTAGAAGCGCACGCCATCGCGCTCCTCGATCGCCGTCACGGCCCGCTCGCGAGCGCGCCACGCCAGGGCGTTGAGGATCGCGAACCCCGCGCCCACCCCCGTGACCTGCGGCCAGATCCACGCCAGCCCACCGGCGACGATGGCGAACGCGCCGATCGGCCACAGCCGCTGAAACGCGATGCGACCCGCACTCTCGATCGGCAACGACGTCGACGTCCGAGCTCCCGCGAGGGCGCGCCCCATCGCCTGGGTGGCACGGGGCGAGCTTCCAAGAATTATTCCGGCGACGACCGCGACGACCCACCAGCCGCCCGCGAGGTAGACGGTCGCGTAGTCGGCGTCCTGGTTAGCGGCTACGACCGTCAGCAGGCCCAGCACCGACGCGGTGCCGCCGATCAGCAGGACGGTCAGGCGCAGTAGATCGACGAACAGCATCAGTCGCCGGATGCCGTTTCCGCCGGTCCGGCCAGCGCCCTCAGCACGTCGAGGAACCCGTCCGGCCCGTCGACGACCGCGTCCGCGCGCTCGGCCAGCTCCGGTGGGGCCTCCTCGGACGCGACCCCCACGCATGCGGCGGCCCGCAGGCGCCCCGAATCGGCAAGCCGTTCGAGGAGGGCGAAGGCGTCGAGGTCGCCGCGGTCGTCGCCGCCGAACAGGGCGAGCTGCACCGCGTGCTCGCTCAGGAGGCGCTCGACCGCCGTGCCCTTGTCGATGTCGGCGACGGGCCTGACCTCCAGCACCTTGCGGCCCCAGTGGGGGACGAGGCCTGCGGTCCTTGCCGTGCCCGCGATCAGCTCGGCCTGGCGCTTGGCCGCGGCCTCGTCCTCCGCGCCGCGCCAGTGAATCGCCTGAATGGGGCCCTTGCTCTCGAGCCGAAGCCCGGCGGCGCTCACGTCCGCCGCATCGAGGTCGAGGACGAAGTCGCGAGCGCGACGGGCGTCGTCGGCGATCGCGGGATCGAGCTCCGGATCGGTTGCCCTCGGTCGCAGCAGCTCGAGCCCATGGTTGCCGGAGTAGACGAGCTCCTCGACCCCGACGATCCAGCGAGCCTCCAACGCTCGCCGGCCGGTGACGCAGGCGACGAGCGCGTAGCGGCCGACCAGCTGTCGCAGAACCTCCCGCGTTTCCTCGGGCACGGCCGCGTCCTCGGGGTCGGGCACGATCGGGGCAAGCGTCCCGTCGATGTCGCACAGCAGCGCCGATGCCCCGGGGTCGGCTCGCAGGGGCTCGATCAGCTCCGCGACATCGGGTGTGACGCTCGACGCGTCGGTCACTCGCCACTGGCTGTCGCCGGCCTCATCGCCACTAGTATCGCCGCCCGTGACGCGGGACCGATTCCTGAAGCTCCTGGCGATCGGCACCGTGGGCGGGGTGTTCAGCGGCCTGTTCGGGGTCGGCGGGGGAACGATCATCGTCCCGCTCCTGATCTTCTGGCTCGCCTACGGAGAGCGCGAGGCGACCGGCACCAGCCTGGCCGCGATCGTGATCATCGGCGTCTACGGCACGGTCGGGCAGGCCCTCTACGGCAACGTCGACCCCGCGAACGCGGCGCTCGTCGGCGTTCCGGCGCTGGCGGGAGTCGTGGCGGGCGCGGCCATTCAGCAGCGAATCTCGGAGCGCCTGGTCGCGGTGCTCTTCGCGGTCCTCCTGATCGCGACGGCCGCGGAGCTGATCTTCTAGATGGAGTACGTGGCCGCGGGCGCGCTGGGGTTCCTGGGCGGCATGCTCGGGGGGCTCGTCGGCGTGGGGGGCGGCATTCTCTTCGTCCCCGCCCTCGTCGTCTTCCTCGACAAGACGCAGGTGCAGGCCGAGGCGACATCGCTCCTGGCGATCGTCTTCGTCGCCGCGCTCGGCGCCTACCGGCAATACGGGTACGGAAACGTCAGGTTGCGCGACGGGCTCATCATGGGGGCCATTGCTGCGCTCGGCGTCGCGGGTGGCGTGGCGATCTCCAATGCGGTGTCGGGCCGCGCCCTCGAGCTCATGTTCGCCGCGCTGGCGCTGGTGATCGCCGTGCAACTCGTGCGCCGGGCGCTGAAGCCGCCCCAACCGCCGGAGCGGCCTACAGCCCGTGCTCCAGGGCGCCCTTGACGGACGCGTCCAGGGCGTTCAGCCGGTAAAGGGCCAGGGCCTCCGCCGAGTTGAACCCGCCGCCTGATCGGCCGCCGCCCACCCGCCCCGGGCCGGCATCCGGGCCGTGGTGGGAGAGCACGCAGTTCAGCAGCGGGAGGCAGCGCTCGGCCGGAAGGTCGCCAGCCGCGTCCGCGATGAGCTGCGCTCCGATCGCCAGGTGGCCGAGCATGCGGCCCTCGTCGCTCAGCTCGAAGCGCGCCCCGTAGGTGAACTCGCGCGCCTTGCCGACGTCGTGCAGAAGCGCAGCGGCCATCAGCAGGTCGGAGTCCAGCCGCGGGTGGAGCTGGCACAGCTCGCCGACCAGGGTTCCGACGGAGACGGTGTGCTCGAGGAGCCCGCCGAGGTAGGCGTGATGGCCGGCCCGAGTACATGGAGCGCGCCGGAAGTCCGCCGCGACCGGCCCGCCCAGCAGGAGCCGCTCGACGACCCCCCGCAGCGAGGGGTCGTGGATCTCGCGGGATAGATGCTCCAGGAAGCCCTCCAGCTCCTCCGCGGAGCGGTAGGCGGCCGGCAGGAATTCGGCCGGGTCGAAGGAACCGGGCTCCAGGCGCTCGACGTCGTCGAGCTCCGCGACCATCTCGCCCCGGAACCGCTCGATTCGCCCGCGTACGCGTACCGCGTCGCCGCTCTCGAACCGGAGCCCGATCCGATCGGCCTCGCGAAACACCCGCGCCGGAAGCTTGCCCGTGCGGTCGCGGAGCTCGACAGACAGGTACGAGCCGCCGTTGCGGGCGGTCAGCCGGTCCTTCCGCAGGCAGCCGAACCGTCCCTCGAACCGGCGACCCGGGTGCAGGTCGGCGATCGCCGTGGCGCTCGTCTGTTCCGCCGATGGGGCGACCGCCGCTTCCATGCTTCGATGGTGACCCCGGGGCCGGACGCTTACCCGCGCAGTGGCCCCGGGTGAGTGAGCCCGGCTGGCGAATGGGTGAGAAACCAGCTCCGGCGCCCGTCGGGACCGGGGCGGAGCTGGTTTCGAGGCAATAGGCTCGCGGGCGTGGATCCGGTCCTGTGGGAAGGTGACCCGCCCGAGCTTCGCTCGCCCGCTCTCGTGTGCGCCTTCGCCGGCTGGAACGACGCTGCGAGCGCCGCCACGACCGCCCTGGAGGCCGTCGCCGCCTCGCTCGATTCCGAGGTCCTGGCCAGAATCGACCCGGAGGAGTTCTACGACTTCCAGGTCAACCGGCCGACGATCCGCTTGGTGGAGGGCCAGACCCGCGAGATCGACTGGCCGGCGAACACGCTGCTTTCGGTCCGGGTCCCCACCGCGGAGCGCGATCTCGTCCTGCTGAGCGGCGTGGAGCCGAACATCCGCTGGCGCACCTTCGCCGATTCCATCGTCAGCGTCGCAAACCGGCTCGGCGTCGAGCTGATCGTCTCGCTGGGCGCCCTCATGGCGGACGTCGCGCATACTCGGCCGGTGCCGATCACCGGGCTGGCGTCGGATCCGGAGCTCGTCGAGCAGCTGGGGATGAGCCGCTCGAGCTACGAGGGGCCGACCGGCATCGTCGGCGTCGTCCATGACGCCTGCCGGCGCCACGGGATGACCTCGGCGAGCCTGTGGGCCGCGGTCCCCCACTACGTGGCCGCGGTGCCCAACCCCAAGGCCGCGCTCGCCCTCCTACGAAGGCTGGAGGGTCTGACGGGGATCGCCGTCGAGGCCTCCGAGCTCGAGGATGCCTCCGAGCGCTTCACGGAGCAGGTCGATCAGGCGGTCTCGGCCAATCCCGAGATCGAGGAGCTCGTGAGCAACCTCGAGGCCTCGCAGGAAGAGGACTACGAGGTCAGCCAGAACATGCCGTCGGCCGACGACATCGCGCAGGAGTTCCAGCAGTTCCTACGCCAGCGAGGCAAGGACAAGAACTAGGCCTCGCTGGCCGGGCAGATCAGGCGGTAGTCGCACCAGGAGCAGATCTCGTACGACGGGCGGGGCTCGAAGTCCTGGCCCTCGATTCCTCCGCCGACCTCGAGCACGGTTCGCTCGACGCGCTCGGCGTCGTCGGGCGCTGCCGGCATCTCGACGCGCTCGTCCTCCAGCACGTACCAGTAGCTGCCCGTGTCCGCCTCGATCTGCCATGCCGATCGGGCGGCGAGGCGATAGAGAGCGAGCTGCACGTCCTCGCCCTGGCCGGTGCGCTGCTCGCCGGTCTTGTAGTCGATGAGCTCGTAGCCGCCGTCGGCTCTCTGGTCGACGCGGTCCACCCGGCCGCGGAGCTGGTGGTCGCCGATCGCGAACGAGAATCCGCGCTCCAGCCAGACGGGCCTTGAGGAGGCGGTTCTGTGGCGCTCGTGGTAGCGCGCGAGGGCGGCCACCGCCCGGTCCCGGTACTGAAGCTCGTCGTCAGAGGAGCCAAAGCCGGTGCGGCGCCAGCCCCCCTCGAACAGGAACAGCAGGCGGTCGAGGCTTCCGGGTGCACCCGAGCCGTACCCGGCCGAAGCACCGGCCGGGCCCAGGGCATCCGCCTTCATCGCCTCGGTGTGGAAGCGCTCGAGCACCTGGTGGATGAGGATCCCGAACCGCTGGTTGATCGTCGGCTCCCTGGGGATCGCGAAGACCCGGGCGAACTTGTACTTGAGCGGGCAGGTCCGGTACAGGTCGATGTCGGAGGCCGACAGCGCAAGACCCTCGCCCCGCCGGGGGATGAACTGCTCGAGCGAGGGCTCCCGTCGGGCGGCGACCAGCTCCCGCCGGGCGGCGACGTCACGTTCCTCCGCGACCACGTACTCATCGAGCGCCGAGGCCTCAAGGGCGGCGCGCTGTTCCTGCGAGGCGGCGCGGCCCAGGAGCTCGTTGAGAGCCGAGATCGCCTCAGCGGCGGGCTCCGCACCAGGCCGCTGCACGAGTGCAGCGAGCTTGATCAGCTCCAGGTAGCGGGCCACAGCCTGCGTGACGTCCTCGGCCGTGTCCAGCCTCATCTCCGAGAGCGCGGAACCGGCGCGCCACGAGGCCTCGAGGACCTCGTCGCGCAGCATCCTGTAGGTCGAGTGAAGGCCCTCCGCGGGGCCGAAGAGCTCCTCCTCGTGGCTCTCCTCGTCGGCTTCCAGCGAATCCCGCGCCGCCTCGTAGAACGGCGAGGGCGCGACCTGGCCGCCGGCGCTTTGCTCCGGCCACGACATGACGAGCCCCTGCCTGGCGCGCGTCATCGACAGGTAGGCGAGGCGCGCCCGGGCCGCGCGTGTCGCGTCGTCGGAGTCGGCGGACACGACCTGGCCGCCCAGGAGGCTCCGGGGCAGCCATCCGGCCGCGGAGTCCCGCGTCGCGATGGCGCCCCGGTGCAGCCCCAGCAGGTAGACGTGCTCGAACTCCAGGCCCTTGACCTGCTCGGGCTCGGCGAGGACGACCGTCCCGCCGGGTGCGGTGGCCGTGTCGTCCGGGTCGAGCTCGCCGGCGTCGGCGACCGCGGTCAGGTGCCTCACGAAGTCGCGGACCGACCCGCGGGGCTCGCGCCGCGTCCAGGCGGCGGCCAGCTCGGACAGGCGCGAGAGGCTCTGCAGGCGCTCCGCCGCCTCCGGCGTGGCGACGAACAGCCGGTGCCGCCGCAACCCGATGCGCTCGATCAGTCGTCGCACGAAGACGTCCGCCCGCATCTCCTCCATGGCGGCCGCCGCGGAGCGCTGAAGCTTCAGGAAGGCCTTGATCCGGTCGCGCGCCTCGGGTGGAAGCTGGGGGCTCTCGAGCGCAGCGTCAAGCGCCGAGATCATGTCGAGCTTGCGCCGGCGCGCGATTGCGGTGCAGCGTGCGAGGTCGATCGATCGCAGCTCGACCGGTGGCCGCGTCAGCGCTCGCACCACGGCGGCGGAATCGGTCGGGTCGGCCAGCATGCGCAGCCAGGCGAGCACGTCTCGGACCTCCGGGCGTTGGAAGAGCGCCGCGTCTCCGGCGAAGCGAAACGGGACCGTGCGCTCCTCAAGGGCCGCTGCGACCAGACGCGCCTCGCGCCAGCCCGATCCCACGATCACGCACACCCCCTCCGGCCGGACCTCGCCCGCGGCGAGCAGGTGCTCTATCTCACGGGCCGCCGCCTGCGCCTCGGCGCGCTCGCTCGTACAGCGCCAGAAGCGAACCCAGGACTCGGTGCTCCCGGCTTCGCCGCTCGCCTCAGTATCGCCATGGCCGGCCAGCGCGGCGACTGCGCGCGCCGCGCGCTCGACGTCGGCGCCGAAGCGAAGCGGCCGCTCCAGGACGACGTGCTCGGCCTGCGGATAGCGCTCCATGAACGACGGTCCCGGATCGACCGCCGCGGCCGGGGGCCGGCGGATCGATTGCGCGCTGTCGCACGCACAGACGAGGTTGTCGTGGTCGGCCAGCGCGTCCACGAGGGCGCGGTGCGCCGCGCCGGCGTCCTCGAGCTCGTCGACCATGACGAAGCGAAAGCGCGTCGCCAGCTCGCTGCGCACATCGGGTCGCTCGCGAAGAAGTCGCTCGAGCTCGATCACCAGGTCGCCGCCGTCGAGGCTCCCATTCTCGCGCAGGATCCGATCGTGGCTCGCGTAGAGGTCGGCGAACTCCCCCTCGCGCCTGGCTCGCTCCCGCTCGTCGGTGCCGGGCGCCTCGCGCTCCCGCTCCTCGGCCCAGTCGCGAAGCCTGCCCGGCCTGATCCCCTCGGCCTTCAGAGCGTCGATCCGCCGCAGCAGCCGGGCCAGGAGGCCCGCGGGGTTGCCGCGGATCTCGTGTCGGCGAAGGGACAGCTCCTCGAGGTGGTCCAGCAGGAGCGCCAGGCGATCCGCCATCCGGACGGTCGCGAAGAACGGGTCCAGCCCGGCCTCGAGCGCGTACTCGCTCAGCAGCCGCTCGGCGACCGACTCGTAGGTGGCGATCCAAAGCTCCTCGTACGGCGGCTCCACGAGAGCTCCCGCGCGGGCCCGCAGGCGGGTCGCCCCCGCACGGGAGCGGGTAAGCGTCAGGACGCGCTGGGGCGCCGTGCCGTCGGCGGTGAGGCTCTCCAGCCGGCGGACGAGCGCCTCGCTGCGCCCAGATCCCGCGGGACCCGAGACCAGGAGCGGCCCCGCGCGGTGGCCAACCACCCGCGTTTGCCCCGGCGTGAGCACGGGCCTGAGTTCCGGTGCGCTGTCTCCCTCCACCGAGCTAACGGTAGTGGTACGTCTAGCATGGTGCCGTGGCCCGCAGGCAGACCCCGGAAGCGGCCCCGAGCGCTTCACGTGCGGGTGATGTGATCGGTGCGGATTGGCTCGCCGCGTGCCGGCGAATGGTAAGCGCGCAGCGGGCACTGTTCTCCGAGCAGCGCGGAATCGCCGCCAGGACCGTCTACGACGGTTTCGGGGAGGGCGGGGATCGCACGCTCACGATCGACCGCCGCAGCGAGGACATCGTGTTCGCCGAGCTGGAGCGCCTCCACTCGGACGGATACGAGTTCACCGCGATCTCCGAGGAGCGTGGCCAGATCTCGTTCGGCGACCCGGATTCCGGCGCAGCCGTGATCATCGATCCACTGGACGGCTCGCTCAACGCCCGGCGCATGCTGCCCACGTTCTCGCTGAGCATCGCGGTGGCGTCCGGGCCGAAGATGACCGACGTGGAGGTCGGCTACGTATACGACTTCGGATCCTCGGAGGAGTTCTTCGCGCGCCGCGGCGAGGGCGCGAGCCTCGACGAGGAGCCACTTCGGGCAGAGGGCCCGGGTTTCGGCCTGGAGGTCGTGGGGATCGAGGGCGCCAAGCCCGAGCGGCTGATCCCGGTTCTGGACGCCCTCCGCGGGAAGGCGTATCGGATGCGCTCGGTGGGCTCGATCGCCCTGTCTCTTTGCTACGTGGGGGGCGGGCGGTTCGATGCCATGCTCACCGGCAGGGCCTCGCGCTCGGTCGATGCCGCGGCGGGTCAGCTGATCGCCAGGGAGGCGGGCGGCGAGGTCGCCTTCGCGGGCTCGGGGCTGGACGTGAGCCTCGACCTGGACGCCCGCTACCACGTCGCGGCAGCACTGGACGGTGAGATGCTCGCAACCGTTCTGGAGGCGCAAGAGTCAGCCGAGCAGCCACCGGACACGGGCGGGTGAGCGTGGATCGCTTCGTCGATTGGAGCCTTGCGCAGCGTGTCGCGGTGGGTGTCGCCGGGGGCGGCGGGGAGCCCGGCTACTTCTCCCCGGCGGCCGTCGAATCCGCCTGCGCGGACGCCGGCGCGCTCGTCCTCGACTACACGCGGCTCACTCCCGGCCGGCCACTGCCCCGGCCCGAGGTAATCGACCGCGCGGAGTGGGCTCGGGTAGGGCTGGGAACCCTGCGTGAGCTGTCCCACGCATTCGAGGCGCGCGTGGCGAGCGGCATGAAGGGGCCTGGCCCGCTCGGCGCAATCGCACGGTCGCTCGCCGGGGCCGCGGCGGGCGCGGAGGCGGGGGTGGCGGTGGGTTACGGAGCCCGCAAGGTGCTGGGTCAGTACGACGTGGCGCTGGTCGACTCCGACCGGGAGCCGCGACTTCTGTTCGTGGCGCCGAATCTGGCGAGCACCCATGCCCAGCTCGGCGAGACGCGCGACCTCTTCCTGCGATGGATCGCAATCCACGAGACCACCCACGCCGTTCAGTTCACGTCGGTTCCGTGGCTACGGCCCCATCTGGCGGACCTGCTCGAACAGCTCATCCAGGGCGCCTCGGACCAGATCGACCGGGCGTCGCTACAGGGGCTCGCCAAGCGGCTCTTTCGCACCGATCCCCGGCGCACGATCAGGTCGCTGCTTCAGGGAGATCTGGCCCGAATGCTGGCCGGACCCGATCAGGCTCGCGTGCTCGACCGCCTCCAGGCGGCGATGTCGGTCATCGAGGGCCATGCCGAGCACGTCATGGACGCCGCTGCGGCCACCGCGGATCCCGGCTATGCACGCCTTCGCGAGCGCCTGGACGCGCGACGGGCGCGGCGCGGTGGGTTGGGCGAGGTGATCTCCAGGCTGCTGGGCATGGAGATGAAGCTCCGCCAGTACAAGCTGGGCAAGGCGTTCTGCGACTCCGTGGC
>DATFON010000163.1:0-4181 GCA_035265465.1 Solirubrobacterales bacterium | reverse complement strand
TTGCGCGAGAAGCGGAAGGCCAGGCAGGGAGCATTACTCGCTCGGCTATCCGTGCGTCGTTGCGAGAAAGGCGTCGCCCTCCGCTACTGGAGCGGCGGCACTTCCTCCATCGTTGGCCGGCCGGCTTCGAGCCGGTCAGCTGCGAAGAGACTGTGGACGAGCTGGATCGCGATCGACCCCTCTCCGACCGCGGAGGCCACACGCTTGACAGAACCATGCCGCACATCGCCCGATGCAAAGATGCCCGGCATGCTCGTTTCAAGCAGCGATGGCCGGCGTTCGAGCGGCCATCGGTGATCGTCTGCGAGATCGGCGCCCGTGAGCAGGAACCCCTGCCGGTCCCTGGCTATCTCTTCGGGCAACCAATCGGTCCGCGGGCGGGCCCCAATCAGCACGAAGAGCCCATCGGCGGCGACCGTCTCGTGCTCTCCGGTCGCGCACTTGCGGAGTTCCAGGTATTGGAGTCGCCCGTCACCTCCACCACCGACCGGTTCCGTGTCCACGCGGACCTCCACGTTCGGCGTCCCCTCCAATTCGTGCACCAGATAGTGCGACATCCCGGCGCCGAGGGACTCGGCACGTACCAGGAGCGTGACCCGGCGCGCATAGTCCGCCAGGTGCAACGCTGCTTGCCCCGCTGAGTTGGCGCCGCCGACGATGTAAGCGTCCTTGCCGGCCATCGCGTGGGCCTCCGTCGCCGGGCTGGTGTAGAAAACCCCGGCGCCGCTCAGGGCTTCGAGTGCCGGGACGCCCAAGCGGCGGTAGGCGGCGCCCGTAGCCAGGATCACCGCTCGGGCGCTTACGCGCCGGTCGTCGGAGAGGGTCACCAGCAGGCGGTCCCCGAGGCGACTGAGCCCGGTCACCGCATGCATGAAGGCGAAGTTCGCCCCGAAAACCCAGGCCTGCTGGTAGCACTGCTGCGCGAGCCGACTCCCGCTGATGCCGCGCGGGAATCCCAGGTAGTTGCGGATCAGCGAACTCGAGGTTGCCTGTCCGCCGATCCCACCCTCGTCTACCACCAGGGTGTCCAGGCCTTCGGACGCGCCATAGACCGCTGCCGAAAGGCCAGCCGGTCCGGCACCGACGATGACCACGTCGAATTCGTCCCGCTCAGGGTCGATCGATGAACCCGTAGCGTAGGCGATCTCCCTATTCGTTGGGTCGCTCAGGACCTGACCGTCGGGAAGGATCATGAGGGGCAGCTTCGCCCCCGGGCCCGCCTTGGCAAGTACGCTGCGCCCCTCCGTCGACCCGCTCAAGTAGAACGCGTGCGGGATCGCGCAGCGCTGCAGAGCATCCCTCAGCTCGTGTGCTCTACCTGCCCAGTCCTCGCCCACGACGCGGATCGTGTGCGGAGCGATGCGCCGAGCCTGGGTCCATTCGAGCAGGAAGCTGCAGATTGCCTGGTGAAACAGCTCGTCCGGCGAGACCGCCGGCTTGAGCACGTAGTAGTCGATCCGCCCGAGCGCCATCGAGTCGAAGATCGCCTCGGCCGTTGGCCGATGGCCCCACTCCCCCCAAGCAACTAGGAGCCCCCGCCTGGCGTGTGGGTGGAGCTGGCGCACGCGCTCGAACAGCTCGCCGCCGGTCGGTTCGGAGAGCCCTTGTCCCACCAGCACCAAGGCGACCTCTTCACCGGCATCCGACAGCCGGGTGAGCGTCGCCAACGCCTCGTCCGGCGAGGATGTGCAGATGACCCGATAGTCACCTTCGTAGCGGCTTCGCAGCTCCCGCTCGATGTCGCCCAGCGCAGAATCAGCGTCAACGGCTAAGAGCGCGGGGACGGGCATGGAGTCTCACACTCTAGGGACGAAGAGCGGAACCGCTCGCTGACTCCACCGGCGTTCCCGCAAGGCGGACGGGATCCCAGCGCTTCGAGGTTCACGCCGACGGCGACCTGGAATGGACGATTGAGTCGAGTCGACGCCCGTGACCGGCCCGGTGCGCCGCTGTTACAGTCGGCCGCGACTGGCATGCTGGCCAAGGAGGAGAGATGGATCGTCGCGAGCCCACGGCAGCGACCGCAGGTCCGGGCGCCGAGGCCGGTGACGGCGGAGCGCGGGGGCCCGGCCTAGAGGCCGAGCCCGACTGGAGGGAACTCGGGCGCCGGGTAGCGCTGATGCGGAGCGCTCCGCTGCTCCGAGGAATGTCGTGGGAGCTGCTCGCCACACTCGCTCCCATGTTGCGGCGGGAGACCGCGGGGCCGGGAACGGTCCTCTACCGAGAGGGCGAGCCCGCGGCCTGCTTCTATCTGATCGAAGCGGGGCGCCTCCTGCGCCTGCGGGACGAAGAAGACGGCACGCAGACCGAGGAGCTTGGGCCAGCCGACACATGTGGGGACGCGGTCCTGTGGGCGGGGCCCAGGTACCGTGCGACGGCCCGCGCGGAGACGCAACTGACTCTCTGGGCGCTCGACGCCGGCGAGCTGGGCACGCTGCGCGAGGGACATCCGGCCTTGGACGCGGCGCTCAGGGCGTGCCGGCCGGGGAGCGAGGCGCCGGCCGAAGTCAAACGCGAGCACGGCGTCCGGATACATGTGCGTGGGCTCGGCAAGAGCGTCGGCGACGGAAACAAGATTCTCCACTCGGTCAGCTTCTCGGTCGAGCCGGGCGAGCTAGTGGCCATCGTCGGGGGTAGTGGCGCCGGCAAGTCAACGCTGCTCGACGCCCTGGCCGGGGTACGCCCGGCCGATGAGGGAACGGTGCTCTTCGACGGGGTGCCCTACTACG
The DNA here is from genome assembly GCA_035265465.1 of Solirubrobacterales bacterium. Lineage (GTDB taxonomy): Bacteria > Actinomycetota > Thermoleophilia > Solirubrobacterales > 70-9 > AC-56. Next base: position 1,452 of record DATFON010000163.1, on the reverse strand, counting down.
AGCATCTCGAGGAGTACCGCTCGACGCTCGGATACGTGCCTCAGGACGACATCATCCACCCCGAGCTGTCGCTGATCGCGACGCTCCGCTACGCGGCGCGGCTGAGGCTGCCCGACGGCACCTCGCCAGGCGCGCGGGAGTCGGCCGTCGTCGACGCCATGGACGCTCTCGACCTCACGCAGCGTGCGGAACTCCGCATCGGTTCGCTCTCGGGCGGCCAGCGAAAGCGGGCGAGTATCGCCGTTGAGCTTTTGACCAAGCCGCAGGTCTTCTTCCTCGACGAGCCGACCTCGGGGCTCGATCCCGCGACCGCTGCGGAGCTCCTGCGATTGCTGCGCCGACTTGCCGACTCCGGCCGGACGGTCATTCTCACGACCCACTCGATGCAGGACCTTGGCATCTGCGACAAGCTGATTGTCCTCGCCCGAGACGGCCACTGCGCCTTCGTCGGGGCGCCCGAGGCGGCCGTCGACCACTTCCAGGTCGGCCACGACGAGATGTACGAGCGCCTCGCCGGTGAGGCAACCCCCGCCGAATGGGCCCGCCGCTTCTCCGAGGTCTCCGAGCAGCTTCCCGTGTCGCACGATGCCCAGCCGGCCGCGCGGACTCCGCGCCCGCCGCGCCAGTCGGGCACGCACCCGATCGGGCCGCTCCGGCAGTGCGCCGTGCTGAGCCGAAGGAACCTCGACATCCTGATGCACAACCGGCTCACGCTGGCGATCCTGCTGGGCTCGCCGGTGCTCGTGGTGCTGATGCTCGTGGTGCTCTTCAAGCCCGGCGCGTTCGACTTCGCCGATCCGAGCCCGAGTGCGACGATCATGATCGTCTACTGGATCGCGTTCGGCGGCTTCTTCTTCGGGCTGACCTACGGGCTGCTCCAGATCTGCACCGAGTTCGCCATTCTCCGCCGCGAGCGGTTTGTCGGCATCCGCATCGGCCCCTACGTGCTCTCGAAGGTCGCTGTGCTGGCGCCTGTGCTGCTCGCCATGTCCGTGATCATGCTCGTGGTTCTCAGGCTGTCCGACCGGCTTCCGGAGGCGAGCCTCGGCACCTACGCCGTGCTCACGGTCACGCTCCTGCTCGACGCGCTGGCCGCGCTCGCCCTCGGGTTGCTGACCTCGGCCGCCGTGACCGGGCCCGCGCAGGCGACGATCGCGCTGCCGCTGCTCTGCTTCCCGCAAGTCCTCTTCTCGGGAGCGATCCTCCCGGTTCCGATCATGGCGACGATTGGGAAGGCCGTTAGCTATCCGATGGCTGACCGCTGGGCCTTCGAGGGGCTCGGCCACGAGCTCGGGCTGAATCACCTGCTGGGGGAGGGCGGCTCGCCGCTCGGGCCGCCGCTGCTCGCCGAGTACGGCGACACCTTCTCGCGGGGGACCTGGATCGCCTGGACGATCCTGGCGGGCATGGCCCTCGTCTTCCTGATCGGCGCGGTGGCGGTCTGCGCGCGGA
>DATFON010000162.1:0-14938 GCA_035265465.1 Solirubrobacterales bacterium | reverse complement strand
GGGCAGCAGCGGCTCGCCGCCGGTGCCGAGGACGGCTCCGATCGATTCGAGGGTGAGGGCATCGAGCTCCAGCGAGCCGTCGCCGAAGCGTATGACGAGCTCGCGGCCCGACACGCCGACCGCATCACCGTGATCGACGCGGAGGGCTCGGTGGATGAAGTCCACCGGAGGGTGATGGAGGCCGTGAAGCAGGTAGATGACGACCACGGCTGAAATACCTGCCGCGCTTCTTGAGGCGACCGAGCACCAGCCCGGCGCCCGGGCCGCGCTCGCCGCTGCGCTCGCTTCGCCGGTCCACGCCTATCTATTTGCCGGACCGCCGGGATCAGGCAAGCGCCGGGCGGCGCGCGCCTTCGCGGCCGAGCTCCTGGCCGAGGGCGCTCCGGACCCCGCCGACGCCCGCCGTCGCGGACTTGCCGACCCCTCTCCGCATCCCGATCTGGTTTGGATCGCCCCCCGGGGAACCCAGCACCTCGTGGACGAGGTCCGCCAACAGGTGATCACCGCCGCCGCGTACCGGCCCTTCGAAGGGGCGCGACGGGTCTTCGTGATCGAGGGGGCAGACGCGATGGCGGACGAGAGTCAGAACGCCCTGCTGAAGACGCTCGAGGAGCCCGCGGACTTCGTGCACCACCTGTTGATCAGCGCTGAGCCCGAGCTGCTGCTGGAGACCGTGCGCTCGCGCTGCCAGGAGGTGCGCTTCCGGCCCCTCGGGGAGGAGTCCGTCCAGGCCGGCCTCGAATCTCGCGGCCTGGGGACGGACGACGATGAGCGCCGTGCCGCGGCGCGCTTGTCCGGGGGCGATCCGCGGCGCGCGGAGTTCCTCGTCGGCGAGCAGGGGCGCGAGCTCCGGGCGGTCGCCGTTGAATGCGGGAACGCGGCCCTCTCCGGCGAGCTCGAGCAGGCGCCCTGGCGGCGAATGCTCGCCGCCGCCGAGGCCGCCGGGGCCCATGACGGGGAGGAGACAGTGGAGCGGCTCGCCGCGGTGGCGGCCGAGGCCGGGCAGGACGAGGGACGCGCGGGCCGGCGCGCCGCGCGTGAGGCGGAGGAGGCCGGCAGGCGCGCGGCGCGGCGAGCCCGAACGGAGGCCCTCGATGCCGGCCTGGGTCTGCTTGCGGCATGGCTTCGCGACCTCGCGGCGGTAGCCGAGGGTGCGGAGGAGCTCGTCCTGAACGCAGACCGGCTCGCTGAGTTGCGAGCGGCTGCGACGGGGCTGGATGCGCGGGCGGCGCGCCGCGGCGGCGAGCTCGTGATGGACACGAGGCGCCGCCTCCAGGTGAACGTGGGGGAGGAGCTCGCCCTCGAGGCGCTCGTGTTTCGCCTGGAAGCGCTGCTTTCAACCTCTCGGAATCAGGCGTAGAGCCGCCTAGACTCCCCGCATGGCCATCGGGGAATCGGCCGGAGCCGGCCGGTCAAAGCGGCCGTTCGGGGTCCGCCTGTATCTGACGGTCGGGTTCGCGGCGGTGGCTCTCATCACCGCCGGACTCTCGTTCCTGCTGCTGACCGGATCCAGCGACGAGGCCGCCAGCCAGAGCGCCGCCGACATCAGCGTCGGCCGCGCGGTGAGGCTGGCGGACCGGATCGGCAAGCACGCGCCCGACAACTCGGCGAACCAGTTCGACACGATCGTCGACCCAGGATTCTCGGCTTGGGTATACGGCCGCAAGCGCCAGGTGCTCACCCCGATCCGGTCGCGCGGCGTTTCGTTGCGCGACGTCGAGGACCATCCGGAGGCCGTCACGATGGCCCTCCACGGCACGCGCACGGTCGACCGGCTGCCGGATGCGGTAACCGTGATCGCGACGCCGGTCTTCCGGAATGGCCGTCTCGCTGGAGCGCTCCTGGTACGGGCCGATCAGCCGGAAGCACTCGAGCGAGCCATCTCCTCGCTGGGCGGCGACCGGGTCACGGCGGCCCTCGTCGCGGTGGCGATAGCGATCGTCATCGGCTCCTTGATCGCGACCGCGATCACGGTGCGGGTGAAGCGGCTGGCCCGCAGCGCCGGGCGGATCACCGAGGGCGAGCTGGACGAGCCGCTCGAGGGGACGGGAGGCCGCGACGAGATCACCGACCTGGGTCGGGCCCTCGAGACCATGCGGATAGCGCTGCGAGAGACGTTCGGCGCCCTCTCGTCGGAGCGCGATCGCCTCGCCGCGATCTTCGACGCCCTCACGGACGGAGTGATGGTCGTGGGCCCGGACGGGGAGGTCCGGTTCTCGAATCCCGCGGCGGAACCGCTGATCGAGCCGGATCGCAAGGTGAACGACGTCATCCAGCCATGGCTGATCTGGGCCCAGGAGCGTGGCACGGCCGAGCGCGACGGCATCCGCGTGGGCGATCGCGTGTACGCGATCGGCGTCCGCAAGCTGGCCGCCGAGAATGCGGTGCTCGCCGTGACGCGCGATCGAACCGACGCACTTCGACGGGAGGTCGCCGAGCGCGAGTTCGTCTCGAACGCGGCCCACGAGCTGCGCAACCCGATCGCCGGCATCTCCGGGGCGATCGAGGTCCTCCGGGCCGGAGCCAAGGACGATCCGCAGGCGCGGGAGCACTTCCTTGGGCGTCTCTCCGACGACGCCGAGCGAGTGAGCCGTCTCACCGACGCGCTGCTCACGCTGGCGCGCATCGATGCGGTCGGCAGGGAGTCCAGCGACACGATCGACGTGGGATTCGTCATCGAGGAGGCAATGCAGGCGGTCGCGCCTCCCGACGGAATCGACGTGGGTGTCGAGGTCGTGACCGGTCTTGCCGCGGAGGGCGACGGGGTGCTGCTGCGCCAGGTGCTCATTGGCCTGCTCACGAACGCGTTCAAGAACACGCCGGCGCCCGGCGCCGTTACGCTTCGCGCGCGCCGGCTTGAGGACGGAGAGGCTTTGATCGAGGTCGAGGACACCGGGAACGGAATTGCGGCCGACGAGGTCGGGCGCGTATTCGAGCGCTTCTATCGAGGCTCGCGCGCACTCGAGCAGGAGGGATTCGGCCTCGGACTGTCGATCGCCAAGCGCATGGTCGATGTGATGGGAGGGGAGATCGGCGTCGATTCGGAGGTCGGCGTGGGCAGCAAGTTCTGGGTCCGCCTGCCGGCGGCCGCCGCGGCCCCCAGCCCGGTCGCATGATCATGGCCGACGGGCGGATACTGATCGCCGACGACGAGCCCTCGGTTCGCGACGCGGTCGGGTACGCGCTCGAGCAGGAGGGCTTCGACGTCACGCTCGCGGAGGACGGCGACGATGCCGACCGGAAGATCGGCGACGACTCACCCAACTTCGACCTCCTGATCCTCGACATCATGATGCCGGGCCGTAGCGGCTTGGACATCTGCCGGGACGTGCGCGCCCGAAGCCCGGTCCCGATCATCCTGCTCACCGCCAAGGACGCCGAGGTCGACAAGGTCGTGGGGCTCGAGGTCGGCGCGGACGACTACGTCACCAAGCCGTTCTCGGTGCGCGAATTGCTTGGGCGAGTTCGCGCCCAGCTCCGCCGCCGCGAGCTCGACCGCACCTCGTCGGCGCGTGAGGGCAAGACGATCGACGCTGGCCCGGTGAGGATCGACCTCGCCCGCCACCTCGTGATGATTCGCGGCGAGCCCGTGAACCTGACGCGATCGGAGTTCCAGGTGCTGCGCCTCCTCGCGGAGCGTCCTGGGCAGGTGTTCAGCCGCCTGGAGATCATGGAGGAGCTGTGGCAGTCGGAGTTCTCCGGCGACGTACGCGCCTGCGACGTGCACATCTCGAACCTGCGCCAGAAGATCGAGCGCGACCCCCAGGAACCCGAGCTGGTCCTGACGGTCCGCGGCGTGGGCTACCGGCTCGCGGAGGACGGCCCGTAGGTTTTGGCGAGCCTCGACGTGGGCGGTGCGCGCGCGTGTTCGAGGGCAAGTAGGGCAGCGTCCGGACGTGCGCATCGCGTCCGGCCGACCGGCCGAAGCTCGTTTTCGCCCGCGAGTGGCCTCATATCCACCTATACGGTGGAAAATACGCCGCTCGCGGAGTTCAGCTCGATCGCAACGGGCGGCAACCCGCCTTCCGTACTGCCCGCGTCCGTTGCCCGCGTACCGGGGGTAGTCGGGCCGTGGTTCGGCCCCTAAACTGCGCCGCGGCGCCGGCGTAGCTCAGTTGGCCAGAGCACTTCACTCGTAATGAAGGGGTCCCCGGTTCGAATCCGGGCGCCGGCTTCCATCATCGCAGTAGCAGGGCAGTTGACGCTTGTGGCGCTCCCGCAATAGGCTGAAACGGGCTTCGGGAAGGAAAGGGACGGACCAATGGCCAAGGACAACGTCGACGTCGTGCAGCATGCGTGGGACGCGTTCGCCCGCGGCGATATCGATGGGGCCGTGGAGGCCATCGCTCCGACCGCCGAGACCCGCATTCCCGAGTCCGTCCCGTGGGGCGGCACCTACGTTGGCCCGGACGGATTCCGGGACTTCCTCTACAAGCTCGACCGGGCGTTCGATCAGTTCAAGGCCACGCCCCACAAGGTGCTCGGTGCCGACGACAACCATGTCATCGTCGTCGCCAAGACCAAGGGCAGGGTCAAGGGTGGCGGAACCGTCGAGGGCAGCAACGTCTGGATCTACCAGCTGCGCGACGGCATGATCGCCGACGCCGAGAGCTGGGGGGACACGGCCCAGGTCCTCCAGGCACTGGGCTAAGTCACCCTGCCCGCTCTCTCGGTCGTCGTCGTCACCCATGATCACCGCCAGGCGGTGGGCGCGACACTGGGTGGGCTCGCAAGTCAGCTTCGCGACGGCGACGAGCTGATCGTGGTCGACAACGGCTCCACGGATGGCACCGTGCAGGCGGTCCGCGAGGCCGCCCCCGACGCGACCTTGATCGAGGCCGGCGAGAACCTGGGCTTCCCCGCGGCATCGAACCGGGGCGCCGCGCTTTCGTCCGGCGAGCTGCTTCTGTTCCTGAACCCCGACGCGGTCGTCGCGCCCGGTTTCCGAGACGCCATCGAGCTCCCCCTCTCGGAGCAGCGGGGGTGGGCGGCGTGGCAGGGGCTCGTGACCGCGGAGAACGGCGGGGTGATCAACAGCCGCGGCGGCGCTGTTCACTTCACTGGCATCGCGTGGGCCGGTGGCGCGGGCGAGCCGGTGGAGCCGGCCGACCGGTGGGCGGGTTGGACCGGCTACGCGCCGGTCGAGCCGGGATTCGTCTCCGGCGCCTGCCTGGCGGTCACCGCCGCCGAGTTCGAGAACGCAGGAGGTTTCGCGGAGCCGTTCTTTCTCTATCACGAGGACGTCGACCTATCGCTGCGCCTGCGGCTCGCCGGTGGCCGCCTGGGCATCGAGACCCAGGCACGCGCCGACCACGACTACGAGTTCGAAAAGGGGCCCGAGAAGTGGCGCCGCCTGGAGCGCAACCGGTGGGCGACGCTCATCCGAACCTACCCCGCCCCGCTTCTCGCGCTGCTCGCCCCCGCCCTGCTGGCGACCGAGCTCGCACTGGTGCCGATCTCGATCGCCGGCGGGTGGGGCCGGCAGAAGCTCGCTTCCTGGATCGACGTGCTGCGGTGGCTTCCCCGCCTGCGGCGCGAGCGGCGCGAGATTCAGGCCACTCGCCGGATCGACGCCAAGACCTTCGCCCGCGGCCTGACGCCGGACCTCGGCTCCTCCTACCTGGGTGCCGCCGGGAGATCGCGCGTGCTTCGCGCGGCGCTCCGCGCCTACTGGTCGGTGGTGCTGGCGCTGCTGCCCAGCTGAGGCTCGGCCCGGTGCCCGCCGGTCACCGGGCCTCCGCCGACCGGGCCCTCGCCGTTCGGCCGGGCCGCGCGCGCGGCCCGTGCCTCCGCGTCCAGCCGGGCGACCTCCTGGGCGAGGATCTTTGTCTCCTCGGAGAGGCGCGAGGTGATGACGGAGAAGTGGAGCAGGAGGAGGAACGCGACGGCGAACGCGACGATGAACAGCGCGTTCGCCGGCACCTCGATCCCGATCGCGTTGGATGCGAGGCTCAGGAGCTGGTTCCAGATGGCGAGGACCAGCAGTACGAGCGCGACCGACATCCACAGGAGCGCGTAGCGCTCGACCAGGCGGCGTCGCCGGACCAGCTCGAGCACGACGCCCAGCATCACCGCGGTCAGGATCACCGCCACGATCCGGACGCGATTGTCCAGGTGGCCGCCGGCCGCGAGCTCGAGCACGGCGCTCAGGCTGGGCATCCCCTCAGCTCCCTCGCGAGGCTCCGCCCGCGCCCGACACCGCGGCACCCGGGGCCACCGGCTCGCCCTCCCCCGTGTCAGGGGGATCGGCGACCGGGGTTGGCCGGCGGCGAAACAGCCCGATGAACAGGGCGAGGAGCACCTTGGCCATGTAATAGGCGCTGCGCGGGTAGTCGATCGAGCTGCGACCGAATCCCCGCGCGTTCATGCGAACCGGGACCTCGTGGATACGCAGCCGGTGCGCGTGCATCATCAGGATGGCCTCGACCTCGGGATAGTCGTGCGGATAGTCGCGCGCGAACAGCTCGATCCCGCGCCGGTTGGTGATCCGAAAGCCCGAGGTCGGGTCGGTGATTCGCTGGCGGGTGAGCACGGTCAGGACGACCGAGAAGATGAGGTTCCCGATCCGCCGCCCGATCGGCACCCGGTAGCCGGGATCGCCGCGAAACCGACTGCCGCAGACCATGTCGGCCTCGTCGCCGGAGGTGTGGAGCTTGGCGAGGAGATCCTCGAGGTGCGCCGGCTTGTGCTGGCCGTCGCCGTCCACCTGGGCGGCAACGTCGTAGTCGTTGCGCAGCGCGTACTTGAACCCGGACTGCATCGCGCCGCCGATGCCGATGTTGAACGGATGCCGCACCACGACAGCGCCGCTCGCCTCGGCCTCGGCCGCGGTGTTGTCAAGCGAGCCGTCATCGATGACGACCACGTCGAAGTCGCGAGCCTGGCGATGGAGGTCGCGCACTACGCGTCCGACCATCCCCTGCTCGTTGTAGGCGGGGACGATCGCGAGCTTGCGGAGCTGGGAGTGATCGCGCACCATGGTGGCTGCGAGGGCGGATCCAGAAAGGCCAGGCCCGGAAGCCCGCCCGGCCAATCCAGTTTAGGGGCCGGTCGGCTCGGGATGGGGCGGAAGGTTTCGCTCCCTGGCCCGAATCATCAGCCAGAACAGGCCGGCGAACACGACCAGCCTGCCCGGGGTATCAACGAAAGGCGCGGGCGGGCGCGATCGACCGGGGGGAGGGTTCCGCCGCCGGCGAACGTATCTGGCGTTGTGGCCGATGAACAGCGCCAAGGATTCGATCCGATCGCCGGCGGGCGGGTGCGGCATCGCGACGAGTCCGAGGTCGAGTTCAGTCGCATCGTGTCCTTCAGCGACGGTGTCTTCGCGATCGCGATCACGCTGCTCGTGCTGGGGCTGACGGTCCCCGAGCACTCCACGGATCTCACGCAGGCGCTCCTCGACAACCACAACGACCTGCTCGCCTACGCGATCAGCTTCGCCGTGCTCGGTAAATACTGGCTTTCACACCACCGCTTCTTCTCGATCCTCGAGCGCTTCGACGGCACTCTCATGGGCCTGAATCTGCTGTACCTGGCGTTCATCGCGCTCGTGCCGTTCACGTCCGGAGTGCTCGGCGACTACGACAACAACACGGCCGCGATCGTCCTGTACGCGATCAACATGATTTTGGTCAGCGGTACCTTCTCCGCCCAGGTGGTCTACAGCTACCGCAACGGGCTCGTCCGCCCCGAGGCACGCGCGTTCGAGCGCCGCTATGCGGGTCCGGCGAATCTCATCGTGATCGGGGTGTTTCTGGTGTCGATACCGGTCGCGTTCGTCAGCCCCCTCGCGGCGACGCTGATGTGGCTGGTCATCTTCCTGGTGGGCGCACGGGTATCCGACCGGGTCTCGCCGACTTCGTCCTAGGCGCAGCGTCGCCGCGAAGCTAGCCCTCCGCGGAGCGGTGGTCCAGGATCTGCTCGCGCTCCGCCAGGCGGTTCTGCCGCCGAAGCTCGGCCTCGCGCTCCCGGCGCCGCTCGACGTCGGTTTCGGTGGAGAGCGGCGGCACCGGCATCGGAGTGCCATTGTCGTCCACCGCCACCATCGTCAGGTAGGCGGTGGACGTGTGGCGGCTCTCGCCCGTCAGGGGGTTCTCGGCATCCACCCGGATGCCCACCTCCATCGAGGTCCGCCACGCCGCGTTCACCGTCGCTGAGCACGTCACCAGCTCCCCGACGTTGACCGGGAGGATGAACGTCATCCGATCCATTGCCGCGGTGACCACGCGACTGCGGCAGTGCCGGATCGCGGCGATGCCCGCCACCTCGTCGCACAGCTTCATGACGACGCCGCCGTGGACGAATCCGGCCGAGTTTGCGTCCCCGATCCCCATCCATTTGACGAGGACGGCCTGCGACTCCGAGGCGGGCTTCGGATCCATCGAGGCGGCGATCGTAACGACGCCGGCGCGACGGGCAGCCATAGCCTTGGCGTATGCCCGAGTCACTCCACGCTCTCGCGGACGAGGTCGTGCGATGCCGCCGCTGCCCCCGCCTGGTCGAGTGGCGCGAGCACTCGGCCGCCAACCCACCCCGGCGCTACCGGGACGACGACTACTGGGGGCGGCCACTGCCCGGGTTCGGGGATCCCGCCGCCCGGGTGATCGTGGTGGGCCTGGCGCCCGCCGCTCACGGCGGCAACCGCACCGGGCGAGTGTTCACCGGAGATCGCTCCGGAGACTGGCTCTACGCGGCGCTTCATCGCGCCGGGCTGGCGAACCAGGCGCGATCCGAGCAGCGAGATGACGGACTGCGACTCATCGACGCGTACGTCACCGCCGTCAACCGGTGCCCGCCACCGGCGAACCGGCCCACGCCGGCGGAGCGCGACAACTGCCTGCCGTATCTGGTGAGCGAGCTTCGCCTGCTGGAGCGCGCGCGGGTCATCGTCGCGCTCGGCTCCTATGCCTGGGACGGAGCGCTCCGCGCGCTGCGGGGGACCGGCGAGGACATCCCGCGGCCGAAGCCAAGGTTCGCCCATGGCGCGGAGGCGGCGGTCGGCCGGTTCGCGCTCCTCGGTTGCTACCACCCGTCCCAGCAGAACACGTTCACGGGCAAGCTCACGGAGCCGATGCTGGACGCGATCTTCGCCCGCGCGCTCGAGCTCGCCTGACGCGAAGAATCCCGCCGAGGGGACGGTTTGTTTCGCATAGTGAAAGAAACTGTCCACAGGCCACAGATTGCGGTCTGTCACCCCTACGTGCCCTCGTCCCGGAACCCGGCCGGGACCCGCCCTCGTCAGCGATACTGGGTAAGGCCATGATCCCGATCAACCTGCCGAACGTCCTGACGCTTCTGCGCATCCTGGCGGTGCCGGTGATCGTGGTCGCGCTCCTTGGGGAGACGCCCAACGGGGACGCGCTGGCGGCCGGGGTGTTCGCCCTCGCGGCGACGACGGATGGCCTGGATGGCTACATCGCCCGCCGCCGCCAGGACGTGACGACGTTCGGAAAGCTGATGGATCCGCTGGCGGACAAGCTCCTGATCGTGGCCGCGCTGGTCTCGCTGGTGTCGCTCAACCGCCTTGCCGCGTGGGTGGCGATGGTCATCATCGCCCGCGAGCTCGCGGTCACCGGGCTGCGGGCGGTCGCGGTGGAGCAGGGCGTCGTGATCTCGGCCAGCTGGCTCGGGAAGGTGAAGACGACGCTCCAGGTCGCCGCCGTGTTCGCGCTCATCATCTGGAACCCCTCGCCGTGGCCGGTCGACGTACTCGTCTACCTTGCCGTCGCCGCGACGGTGATCTCGGGCCTGGACTACTTCTTCGGGCTGCGCAAGCGGCTGTCGGCGGAACGAGCGAAGCGGACGGCAAACGGCGGCAGCGAGGGAGAGCCCGTCAGCGGCAGGTAGCTACTCGCCGCAGGGGGCCTCGAGCCACTCCCGCTCGGTCATGTGATGGCGGGAGTGGTCGCCGCTCTCGAGCTCGGCGAGGATCTCGGCGACGAGGCCGGACCGCTCCGCGATGACCGAATGGCGGTGGATCGTCTCGAGGTTTTCCTGGCGAGCCAGGATGAAGCCGCCGTCGTGAAGCTTTGGGTAGGCCTCGGTGACGCGGCGAAGCATCTCGCGAACGCAGTCCTCGACGAAGCGCGGATTGCGGTGGGCCTTCTCCACGACCGACACCTCGTCGGAGCGCTTCATCAGCTCGTAGATCTCGGAGCTCATCGATTGCTCGACGATGTGGAGAAGGTCCCGCGCGTCGACGTCGAGCTCGAGGTCCTCCGGTAGTCCGATGTGCAGCGAACCGATCCCGCGCTGGTTGTGGGTCGCGACGGGAACGGCCGCGAGCACGCGCTCGATCTCATCGTCGGTGAAGCCATCGGCCGCGAGCCGCTCGCGCGAGCGCTCGCCAACCATCTCCTGGGCGCAGGGGCAGGCGGTCATGCCCTGGGCCTCGACGCCCGTGAGCGTGCGGGTCCCGCGCTCGGAGACGACGGCGGTGCCCAGCAGCGTGTAGATCTCCTGCGTCGGGAGCTCGGATTCCGGGGTCCGCACCGTCTCCGGATAGCGGGCGGCGATCGTCACCTCGGCGCGAAGGCCCTGCTGCTGCTCGCGGATGCGCGTCGCGATGTGTGCGGCAAGCTCCTCGGCGCGGAGGGCCTCGCCCAGGACGACCCTGTCGATGGCCTCGCCGACGACCTCCTCGAAGCGGGACATGTGGACACCCGCCTGGCGCGGATTGAGGTCGACGAAGCATTCGAGCTCGGCGAAGAAGTAGTTGCCTGGCCGGTCCGCGCCGTCCCCGGCGCCCGCACGGTGTCCGCCGACGCGGATCACCTTTTGAATGCCGCGTACGCCCACGCGGGTGAGGCTCACCTCGGTGCCGGGCCGCGAGGCCTGGACGTCGGTGATCGGATGAGTGAGTCCGGTGGTCTCGGTCATCTGGACAAACTATTACGGCGGCACTACACACCTGGCCAGATGGCCAAGAGTAGCGGGGCAATCCAGCGCCCCGGCTCGGGAGCAGTCCCTATACTTCGCGCCGCCCGGACCCCGAGAGTCAGGAAAGGTGGGGGCGGGAGTGTCTAAAGAGGGAGACGCACTGGTAACCGGGGAGTCGGGAGCGGTCGGCAGGGACGAAGTGCCCGCCGGAAATGGCGCAGCCGGAGAGCTGAACGGCGATCTTCCGTTCCAGGACTCCGAGGAGCTTCGCTCGCTCATCTCTCAGGGCCGCGAGCACGGGTACCTGACCTTCGAGCACATCGCCGGGACGCTCGAGGAGGTCGAGGTCACGAAGGAGCAGGTCCACGACCTGCACACGTACCTCATCGAGCACGGCGTCGACGTCATCGCCGAGGATGGCCTCACCGCCTACAAGGAGGCGAAGGAGGGCAACCAGCCCGGCCAGGCCAAGAAGCCCGAGCTCGACCTGACAGTCGAGCCGAGCCTCGACTCGCTGCGCCTATATCTGCGATCGATCGGGCGAGTCGACCTGCTCACGGCCCAGGAGGAGATAGCCCTGGCGAAGCGGATCGAGCGCGGTGACATGTCGGCGAAGCGGCACATGGTGGAAGCGAACCTGCGGCTGGTCGTCTCGATCGCCAAGGGGTACCTGGGCCGGGGACTCAGCTTCCTGGACCTGATTCAGGAGGGGTCGCTCGGGCTGATCCGCGCGGTGGAGAAGTTCGACTACCGGCGGGGCTACAAGTTCTCGACGTACGCGACCTGGTGGATCCGCCAGGCGGTGACCAGGGCGATCGCCGACAAGGCCCGCACCATCCGGATCCCGGTGCACATGGTCGAGAAGCTGAACCGGGTGACCCATGTAGAGCGCCAGCTCGTGCAGCAGATGGGGCGCGAGCCCGAGCCGGCGGAGATCGCCGAGGAGCTCCAGATCACCGTTCGGGAGGTCCGCGACATCCTGCGCGTGGCGCAGATGCCGATCTCCCTGGAGAAGCCGATCGGGGATGAGGAGGAGTCGGAGCTGGGTGACTTCGTGGCGGATGACCGGACGGAGGAGCCCTTCGACACCGCAACGGAGCGCCTCCAGCGCGAGGACATCCAGAAGGCGCTGGACGCTCTTCCCGAGCGCGAGCGCCAGGTGATCGAGCTGCGCTACGGGCTACGCGGTCACGAGCCGCTGACGCTGGAGGAGGTCGGGCGCGCCTTCGGCGTCACTCGCGAGCGCATCCGCCAGATCGAGAACAACACGCTCAAGAAGCTGAAGCAACTGCCCGAGGCCCAGCGGCTTCGGGAGCTGGCCTGAGCTAGAGGCCTTCGACGCTCTTGGCGCGCCGGCGGGCCCGTCGACCTGCCAGCCGTCGCAGCGGCTCGGTCGACTCCCGCATGTGAGCCACGTCGGCGCCCATCGATTCGACCGCTTGGCGCATCTTGGTGACCTCGTCCTCGAGCACGCCGACGCGCCGGTCGATATCGGCCAGCTGACTCACCGCCACGGTCAGCTCGCGCGTGGAGATCGCGATGGAGCGGACGTCCGCGGCGGCCTCGACGAGGAGGCGGGGGAGGAGCACCGGCCACAGCGCAGCGGCCGCCGGCCTGAGCACGCTGCTCGCGGGGCGGATGGGAGCGGCGACGGTCTCGAGGAATGACACTGTGGGGTGAACCTATCTGGGGACTCGGCGGATGACCGAGGACGAATGTAACATCATTTGATGGAACATCCGGTTGAAGTTTGGACATGAAAGACGTAAGGGAAAGCCCGCGGGATCAGCGCAACGGCAACGCGGCGTCGATGACCATCGACGAGCTGGCGCGGCGGACGGGGATGACGGTCCGGAACATCCGGGCGCACCAGTCGCGTGGCTTGGTCCCGCCGCCGGAGGTGCGAGGGCGGACCGGGTTCTACGGGGACGACCACGTCTCGCGGATCGAGCTGATCCAGGAGCTTCAAGCGGACGGGTTCAACCTCGAGTCGATCCGCAAGCTGCTGGAGGGTGCGGGAGGGTCGAGCTCCGAGGTCTTGAACTTCTCGCGCACGTTGCGCGCGCCGTTCGAGGACGAGCAGCCGGAGATCCTGGACGAGCAGGAGATGGCGGAGCGGTGGGGAGGGCCGCTGGACGCGCGGCTGATGGCGCGCACCGAGAAGCTGGGCCTGCTGCGGGATCTTGGCGACGGGCGCTACGAGATCCTCAGCCCGCGGCTGCAGCGCGCGGGCCTCGAGCTCGCGGAGTTGGGGGTGCCGCCCGAGGTGGCGCTGGAGGTGGTGTCGCAGGTGCGAACGAGCGCGCGGCGGGTGGCTCGGGTGTTCATCGAGCTGTTCCTGGAGAACGTGTGGAAGCCGTTCAACGAGGCGGGCCGGCCGGAGGAGGAGTGGCCGAAGGTTCGGGACGCCCTCGAGCGGCTGCGACCGCTCGCTTCGGAGGCGCTGCTCGTGATCTTCCAGCAGGTGATGAGCGAGACGGTGGAGGAGGTCACCGGGCGGGAGATCCAGCGGGGGCTCACGGCGCCCTCGGGCGGGAGCGGCAGGTCCCGCAGGCGCCGGGGACGCTCCAGCTCGTCACGGAGCAGACGCCGGCGCGTTTGACGGCGTAGCGGACGGGCATTCGTGACGTGCCGGGCGCGTTGGCGCGCGCCGGCCTTGAGCCACGAAAGGGGCTGGGAATGGGCAACAACGTCGATGAGACGAAGGGGCGCGTCAAGGAGGCGGCCGGCGACCTCACTCAAGACAAGGACCTGAAGCGCGAGGGGAAGATCGACCGGGCGACCGGCGACGTCAAGGACAAGGTCGGGGACGCCTCCGACAAGGTCAAGGACGCCGTCACCTCAGACGACGACAAGTAGCTTCGCCAGCCAGGGACGGGCTATCCAGCGACGCCGCTCACGATCGAGCGGCGTCGTTTTGTTGTGGCTGGTCAGGCGCGGCAGATTTGTCGATGCGCTCGATCGTCAGCCGTCCGGGGCCGGCAGCCCGCACCCGCGATCGATCACCGATACGTAGCCAAGCGGCAGCAAAGACCAAACGGGGGATCGTGATTCGTCGCTTGGCGTAAACCCTGGTCTTGCCGCTTGCGTTGGCGCCCACGGGTATGGCGGGCTTGACGCGTTCATCGGAGTCAGATGACGATGGGGGAGGCAGGATTCGAACCTGCGAAGGCTGAGCCAGCGCCTTTACAGGGCGCCCCGTTTGACCGCTCCGGAACTCCCCCGGTCGGGCCCAGGATTCTAGGGGTACGCTCTCGGAAAACTTGACCAGTGGTCGACCGTGCGCAACCTCGAATTCCGAATACTTCGAACCGCCCAGCGTCAATCCGGACCGACACTCAAGGGCCGTGGTCGGGATGAACCAACGTCGACCGTCACCGACGAGGACGAAGAGGTAGTCGCAGCGGGAGGGATCCAGATACTTCACGAGTCCGTTCCAGCTCTGGTTTCCGCCGCGTGTCGAGATCGTGATCTCCCACCGGCCGCGGTGGTTCTGGACCGTGGACGTCTTCACCTGAATCCGGGCGGGGGCACCATCGATTTCTGCGATCAGATCGACATCCGGGCTGTGGAAGACCGGCATGTAGACCTTGGCACCTTGGCCGACGAGCCATTCCATCGCCGATAGCTCGCCTATGTCGCCCTGCTCGCGTGGCTTGAGTCGTGGAGTGGTCATGGCCCCCAAATTACGAGCCGGGTCGGATCCACGATGCCTGAAACTGGCTTGTTAGCGCCGGAATCCGGCATAAGTCCCAGTCTCGTGACGGATCCGGCACGCTCTTGACACGCCGCATGACGGCGGCCTTGACAAACCGAAGCTGTTTTCCCGGATCGACCTCGCGAGGAAGGAGATGACCGGGCTCGGGCTCCTGCTGGTAAGCGACTACGGCAGGTTGATGGCCGTAGCACCTGGCCCTAACGTCCCTCGCCGACCCGTCCCACCAGCCGCGACATCACCACCTGCGAGCGCGTGCGGATCACCATGCCGTTTCGCTGCAGGTCCATGATCAGCCGCTCGAGAGCTTCGTTGTCCTCGGTCCGCACCCGCGCGATGGCGTCG
>DATFON010000161.1:0-6883 GCA_035265465.1 Solirubrobacterales bacterium | reverse complement strand
GTGGGGTCAGGGTGCGGTCCTCCTGGCGCCTGCGCATGCCTTCCACCAGCGCGCTCAGGCCGTCGCTCGGCCACGGCCCTTGGGCAATGTTCGACTTCGCGTAGAAAGCCGCCCGCGGAAACTCCCCCGCCGGCGACTTGCCGGCCAGCGCGCACTCCTTCGGGCGCAGGCCCTTGCAGTAGACGTCGTTCTCCACGTCGACGAACGGCCCCTGCGTGACGTCACTGTGGAGAGGCGGCGTGCCCACGGCCCCGAGCAGGTCGGCCACGATGCGGCGGGTCGCCGCTGCCGATCCGGCGTGTACGACCTCGATCCCGATCGTTGGGGATGCGCCATCCTGCGGCGACTGCGTCAGGACCTCGAGCAGGCACGAGGTGTCGCGCGGTGCGGTCGGAAGCCAATCCTGCCACGCGGCGAGCACCCGCTCGGCCGCCTTCCACGGAAACGCATACTCCGCGTTCGTGAAGGGCATGTCCACCGGGACGAGCTCGAAGGTCATGGCCGTGATCACGCCGAAATTGCCGCCGCCGCCACCGCGGGTGGCCCAGTACAGGTCCTGGTTCTCATTCTCGCTGGCGCGGCGGAGCTTGCCGTCGGCGGTCACGATCTCGACCTCCAGCAGGCCGTCGCACGTGAGCCCGTAGCGCCGTGACAGAAATCCCAGTCCACCGCCGGCCATGAGGCCGGTGATTCCGACGGTGGGACAGGTTCCGCCGGAGATCGCCCGCCGGTGCGGCCACAGAGCGCGATACGTGGGCAGCACGGTGGCCCCCGCCTCGATCGTGGCCCGCTCGGCGGGCGAATCGACCTGGACACCGGTCATCCGGCTGAGATCGACGACCAGGCTGCCGTCCCCGCTCGAATAGCCGGCGAAGCTGTGCGCCCCGCTCCGGGGCACCAGGCGCAGGCCGTGCCCACGAGCGAAGTCGACGGCGGTCTGCACGTCTCGCGCGTCGGCGACCTGCGCAATGGCCAGCGGCCGGCCGTCGAAGCGGCTGTTCCAGACCAGCCGCGCGGACCCATATCCCGGGCTGTCAGGAAGGATCAGCTTGCCCCGAAGCGCCCCGGCAAGGTCCGTGAGGTCGCCCGCCGAGGTACTTGTGGCGTCGGATCCTCCACACGCAGCCAGCAACCGGGCGGTCGCGAGGCCTCCGGCGATCACCGCACCGCGCTGCATCAGGTCGCGTCGAGTGAGCGACGCCATCAGGAATCGATGAGGATGGTCACGGGCCCGTCGTTGACCAGTTCGACCGCCATACGCGCTCCGAACCTACCCCGCCTCGCCCCAAGCCGCTCGCAGAATCGCTCATAGAGCGGCTCGGCCGCCTCAGCCGGCGCCGCGCCCCCGAAGCTCGGTCGATTGCCCTTCTTGGTGTCGGCGTAGAGGGTGAACTGGCTTATGCACAGCACCTCGCGGTCGCCCAGCGCCTCGTTCATTCGACCGTCGGAGTCGTCGAAGACCCTCAGCGCGCGGACCTTGTCGGCGAGCCGGTCGGCGTCCGGCTCCGTGTCGTCCGGCGCGACGCCGAGCAGCACCAGGAGGCCCGGGCCGATCGCCGCGAGCTGGCCGGCGTCGGTCGCGACCGACGCCCGCGACACGCGCTGTACGAGGGCCCTCACGAAGCCTGTGAGGCGAGCCGCTCCCGGTAGATCCTGTAGTCGCGGCGCTCGGGCCGCAGGTTCGACGCGAGCGCCAGGTGGTGCCGGGCGCGGTCGATGTGACCGGTGAGGCTGAGAGCGCGCCCGAGGCAGAAATGCGCGTAGTCGTTCACCGGGTGGGACTCGACCACGGCCTCGAACTCGGTTGCGGCCTTCTCGAACTGGCGATCGCGGAAGTACGCGCGCCCGAGGGCCTCGCGGACGGAGCTCTTCTCGGGGGCCTGTCGAGCCGCCTCGGCGAGCGGAACCGTCGCCTCGCCAAAGCTACCGTCCTCGAGCAATTCAACACCGCGGCGGTAGAGGGAGTAAAGGTGCTCGTTCGGCGGCGCTTCAGGCATGCAGGCAAGTGTAGGGACGAAGGCAAGGCACCCAAGGCGGCGCCCGGACGTATCAAGGGGGCGAGTGGACAGTTTGTTTCGCATAGCGAAACCAGACGACCCCACCCGCCAGATTTCGAGCTGAATCGCGCCGGCGTCGGCAAACGTCGCCGCGGCTACTCGCTCCTCGCTGCCCGTTCCTTCCGAAGTGCCTCTACGCGATCGAGGATCGCATCCGCGACATCGCTTTTCGGCGCCAGCTCGACTCGGTGCTCTCCCTCGCGATCCACGATCACGACCTCGTTTTGCTCGGAGTCGAACCCGATGTCCGAGCGCGACACGTCGTTGAAGACGATCGCGTCCAGCCCCTTGCGATCGAGCTTTTCCCGCGCGCGCACGATTGCCTCGGCGCCGTGTTCGGCGGCGAAGCCGATGACGGTCTGATCGTCGGATCGAACCGTTGCCAGCTCGGCGAGTACGTCCTGGGTGCGCTCCAGGGGCAGCTCCAGCGGGCCACTGCCCTCGCGCTCGATCTTGCCCGCCTCGACGCGGGCTGCGCGAAAGTCCGCGACGGCCGCCGCCATCAGCAGCACGTGGGTGCGCTCGAACTCGCTCTTCAGCGCATCGGCGAGCTCAGCGGTTGTCTCGACGTCGATCCTGCGCACTCCCGCCGGCTCGGGCAGCGAGACGTTGGCCGCGACCACGGTGACCTCCGCGCCGCGCCGCGCCGCCCGCTCGGCCAGCGCGAACCCCATGCGACCGCTCGAGCGGTTGCCGATAAAGCGAACCGGGTCGATCGGCTCGCGCGTCCCGCCGGCGCTCACCAGCACCCGCATCCCGTCCCATGGCCCGGCCGGCGCTCCCGCCAGGGCCTCGACCTGGGAGAGCAGTCGCTCGGGAGCCGGTAGCCGTCCCGTCCCGTGCTCACCACGGGACGCCAGCTCGCCCTCCTCGGGGTCGATCACGTGCACGCCGCGCTCCCGGAGCGTCGCCAGATTCGTCTGCGTC
Organism: Solirubrobacterales bacterium; assembly: GCA_035265465.1. Taxonomy (GTDB): domain Bacteria; phylum Actinomycetota; class Thermoleophilia; order Solirubrobacterales; family 70-9; genus AC-56. The sequence goes on along the minus strand of DATFON010000161.1, from coordinate 3,899 downwards.
GCGGCGTCGGCATACATACGGTCGTTCATGGCCGGCGCGACCGCACGCGGCGCCGAGCAGGCGAGGAATGCGGTCGTGAGGATCGAGTCCGCGATTCCGGCGGCGAGCTTGGCGACCGTGTTGGCCGACGCCGGGGCAATCAGGTAGGCGTCGGCATTCGCGACCACCGCCAGGTGCCCGATCGGGTCGTGATCCGGCATCGGATCGCCGGGAAACGTGCCCCGCAGCGGATCCCGCTCGAACTCGTCGACGAGTACGGGCGCTCCGATGATGCCCTCGAACGATGCCGGGCCCACGAATCGAGTGGCGGCCGGAGTCATCAGCACGCGGACACCGTGTCCGGCGCGAGTCGCGAGACGGGCGAGCTCCAGCGCCTTGTAGGCGGCGATGCCGCCGGTTACGCCGAGGAGGATGCGGGCCATCGGAGCGGACCCACCCGAGGCGCCTGGCTCAGGCGCGGTATTGGTAGCGGATCTTGCCCGCGGCGAACTCCTCGAGCGCGATCGTTAGGTAGTTGCCGGAGGGTGTGTCGACCATCGGTGGCGTGAACTCCTCGTAGCTGCCCTCGCCGAGGGCCCGGTAGTAGCTGTTCAGCTGACGGGCGCGCTTGGCCGCGACGAGCACGGCGGCATAGTGCGAGTCGGCTCGGTCGAGAAGCTTGTCTACGCGGGGCTTGATCATCAGGTCCTCCAGGGCGGTGCTTTAGCACCGCCACAGGCTGGTGCCGTTTTTGAGGGGTGTCAATACTAGGGGACGGACTCCAGCTCGCTTCGCACGATCCGTTCCAGCTCAGATGCCGCGCGCTCGATCTCGTCGTTCACGACCACGTGATGGAACTCCTCCTGGGCGGCCAGCTCGAGCTCGGCGGTCCGCAGGCGCTGGTCGATCTGCTCGGTGGAATCCGTCCCTCGACCCAGTAGCCGCTCGCGCAGGCTCTCGGGTGCGGGCGGGGCGATGAAGACCTGGACCGACTCTGGCATCGCCGCGCGGACCTGACGGGCGCCCTGGACCTCGATCTCGAGCACGACCGAGACACCCTCCGCGAGCCGCCGCTCCACCTCCGAGCGCAGCGTCCCGTACCGGTGACCGGCGTAGGTGGCGTGCTCCAGGAACTCACCGATCCGGGCCCGCCGATCGAACTCATCGCGGTCGAGGAAGTGGTAGTCGCGTCCGTCCACCTCGCCCTCGCGGGGCGGCCGAGTGGTCGCCGACACCGAGAGCTCGAGCCCCGGTGCCCGCCGCAGCAGCTCGGCGATCAGGGTCCCCTTCCCCACCCCCGACGGCCCGGTGATCACGAAGACCTTCGCCACAAGCCCAATCCTGATGGAACGGCAGGACCCATCATCTGCATGAACCCGCGAAGCCGATCGCGTGCCCCGGCGCAAGGGCACGTAGGAGCGGCCTCGGCGGCGGTATTGACGCCTTATTGCCGGTATGCGGCAACAAGGCGTCAAACGCTGCGAGGACCGCGCACGGGGGCAGCCCCTCGGTGCTGCCGTTATTGAACCTCAGCTACCTACGGAGCTGAGAGACCAGCTCGCCGCGCTGGCGCTCGGAGAGGCCGCCGATCGTCTTCGATGGCGAGATCCGGCACTGGGTCAGGATCTTGTTGGCCTTCACGCGCCCGTATTTCGGGACGGCGAGGATCATGTCGAACGCCTTCGCGGACATGACGTACTCCGGCGGGTCGAGGAGCAGGGACTCGATCTTCGCCTTGCCCGCCTTGAGGTCGCGCTTCAGCTGCGCCCGTTTTGACCGTATCTCGTTGGCCCGGCGAAGAGCCCGCAATCGCTGCTCGTGGCTTCGCTCGGGAACAGCGGTGGCGGTGTCGACGGAGGGGACCATCGGCGGCGGCGATTATATGCCCGCCACCGCAGCGCGCAAGGGGGGGTTGGCCCTTTGCGACGAAATTCACATCGACCTCAGGTTGAGGTCGATGGCACGGGGTCGCCGCGGATGTCCGACAGTGAACCGAAATCGCTCCGGGCGAGGGCGCCTTCGAGCTCCGCGCGGACCCGCGCTCCCGCCTCTGGGTCCCTGAAGCTGGCGGTGCCGACCGCCACTGCGGCCGCCCCGGCCGCGAGGAAGGCCAGCGCATCGGCACCGGATTCGATTCCGCCCATGCCGATGACCGGGATCGAGACGGATGCCGCAACCGAGCGCACCTGCTCGAGCGCCACCGCGCGGATCGCGGGCCCGGAAAGGCCACCACGGCCCGCGCCAAGCCACGGCCGGAGGGTCCCCGGATCGATGGCGGTGGCCTTCAGCGTGTTGACGAGGGAAACGGCATCGGCGCCCCCCTCCTCCGCGGCGCGGGCGATGCTCGCGGGGTCGGCGACGTTCGGGGACAGCTTCACGATCAGCGGCTTTGCGGTGATCGGACGCACCGTGCGAAGCAGCGACAGCGTCTCCGGCGCCTGCTCGCCGACGATCAGCCCGGACTCGACATTCGGGCACGAGATGTTGAGCTCCAGCGCGGAGACTCCGTCCTGCGCCGCAACGCCGTGGACCAGCCGTGCGAACTCGCCGTGGCTCGTGGCCATCACCGAGACGCACAACGGGACGGGGAGCTCACCGAGCACCGGGAGATCCTGCGTGAGGAACCCGTCCAGGCCCTTGTTGGGTAGCCCGATCGAGTTGATCATCCCGGCGGGTGTCTCGAAGATCCTCGGCGGCGGGTTGCCCTCCCGCGGCTCCGGCGTGATCGTCTTCGAGACGAACATCGAAAACGGAAAGTCGTCCAGCAACGCATCGCCGAATGCCCGCCTCGCGGCGATCGCGTCGAAGGTCCCGGAGCCGTTCAGGACCGGATGCTCAAGCTCGAGGCCCGCGATCTCGACGCTCAGATCCATCAGTGCCCCGATCCCGGCACGAGCGCCGTTTCGATCTCGGCGGAGCTCACGACGGGGCCATCCGTGCATAGCCGCATGTAGCCGCCGTCGGCCAGGGGCACCGCGCAGCCGAAGCAGGCTCCGAACCCGCACGCCATCGGTGCCTCCATCGCGAGCTCGGCGACCACCCCGCGCTCCACGCAGAGCGCCCGTACCGCCTCCAGCATCGCCGGTGGCCCGCACGCGTACACTGCGGCGCTCCTCGCATCGTCGCCTTCCAGCAGGACCGCGAGAAGATCCGTGACGTATCCCCGATGGCCGACGTGACCGTCCTCGCTCGCCAGACGAACCTCACAGCAGGCGAAGAGCTCATCCACGCCACCCGAGTGCTCGCGGTCTCGAAACCCGAGGAGCGTGCGCAGCGGCACGCTGCGTTCGGCCAGCTGGCGACGCAGGATGGCGAGCGGGGCCAGGCCGATTCCTCCCCCCACCAGGATGGCCCCTGCGATCCCCGGTCCGAGCTCGCTCGGATGAGAGAACGGCCGGCCGAGCGGGCCCGTCACCCAAAGCCCCTCACCCGATCGAAGGCCGGCGAGGCGCTCCGTGCCCGGGCCGACATCCTCCACCAGGAAGTCCAGTCGCAGTCCACCCTCCGAGGCCGTGGCCTCGGCGACCGAGAAGGCCCGCGGCAGATATGGCCTACCGGTCCGCTGACCCCACCCGTCGGCCGCGGACAGCATGTAGAACTGGCCGGCGCGCGGTTCGGGCCCGGCGGCATCCACGGCGGAGAAGATCCGGTAGCCGCCGGCTTGCCGGTTCTCGACGATCTCGCAGAGGCGCCGCCCACGCGGCGCGATCACCCGCGCGTCAGACCGTGGCTTGCTGTCGGCTGTCCTTGGCATGAAGCTCCTGGAGCGATCGCGGTTCGGCCCCACCCTCACGCTGGGCGAAGATCGCCCGCGCCGCGGCCGAGGCACCGGTCATCGTGGTCACGCAGGGGATGCCATGCCGGACCGAGGCGGTGCGGATCTCGTAACCGTCGCTGCGGGCCCCGCTGCCGGTCGGCGT
>DATFON010000160.1:0-9778 GCA_035265465.1 Solirubrobacterales bacterium | reverse complement strand
CGCGACACGGCATCGCTCGAGTCGATCGGCCGCAAGGCGATCGCATCCGCGCTCTCGGACCTGGCCGCCATGGGCGCCACCCCCGGGGAGGCGTACGTCCAGCTCGGAATCCCCTCCGACCTCGACGAGGGCGGGAGCATCGAGCTCGGAACCGGCCTGGCGTCCGCCGCCGCCGCCCATGGCGTCGCGGTCCTTGGCGGCGACGTGACGCGGGCCCCGGTCCTGCTGCTGGCCTTGACGGTCGTGGGTCACGCCGGCTCGCCGGACGAGCTCGTCTCGCGGGCCGGGGCAAAGCCGGGGGACCTCGTTGTCGTCACCAGTGAGGTGGGCGGCGCCGCGGCCGGGCTTCTGCTCCTGGATCGCCCCGAGCTGGACGCCGCACTTGAGGGCGAGGTGGCCGAGGCCCTCCGCCGCCGCCAGCTCGACCCCTCGCCGCGGCTCGCCGCGGGGCGGGCGCTCGCGACCAGCGGTGCAACGGCGATGATCGACCTGAGCGATGGGCTCGGGGGTGACGCGCGCCACGTCGCAACGGCGAGCGGCGTGCGGATCGAGATCGAGCTCGAGCTCGTTCCGGTGCAGCCGGGCGTCGAGGACGTGGCCGAAGCCGCCGGCGCGGATCCATGGGAGCTGATCGCCGGGGGCGGCGAGGATTACGAGCTGCTCGCGACCCTCCCGCCCGGACGTCTGGCCGATGCCCGCCTGGCGGCAGAGGGCGCGGGGACGAGCCTGACGGTCATCGGCGAGGTCGCCGATGGCGAGGGGGTATCACTGCGTCGTGCGGACGGAACGGAGCGCCCCGCCTCCGGGTTCGATCAGCTTCGCCGCTGAGCGCGACCGCGAACGATGGCCATCATTCGCATCTTGAAGAGCATCTCGCGGGCCACCGCCCGCGAGTCGACGCGGTAGGTCCGCGTAACGATCTGCTCTTTGAGCCCGGTCACTTTTGCCTGTCCTCGTGGTGCTTGCGCTGGACGCCTCGGGTTCCGGCCGCTCATGCGGACGCTTACCTTTCATTACTCAGATCGTCACCTGGTCCCGGTGACGTGATCGGAGATGTGTCCAGGCCGTTGGTCGGCGAGCCAACCGGCTCGGGCTCCATCGCACCTCCGCCGCCACCCTCCGCGGGGTGGTGGGGCAGCGGTTGAGGCGCCGGACGCCGAGGCGGCGTTCGGCGGCGAAGCGAAACCGCCACGATTCCGAGCAGCCCGCCGACGATCAGGCACAGGGCGAGCATCGTCCCGAAGGCGAACTGGCCGTCGCTCACCATCAGCAGGAGCAGCCACGGCGCCGCCGATCCCAGTCCGAGGGATCCGGACAGATGAGCCACCGCCGCGGCGAAGGGAAGCAGCGACAGCACGACGGCGCCGACGACGAGCGGCCATGGCAGCGACCCGCGTCGCGGCGCGCACGTCAGCCAGACGTGGGCGGTCGGCACGAGGAGCAGTGCCAGATAAGGATTCGCCAGCCACGCCAGGAAGACCGCGAACGTCGAGACCGCACCGAGCGCCGGCACCGCCGCTGACCTGGGCAGCACGGTTGGGACTCGCCAGCCCCTGATCGCGTAGTAGGAGCCGAACATGACGAGGGCGACGAGGACCATCACCACGATCTGGCCGGCACCAACGCCGAACAGGTTCGGGTCGAACGGGAACGCGGGGCTCGCGACCAATCCCACGAGGCTCAGGAAGTAGAAGAACAGCAGCGCACCCAGCAGCGGCAGGGCGCGCGACGCGGCCCATCCAATCGCCCAGCCGGTGCCCGCGTGGGCCCGGACCCCGCGTCGGATTCCGTCACCGGCGGCCAGCGCCGCAGGGAGCAGGAGCGCCAGGGCGAGGAGGGCGAGCGTCCATCCCGGCACGAGATTCCCCGCCAGCGGTATGTAGGTGGCAGGGCCGTGCTCCGGGGGTGCCGTGGCCGCATCCACCGTCGCGGCCAGGAGCAGCGCGGCGCGGCCGAAGTCGCCGAGCGTCGACGGCGACAGGTCCTCCGGCTGATCCTGCGACGCGGGTAGCGGCCGCTCCCCCGCCGATGAGAGCCCGATCGCGTCCAGCTCGTTCTCGATCAGGACCGCCTGCTCGCCGAGACCGCTGGGGAGCGCCAGGGCGCTGAGCTCGCCGAGCGTTCCCTGGGTCTCCAGCTTGGTCTGCGTCTGATCTGTCAGCTCGCGCTCGGCGGTTCGCACGAGCTGTGCCGATGGGCTCTGGGAGCCGTCCGAGGACTCCAGGACGAACGGTTGGCGAGGGTCGGCCGAGCCCGGCTGCCAGATGTCGATGGCCGCCTCGATCTCGTCGCGCTGCGGATAGCTCTGCGCGAACTCGCGGGCCCCCTGGGCGCCCGCGCTCGAGCCGTCCGTGGACATGAAGACCAAGGTCTTCGTGTGGCTCTGGGTACTCAATTCGTTCACGAGCTCGAGGAGGGTTGCCGTCGCGGCCGCGCTCGAGGCGGCGCCCGGTCCGCTCGCCGAGTCGCGCGGGGCAAGCAGCACAACCGTGGGCGCCAAGTCGCCGGGAAGGGTGAGAATGACGTTTCGAAGATCGACCTGGTCACCGTCGAACTCACCGGTGAATTGCTGCTCGCTCACCTGGCCGCTTTCCACCCGGTTGAACCGCTGCTCGACCAGGTCCGCGATCGCCGCGTCGCCCTCGCTGCCGGGTGTGCGTTCGGGCGCGGTGTCTACGATCTGGCGCGCGATCCTGGCGGCGGCGATCTCATCGAACTCGGCCGATGCGACAACGCCCGGGAGGGGGTCCGGCGGCGCGGTGAGCGCGAAGAGCAGCACGATGACGGCTGCCAGGGCTGGGGCGAACCCTGCACGGTAGGTGCGAAAGGTAACCAAGGGAACCGTTGAAATTACCCTTTGGACGGGAACTACTGTGGCCGCCGCCAATACAGGGACAGCCCGCATCCTGCTCGTCGACGACGAGCAGTCGGTTCAGACCCTGCTGATGTACCCCCTTCGCAAGGAGGGCTACGAGGTTATTGCGGCGCACGATGGGCGGGAGGCCCTCGATCGTTTCGCCGAGCAGCGGTTCGACCTGGTCGTCCTGGACATCATGCTCCCGACGCTCGACGGGATCGAGGTCTGCCGGCGCATGCGGAGCCGCAGCCAGGTCCCGATCATCATGCTGACCGCGAAGGACGACGAGATCGACAAGGTGCTCGGGCTGGAGATGGGGGCCGACGACTACATCACCAAGCCGTTCTCGGTGCGCGAGTTTCGGAGCAGGGTGAGGGCGGCGCTCCGGCGCGCCGAGATGATCGGCTCTCGGCCGGGCGGCGAGGAGCCGATCGCGGCGGGGGCGCTGAAGATCGACTTCGAGCGGCGCGTGGTGACGGCCCGGCGCAAGCGGGTGCGGCTGACCTATGTCGAATTCGAGATCCTGGCCGCCCTCGCGCGCTCGCCCGGGCGGGTGCAGACGCGCGAGATGCTGCTGGAGCAGGTCTGGGGCGACTCGGCCTACCGGGATCCCCGCACCGTCGACGTCCACATTCGTCACCTCCGCGAGAAGCTGGAGCGCGATGCGCGCTCCCCGGAGTACCTGTTCACGGTGCGCGGCGTCGGCTACCGCTTCCGCGACAAGGACGAATGACGCGCCCGAGGTAATGAGCGAGCCTTGATTCTCGGCAGCGTTCGCAACCGGCTCGCCGTTCTGTTCTTCGTGATCACGGCGGCCGCGGTCGGCTTCATCTACCTGTACGTCGTCCCCCAGCTGCGGTCGAATCTGACTGCGCAGAAGCTGCAGCGGCTGGAGGAGGTGGCGACCACGGAGAGCGGTCGCATCGACAGCGCGATGCGCCAGGGTGCCTCACAGGCGCAGGTTCGCCGCCTCGTCAGAGGGGCGGCCCAGCGCGCCGACGCGCGGGTGACCGTGCTGGGCGTGGGGCCGGACTCATCACGGGCGGACTTCGTGATCGCGGATTCGGAGCTCGAGCGCACTGCCATCGTGCCCAGCTATCCGGCGGCGACGGCGGCGGTGACCAGCGGGCGCTCCTCGTCGGCGATCGAGCGGATCGCGGGAGAGCGAACGGGCGAGATCGCGATCCCACTGTCCATGCGCGGCCACCCACGGTGGGTAGCCGTTCTGTCGACGCCGCTCGCCGACGTCGATGACACCGTCGCCCTGATCCGGCGCCAGATACTGATCGCCGGGTCGATCGCGCTGTTGGCGGCCCTGGCGGCCGGATGGCTTGCCGCGAGGGCCCATGCCAAGCGCCTGAACCGGCTGGAGGGGGCGGCGCAGAAGGTGGCCGAGGGCGACTTCTCGATGCGGATCCCCGACGAGGGACAGGACGAGGTGGGGCAGCTCGCCAGCACCTTCAACGAGATGCAGCAACGGCTGGCCCGCCTGGACAGTGCCCGCAAGGAGTTCATCGCCAACGCCTCGCACGAGCTGCGCACGCCGATCTTCTCCCTGGGCGGATTCGTGGAGCTTCTCGACGAGGACGAGCCGGATCCTGCGGTCAGGGCCGAGTTCGTCAGGACCATGCGCGAGCAGATCGCGCGGCTGACGAAGCTGACGGCTGATCTGCTGGACCTTTCGAAGCTCGACGCGGACGTGATGGAGATCAGCGCAGACGAGGTCGATCTGTCATCGGTGGCGCGGCGGGTGGCGGACGAGTTCGGCCCGGCCGCCGAGCATCACGGATCGGCCGTCGAGATCGACGGCTCCGACGGCGCCACGGCGATGGCTGACGCCGACCGGGTCGCTCAGATCATCCGTATCCTGCTCGACAACGCATTGACGCACACTCCGGAGGGAACCTCGATCTCCATCACAGCCCAGCGGCGGGACCGAACGGCGAGCCTCGTGGTCGCCGACAACGGCCCCGGCATCGGCCCCCATGATCGCAATCGCATCTTCGACCGCTTCTACACGGGGGATCGCGTCAGCGGGTCCGGCCTCGGTCTCGCGATCGCGCGGGAGTTGGCGATGCGCATGAAGGGCGAGCTCGGGGTGGAGTCGCGGCGCGGCCGAACGCGCTTCGAGTTGCGGCTCCCCGCGTCGGTCGCCGGAAGAGTCCCGGCGTGAGCGCGAGGCGCGCGGCGGCGGCCTGCGTAGTTGCCGCGACGGCGCTCGCGCTCGGGGCGTGCGGCGGTGGCGATTCCGGCTCGAGCGATTCCGGCTCGGTCACGACTGTCTCCACCCAGAGCGCACCCCAGAAGACGGTGGTCGTCCAGTCGCAGGGAGGGAACTTCGATCCCGGTGCGATCTACCAGTCGGCGGCGCCCGGGGTCGTGACGATCCTGTCGATCTTCCCGGGTGGGAGCCTGTCCAGCATCCTTGGCGGCAGTGGAGGATCTGCGGCCGAGGGGTCGGGGTTCGTGATCTCCGACAACGGCGAGATCGCCACCAACGCTCACGTGGTCACGGACGCCGACAGTGGCGGCGGCGGGCCGATCCACGAGGCCAAGGAGGTCTACGTCGAGTTCGGGGACCGCAACCGCGTGCGCGCGGACATCGTCGGCTTCGATCCCAACGCGGACGTCGCGCTGCTCAAGGTCGACCCCGCCGGCCTCGACCTGAAGCCGCTTGCCCTGGCGACGAGCGAGAACGTCACGGTGGGACAGCCCGTCGCCGCGATCGGCAGCCCCTTCGAGCAGGAGCAATCCCTCTCGATCGGCGTCGTGTCGGCCACCAATCGCTCGATCGAGTCGTTGACCAAATTTCAGATCGAGGGTGCCATTCAGACCGATGCCTCGATCAATCCCGGGAACTCCGGTGGCCCCCTGCTGGACGCCGACGCCCACGTGATCGGAATCAACCAGCAGATCAGCACCACCTCGGGCGGCAACGAGGGCGTCGGATTCGCGGTTCCGATCGCTCTGGTGGCGCACTCCCTCGACGAGCTGCGGAGGGACGGCGAGGTGAAGTACGCGTACATCGGGGTGACCACCCAGCCGATATATCCTCAGCTCGCCGAGCGTCTGAACCTGCCGGTCGACAGCGGAGCCCTGATCGCGAAGGTGATCCCGGACGGCCCCGCCGATCAGGCCGGACTGCAGGACTCCGACCAGCAGATCCACTTCCAGGGTCAGCAGGTCGATGTCGGCGGCGACGTGATCACGGCGATCGACGGCAACAAGGTCATCAACGAAACCGACCTGCCGCAGCTGATCGCCAGCCACGACCCGGGCGACACGGTGAAGGTCGAGATCATCCGCGACGGCAAGACGCAGACCGTCGACGTGAAGCTGGGCGAGCGCCCCGACAGCGGCTAGCAATGCGAAGCGTCGTCCTGGATCTCGCGACGGCGCTTCGTGAGGAGGTCACCCCCGAGCTCGGGCGCCATGCCGGGCGAGAGCACTCGGGCGCCGGTGCCGGGGGCGACATCACCTTCGCCATCGACGAGCGCGCGGAGGCGTTCATGGAGCGGTTCCTCGCCGAGCGGGCACCGCAGGTGGCCTTCTACTCGGAGGACCGCGGGATGGTATTGCCGGCCGGAAGCGCGCAGTGGGTCCTGGTGGTCGACCCCATCGACGGCACCCGTCCGGCCATGGCCGGCTTCGAGGCCGCATGCGTCTCGGTGGCGCTCGCGCCGCTCGACGACGGGGAGCCGACGATCGGCGACGTCCGCGTTGCCTGCATCGTCGAGATCAAGTCCGGTCAGGCGTTCGTCGCCGAGCGCGGGAAGGGCGTCGACCCGGCGCCGGCGCTGTCAGCGAACACCGAGCTCTCGCGGATGTTCTGGGCCTATGGCCTGCGCGGACGCCCGGTGCGTCGAATCGCGGAGGTGGTGGGCGAGCTCGTGGACTCCTCGTCGGTTGGCGGAGGCACGTTCGATCTCGGCTCCGCCACCTACGACATGACCAGGATCGTCACCGGGCAGCTCGACGCCTACATCGAGCCAGGCCCACGGATCATCGCGGACGTGCCCGGGATGCGGCAGGAGTTCGAGCGAATCGGCGGGGGAGTGGTCCTCAACAACTCCCCCTACGACCTGGCGGCGGCGGTGCTGATCTGCGAGGAGGCGGGCGCGGTGGTGAGCGATGCCTACGGCGAGTCCCTCGGATCCCGGCCGATGCTGGGCTCGGGTGTCGATTTCCAGCTCTCCTGCGTCACGGCGGCCACGCCGGAGCTGCACGCCCGGATCATCGCGGAGCTCGATGCGGGCATCGAACGGCTCATCCGCACGCTCGCTTGAGCCGCCGACGTCCGGCCGTCGCTATGTTGCCGCCATGCTCCAGGATGTCGGCCTAGGCGACCGGTCCCTCGCCGACTACACGCATCTCGTCGGGCGGGGCCTGGTCGAGGAGATTCGCGAGCTCGCTGCGCCCCTCCAGGGCAAGCGGATTCTGCACGTGAGCGCCACCTCGTTTGGCGGCGGCGTCTCGGAGATCCTCTACACCCTCGTGCCGCTCATGCGGGACGTCGGCCTCGATGTCCACTGGCGGGTCATCCTCGGCCGTGAGGAGTTCTTCAACGTCACGAAGCTCATGCACAACTCGCTCCAGGGCGACCCGCAGACGATCTCCGATCAGCAGTGGGAGGTCTTCGAGGCCTACAACGCGATGAACGCACAGAGCCTCGACGACGACTGGGACGTGATCATCGTCCACGATCCTCAGCCGGCGGCCCTGCAGGCGGGCGCCACCAACCACGCTCGCAGCTGGATCTGGCGCTGCCACATCGACCTGTCGACGCCGAACCGGCAGACGCTCGACCGGTTGCTGCCCCTGCTTCGCGAGTATGACGAGACGATCTGGCACCTGGAGCAGTACGTCCCGACCGGAATGGACGGCGACTTCCGGATCATCCCGCCCGCGATCGACCCGCTCTCGCCGAAGAACATGGCCCTCTCCCCCGAGGACGCCGCGTTCGTATGCAACCAGTTCGGGATCGATACCGACCGTCCGCTGATCTGCCAGGTCTCCCGATTCGACCCGTGGAAGGACCCCATGGGGGTGATCGACGCGTTCCGGCTGGTGCGCGAGGAGATGCCGGAGGTTCAGCTCGCCCTCGTGGGATCGATGGCGACCGACGACCCCGAGGGCTGGGAGTTCTTTCACCAGACGTTCAGCTACGCCGACGGCGATCCCGACATCAAGATCCTGAACAACCTGAACAACGTGGGCGCGATCGAGGTCAACGCGTTTCAGTCGCAGGCCGACGTGGTCATCCAGAAGTCGCTTCGCGAGGGATTCGGGCTCACCGTCACCGAGGCGCTGTGGAAGGTGCGGCCGGTGGTGGCCGGAAACGTCGGTGGGATCCCACTGCAGGTGAAGGACGGCGAGACCGGCTACCTGATCGACTCGCCTGAGGAGGCCGCCGATCGCATCCTGCAGATTCTCCGCGATCCGGGGCTGGCCAAGCAGCTCGGCCGCGCCGGAAAGGAGCGGGCCAGGGAGCTCTTCCTCACCCCTCGCCTCCTCCGCGACTGGCTGCGGCTGTTCGGCGAGATGAAGCTGTGAACAGCGATCCCCGCCTCGTAATCGTCTCCAACCGCGGCCCTGCCCAGTTCGAGCGAACGCCGGAAGGGGAGCGCACGGTGCGGCGGGGCGGTGGAGGGCTCGTCACGGCGCTCAGCGGGCTTGTCGCGCACCGCGGGGCACTGTGGATCGCGTCGGCGATGACCGACGAGGACGTGGCCGTGAGCCGGGAGGCGGCTGGCGAGCCGGTGACGCAGGAGCTCGACGGGGTGACCTACGACGTGCTGCTGGTGGAGAGCGACTCCGAGGCGTACGACCGCTTCTACAACATCATCGCGAACCCGATCCTCTGGTTCATCCAGCACTACCTGTGGGACCTCTCCAACGCCCCGGACATCCGCCGGGAGGAGGCGGACGCCTGGGACTACGGCTACAGGACCGTGAACGAGGACATCGCGCGCTCCGTGCTGGCGGCCATCGAGGGGGACGACGAGCCGCTCGTGATGTTCCACGACTACCACCTGTACACATGCCCCGCTCTGGTGCGGGACTCCCGCCCGGACGCCCTGCTCCACCACTTCGTGCACATCCCCTGGTCGCAGCCGGACAGCTGGCGGATCCTGCCCGGCCGGATGCGCGAGGAGGTCTACCGGGGACTCCTCGCGAACGACATCATCGGCTTCCACACCACCGCCTACTGCCGCAACTTCCTCCACTGCTGTCGCGAGCTGATGGAGCTGGACGTGGACTACGCGCGCGGGGCGGTGCTGCACGCGGGACGCGAGACCTGGGTCCGGGCCTATCCACTGGGGATCGACGCCGGCCGGCTCGACCGCGCCGCCGAGTCCGAGCAGGTTCTGGAGTACGAGCAGGAGCTCCTGCGCCGCCGCCGCGACTGCCTGATCATCCGCGTCGATCGCGCCGATCTCTCGAAGAATGTCCTGCGCGGCTTCACGGCGTTCGACACCTTCCTGCAGCAGCACCCCGAGTTTCGCGAGAGGGTCACGTTCATCGCCCACCTCCAGCCATCACGAACCGACGTGCCCGAGTACGCCGAGTACTTGGAGCGCATCGAGGCGCTGGTGGCCGTCGTCAACCACCGCCATGGCACGACCGACTGGATGCCGATCGACCTGCGGATCTACGAGAACTTCCCCGAGGCCGTCGCCCGCTACAAGCACTTCGACCTGCTGATCGTCAACTCCCTGTTCGACGGTATGAACCTCGTCGCCAAGGAGGCGCCCGCCGTGAACACGCGCGATGGCGTGGTGATGCTGTCGGAGAACACCGGCGCCCACGAGGAGCTCGGGGACTGCACGCTGTCGGTCAACCCGTTCGACATCCAGGAGCAGGCCGACACGATCCACCGGGCCCTGACCATGGACCCGGAGGAGCGACGCCTCCGCGCCG
>DATFON010000159.1:0-4696 GCA_035265465.1 Solirubrobacterales bacterium | reverse complement strand
CGGCCGCCTCCTCATGGAGTGTGTGCTCGTCGGACGGCGATTCCTCCTCGTGCGGCTCCTCGGACTCGACGATCTCCTCGGGGAACGGGTGCTCGACCGTGTCGAGCGATTCGATCGGCGGCTCGAGCGGCCTCGTGCCCTCCGGCTCGGCGATCCCGTGCTCGTCGGAAGGTGGCTCCTCGGCCTGCGGCTCGTCGTCGAGCCGAAGATCGAGGTCGATGTCGAGCTCCTCGTCGTGAGTCTGGTCGTAGAGAGTCGTCCCCTCCTCGACCGGCATGGCCATCTCGTCTGAAGGCTCCTCCTGAAGCTCCGGACCCGCCTCATCCACAACGGGCTGCTCCTCGGCAACGGGCTCCTCGGGAACGGGCTCGTCCTGCTCGACCGCCGGCTCGCGCTCTTCGGGCTCCTCGACCCCCTCCTCCGCGTCCGGCTGCTCGCCCGGTTGCTCGGCCGGCAGCAGCGTGGTGACGTCCTCGTGCGCCGCGGCTTCCTCGGGTCCGGGCTCCTCGACGGGAGCTTCGGTCGCAACGCCATTTCCGGACGCCGCCTGAGCCTCCTCGGACTCGGGGAAATCGGCTTCGTCGGGACGGGTCGGCGGGCCGAACGCCTCGTCCTCCAGGCGCTGGACCTCGGAGTCGGCGGCGCCGTGGCTCCGAATGAGTTCGAGGTGCTCGCGAATCGCGTCGTCGAGGATGCCCATAGCGGTGGACGAAAAGAGTAACGCGCCGACTCGAGCGAGCGGGCACGCTTCCTGCATGCTCGCCACCGCGCTTCGGCGGGATATCCCGAGCTACGTTCGCCAGCGGCTTCCCGGTCCCTGCGCGCGACTAGGACTGGCCGGCCTGACTTCTCGCGGACGCCGTCACAACCCGGTTCTTACCTGCCCGCTTCGCCTCGTACAGCGCCGCGTCCGCCGACGCGACGAGATCCTGGGCGTTGGCCGCCGATGCGGGCATCGAGGCCGAGCCGAGACTCGCCGTGACGTGCAGGGGAGCCCCTCCGTCGACGCCGGGCACCCGTTCGGACTCGATGCGCGAGCGGATTCGCTCGGCGAGCTCCACGGCGCCCGCCAGATCGGTCTCCGGCAGCGCCACGGCGAATTCCTCCCCGCCGTAGCGGGCCGGCTCGTCAATGCCTCGCGACTCCTCGTCGAGTACGCGGCCGACCATTCGCAGCACCTCGTCCCCTTGGAGGTGACCATGCTCGTCGTTCACCTGCTTGAAATCGTCGATGTCGAGCATGATGAGGGAGAGGTCGTGGCCGAACCGATGGGCGCGCTCGTGCTCCTTGGCCATGAGCTCACGAAAGCGGCGCGGATTGGACAACCCGGTGAGCTCGTCGGTGACCGCCTGCTCGCTCACCAGCTCGTGAAGAGCGATGTTCTCGATCGAGGACGCCACCTGGCCGATCAGATAGAGGAAGACATCGCGCTCGCCAGAGGTGAACTCCTCGCCCCCGCGCGCCACAGTCATGACCCCCACGTTCTCGGCCTGCTCGCCGAGACGACGAAGAGGTCCCGCGAGGGCATGAACTCCGTCCCGGCTCCGGACGACGAGGCCATCCTCCTTCAAGGCGTCCCCCTCAGCCGTCACCACGAGATCCTGGATCGCCTCGGAGGCTGTGCCCGCATCGGCCTCCGCTCCGTGGGCTCCGCGCAGCGCGATCGTTCCGTACGTGGCACCGCACGCACCAAGCGCCGTCTCGACCACGACCCGCAACAGGCCCTGGCGATCCAGACCCGACGCAAACGCCTGGCCGATGCGCCTGACCGACCGGTCGATCTCCACCTTCTGGCGGCGCAGCTCCTCCATCTGCGCCCCCAGGCGGTCACTCATCTTGTTGAACTCACTCGCGAGGCCCGCCATCTCGTCGCGTCCCACGACGGGAACCCTGCGGCTGAAGTCCCCGTCGCCGATCCGCCTGGCCGCGTCGAGCATCGATCTGACCTGGCCTCCCAGCATGCGCAATAGCGTCAATACGAAGAGGAAGGCGATGGTGAAGAAGACCGCCAGCGCGCCGATCACGAGCGGACTCGACGAGAAGAAGCCACCCGACTCCCGAGGCGAGAAGAGAACGAGACGTAGGTCCCCGGGCGGTGGCAGCTCGGTCGCTGCCGCTCGCACCGTCTCGCCGTCAATCTCCACGTCCCCGGAGCGTCCGCTCGGGGGCAGCTTCGACCCCCCCACGGCCACTATCGAGGCGGCCACGCCGCCGGGGCTGAGCAGGGCCGCATCGCGACCGGTGAGGTGGCGCACACTCGCCAGGTATGCGGAGGGCGTCGTGATCGAGACCGTGACCGACCCGATATCTCCTCCCGGGCCGTTCAAGTTCAACCTGTAGGGCGCCACGAGCTCCTTGCTGCCGGCCGTGGCGACGCGGTCGCCGTTCGGCCCCGTCAGAACGATGGCGCGAACCCCGTTCTCGCCCACGAGGTCGCGAGCGATTCCGGCGGGCAGAACTCCCTGTCCCGAGGCGATCGCCTCGGTGACCCGTGGGTCCTGAGCGACCCGCTTCGCGGCTTCGCCGGCCGCCGTAGCGTCATCCCTGTACAGCGTCAATGCGCTGTCGAGACCCTCGGCCAGGCGCGCGTCCGCCTTGCCGTTCGTGGAGTCCGTGACGATCTGCGTGACCAGCACCGCGAGAGCGATCATCGGCAGCACGACGATCAGCAGGAAGAAAAGTGTCAGGCGGCCGCGAAAGCTCATATGCGTGGGGTCGACGCCGTATGGCGTCGACACTGGCATGTGCCGTTCATGGTCTGTGTTGGGCCGCCGCCGTACGGCGGCGGTACTGGCATGTGCCGTTCATGGGTCCTCACCTTAGATCGGCAGGTCTGCGGGTATCCTTGCCCTCCGGGACGCACGCACGATCGCGTTCCGCCTGGGGCTATAGCTCAGTTGGGAGAGCGCCTGGATCGCACCCAGGAGGTCGGGGGTTCGAGTCCCCCTAGCTCCACTCAAGAAGCCCAGCCGCTGGAGCGCGACTTCAGTCACGATCCGAGCTGTTGCGGGCGCAGGTCGATCGCACCGTGCGCCACGAGCTGGGCGTGAAGGCCGACGATGTCGTGCGGTACGGTCCGCGCAAACTGCGAGGAGGTCACGCGTGCTGGTGGTCATTGGTCGGGTCCAGTGCCGTCCCGAACAGCGGAACGAGCTCGTCGCCCAGTTCAAGGAGATGCAGGACAACTCCCGCCGTGAGGAGGGGTGTCTCCGCTACGGCTTCTTCGCCGCCGTCGAGGACCCGCTGAGCTTCGTCGCCGTCGAAGAGTGGGCTGACCGCGAGGCGCTCGACCGTCACTTCGCCGAGCCGCACCTGCACGAGTTCTCGCGCCGCCTCCTGGAGTTGGTCTCGGCCCAGCCGGAGGTTGCCATTCACGAGATCGCCGACACGAGGGCCTTCCCGAGGGGGCTCGGTTGACACCGATCCGCACCGTCCTATGAAGGCGGCGGTGATCTACGAGAACGGCGGCCCGGACGTGCTGCGTTACGAGGACGTAGCCGATCCCGAGTGCCCCGACGCCTGCGTGGCGATCGACGTCGAGGCGGTCAGCATCGAGGGCGGCGACCTGCTGGCCCGCGCCGGGTCGCCGCCCCCGTCGGTCCCGCACGTCATTGGGTACCTTGCCGCCGGCACAGTCGTCGAGGTTGGTGCCGGCGTCGAGGACCGCACGGTCGGCGACCGGGTCGTGACTTTGAACATGGCGGGCTCCCACGCTTCCAAGCGGGCCGTTCCCGCCATGTCCACCTGGCTGATTCCCGACGGGTTGGACCCGGCTCCCGCCGCCTGCGTCCCGGTTGCGTTCGGGACCGCCCAGGAGTGCCTGTTCACGGCCGGCGACCTCGAGGCCGGGCAGACGGTCCTGATCCATGCGGGAGCGGGGGGCGTCGGCATGGCCGCGGTCCAGCTGGCCAAGCAAGCCGGCGCGACCGTCATCTCGACCGCGTCGAGCGACGAGAAGCTCGAACGCCTCAGAGAGTTCGGGCTCGACCACGGGATCAACTACGCCAGCGAGAGCTTCGTCGAGCGGACGCGCGAGCTGACCGACGGGCGCGGCGTCGACGTGATCCTCGATTCGGTTGGCGGCCAGAACCTGGTCGACAGCATTGGCGCACTCGCCTACCGCGGGACGCTCGTCAGCGTGGGGGTGGCGGGCCGCGCCGGCTCCAGCGTCGAGGCGAGGGATCTATGGGCGCAGAACAGCGCGCTGCGCGGCGTCTTCCTCGGCGGGGCGCTGCTGACCGAGTACCCGCGCGTCCACGGAATGATCGCCGACCTGTTCGAGCGGGTCGCGAGCGGCGCGGTGCGAGCCGAGATCGACCGGACGTTCGCGCTCGCCGAGGCCGCCGCCGCACACGCCTACATCGAGAGCCGCCAGGCCTTCGGTCGCGTCGTGATGACACCGTAGGCCTCACCGACCTGGCGCTTTCGCTTTGCGCGAGCGAGAGCGCTAGGCAGCGGGCCTTACTCGCTCGACACCCCTTGGCCAGGTACCGGGCTCATGGAGCCTGCCACGGGAGGAGAATCCGATCAATGCCTGAGGGTGATCCGATAGGGGGCCCACGCCGAGACGACGAACCCGGGAGCGTCCCATACCGGCGCGATGTGCCCGTAGCCGGGCTACTGCGCGACTCGATCGTCGGGATCACGTGCTTCCCTGATCCGCTGCCGAGGGGCGCCAAGCGGAGGACGCGGCGAT
>DATFON010000158.1:0-7145 GCA_035265465.1 Solirubrobacterales bacterium | reverse complement strand
ACCTCGGCCTCGGCGCCCTCCTCGAGCACGATCAGGACTCGCCAGTCGAGCTCGGACCCGTCCACCTCGTGGAGCACCGATAGCTCGAGCGGTTGCTCCAGGTGCTGGCCACGCGGGACGTAGACGAGCACGCCATCGCGCCAGTTCGCCTCGTTGCGGGCGACGAACGGGTCCTCCATGGGAACGACCGAGCCGAAGCGGTCCCGAACGAGATCGCCGAGCTGCCCGGCTGCCTCGGCGAGGGGCATGACCACCGGCGGCCCGCCGTCCGAGTCCACGCCGCTCTCGACCCCGCGAATGGACGCCTGAGCCGGCTCGTAGGAGTCCAGGTCCAGATCGGAGAGGTCCGTGAACTCCCATCCCTTCTGCTTCTGGGTCGGGAGGTTCAGCTCAGACGCGAGCGCGGCGCCCTTCCGGCGCCGCTCGGTGAGCCAGTTCGGCTCCGTGGTAGCGGCCGGCGCCGCCGCGCCACTAGCCAATAGAGCCCTCCATTTGAAGCTCGATCAGGCGGTTCATCTCGACCGCGTACTCCATCGGGAGCTCCTTGGTGATCGGCTCGATGAAGCCGTTCACGATCATCTTGGAGGCCTCCTCCTCGTCGAGCCCGTGCGACTGGAGATAGAAGAGCTGCTCCTCGCCGATCTTCGAGACCGAGGCCTCGTGGCCGACGTTGGCGTCGTTCTCGTCGATGCGGATAGTCGGGTAGGTGTCGGACCGCGACTCCTCGTCGAGGAGCAGGGCGTCGCAGACGACCTTGGAGCGCGCCTCGCTGGCGCCCTTGGCCACCTCGAGCAGGCCGCGGTACGTTCCGCGCCCGCCGTCCTTGGAGATCGACTTGGCGAAGATCGAGGACGTGGTCTTGGGCGCGCCGTGGATGACCTTGCCGCCAGCGTCCTGGTGCTGGCCTGCGCCGGCGAACGCGATCGAGAGGATCTCGCCGTGGGCACCTTCGCCGAGCAGGTAGATGCTCGGGTACTTCATCGTCAGCTTCGAGCCGAGGTTGCAGTCGACCCACTCCATCGTCGCGCCCTCCTGGGCGACGGCGCGCTTGGTGACCAGGTTGTAGACGTTCTGCGACCAGTTCTGGACGGTCGTGTAGCGAACGTGGGCGCCCGGCTTGGCGATGATCTCGACGACCGCCGAGTGCAGCGAGTCGGATGAGTACACCGGGGCCGTGCAGCCCTCGACGTAGTGGACGTCGGAGCCCTCCTCGGCGATGATCAGCGTCCGCTCGAACTGGCCCATGTTCTCGGTGTTGATCCGGAAGTAGGCCTGCAGCGGCATCTCGACCTTGGCGCCGGCGGGGACGTAGACGAAGGAGCCCCCCGACCACACCGCGGAGTTGAGGGCCGCGAGCTTGTTGTCGTTCGGTGGGATCACGGTCGCCCAGTACTCGCGCACGAGGTCCTCGTGCTCGCGCAGCGCCGTGTCCATGTCCGTGAAGATCACACCCTCCTTCTCGAGGGCCTCGTTCACCTGGTGGTAGACGACCTCGGACTCGTACTGGGCGCCGACCCCGGACAGGAACTTGCGCTCGGCCTCGGGGATGCCCAGCCGGTCGAAGGTCTTCTTGATGTCCTCGGGGACCTCGTCCCAGTCGCGGCTGTTCTTCTCCGAGGCGCGGACGAAGTAGTGGATGTTGTCGAAGTCGATCTGGCCGAGATTTCCGCCCCACTTGGGGGTCGGACGCTGCATGAAGTGATCGAGCGCCTTCAGGCGAAACTCCCGCATCCACTCGGGCTCCGACTTGTACTCGGAGATGTCGCGGACGACCTGCTCGGAGAGCCCCTTCGGCGACTTGTACGCGTAGCCGGTCTCGGGATCGTGGAAGCCGAAGCGCTCGGCGTAGTCCGAGCCGATCTCCTTGAGCCCCTCCTCCTGCTTTGTCAGCTCCTTGGGCGAGAGGGTGGGGACTGTGATCTCAGGTGTAGCCATGAAAGAGCGTTAGACCTCCAGCTTGACTTCGCCGTCTTCGACTCTGGCGTCGAACGTGTCAACCGGCTGAAACGCCGGCAACGTCTTCGGTCTTCCGGTGCGCAGGTCGAACAGTGAGCCGTGCCGGGGGCACTCCACTGTACAGGCGGCGGCGTCGAACTCACCCTCGGCGAGCGGGCCGTCGTCGTGGGAGCAGCGATCCTCGATGGCGTAAAGCTCGCCGTCGTCGGTGTGAAACACGCCGATCTTGCGGCCGTCGACCTCCACGAGACGCATCGCCCCCTCGGGGAGCTCGTCGAGCTTGCAGATCGTTACCTCGTCGGCCATCAAGTCGCTTGTCGTTGCCCTCGTACCAGTCGTCACTTTATTCCTACCTCCGGACTCGGATTTTAGCGGTCGGGCCGGCGCCGCCCTCTGACGGGTAGTGGTGTTGCCGCCGCGAGGGTCGGCGGCTCCCCCGGGGAAACGCTCGCAATCCCTGCTCGCACCCCTCCTCGCTCGGAGTTTCCCCGTGTGAACCGCCGACCCTCGCGGCCTGTCATCCGGGTCGTCACGGGTTGCAATCCAGGGCCCATGGGCGCCCCGCGTCGGTCCGTGCCATGGCTGTCTGTGATGGGTGTCACGGTTATTCGGAACGCGGCCGGGTACCAAGCGGCGAAGGCCGAACCGATGTTCGTACTGCCCCGGGCGCTGACCGCACGCGGTCGCCGTGCCCGCCCAGGACGAACCGGCCGCTAAGGAGGCAAACAACCCCCACATGGCGTGGGAAACACCGCCAGGAGGTGGTTCAAACGATGCGCAAGCGCATCGCAACAATCGCCACGTGCGTCGCCGCTCTGGGCGCACCCGTGGCAGCGCAGGGGTCGCCGACGAGCGTCGTGCCCGAGCGTCATCCCGGCTACGAGAAGCGCTACATCGAGCTTCGTCAGAAGTTCGTGAAGCAGGTCGGGCTGCGCGAGGCGGGTCGAAACATCGTGCGCGACGGCTATCGCGAGAAGAACGGCGACGTTCACGAGGCCACCAAGGCCGAGGTCGTCGCCTCCACCGATCGGATGGACGCGACGCTGAACCCGCCCGAGCCGGCACCCACGACGGAGTCGGCGACGACCACGACGACGACCAGCTACACGGGTGGCGCCGCGGCCTCGTCCGCGACCGCGCAGTGCGAGTCAGGCGGCGATTACACCGCCGTGAACCCCGCGGGGTACTACGGCGCCTACCAGTTCGACCAGGGCACGTGGGACGCATACGCGCCCGAGGGCTACCAGGGAGTCAATCCCGCGGAGGCCCCGCCGGCGGTCCAGGACGCGGCCGCTGCCAGCGTGCCGTATGACGCCTGGCCGAATTGCTGACCCGACTCACGAGCTGAGTCGCAACGCAAGAGAGCCCCGGGGCGCCAAGCCTCGGGGCTCTTTCTTTGCCGCGCGTCACCGAGGGCGCCGCGCACATTCCTCACGCCCTGAGACTCCCGCCAACCATCACGACTCGACAGTCGGTTTATTCGGCCATGGGCCGAATAAACCGATCCTCGGCGTGGGTGGGGGCCGTATCCAAAGCTTCACTGCGGGCGGCGAGGCCGGCTGAACCGTCAGATGCCGGCTCGGGTGGCCTCGGAAGGATCGCCGAGTTGGCCCTCGTCCTCCCAGTCGGCGGTGTCGCCCAGGCTGGCGCTCTTCACGATCTTGAGGCCGAGCAGAGCGCACTTCATGCGGGTCGCCGAGATGTCGATTCCCAGGAGCTCGAGCACGAACTCCTTGGGCAGGCGCAGGAGCTCCTCGCGGCTCATGCCTTCGAGCTCGTCGGTGAGCATGGAGGTCGCGGCCGTTGAGATCGCGCACCCCTTGCCCTCGAACGAGACTTCGTCCACCCGCCCCTCTTCGTCGAGCCGGATGAATACGTGCTGCTCGTCGCCGCAGAACGGGTTGGTGTCCTCGAAGTCGAGGTCGGCGTCCTCCAGGCGGCCGAAGTTGTGGGGCCGCTTGTAGTGCTCGAGGATCTGCTCGCGGTATAGGTCGTCCATCGTGATGCCTCAGTCGAGCTGGAACACGCGTCGGACGTCTCTCAGAGCGTCGACCAGCCGGTCGATCTCCTCGCGCGTGTTGTAGACGGCAAGGCTCGCCCTCGTGGTCGCCGCGACCCCCAGGCGATCCATGAGGACCTGCGCGCAGTGATGGCCGGCGCGAACGCAGACCGCGTGCCGGTCCAGGATCTCGGCGATGTCGTGGGAGTGGACGCCCTCCAGCTCGAAGGAGATGATCCCGGCCCGGTCGTCGCCCGCCGGCGGGCCGAACACCCGCAGGTCCGGGACCTCCGCCAGCCGGTCGAGGGCATAGCGCGTGATCTCGCTCTCGTGAGCGTGCGCAGCGTCCAGTCCGACGGCATCGAGCCATTCGACCGCCGCGGCGTACCCGACGGCCTCGCCGATCGGAGGGGTGCCGCCCTCGAACTTGGCCGGCAGGTCAGCCCAGGTGATCTCGTCGCGGCCCACGGTCCGGATCATCGAGCCGCCACCGATGAACGGCGGCATTTCCTCGAGCAGCTCGCGGCGCCCGTAGAGCGCCCCGATCCCGGTCGGCCCGTACATCTTGTGGGCGGTGAGCGCGTAGAAGTCCGCGCCGATCGCCGCCATGTCGAGCGGCAGCTTGGGCCCGGCCTGCGCCCCGTCCACCGCGACGAGAGCGCCGGCGTCGTGCGCCATCCGAGTGATCTGCCGAATTGGGTTGATCGTCCCGAGGACGTTCGACACGTGCGCCACGCTCACGAGCTTGGGGCGTCGCTCCAGAAGCGCGCCGTATTCGGCGAGGTCGAGCCGCCCCTGCTCGTCGATCGGAACCCAGTCGAGCTCCGCGCCCTTCTCGGCGGCGAGCTGGTACCAGGGAACGATGTTCGAGTGGTGCTCCATCTCCGTGAGCAGGATGCGATCGCCCGCCGCGATGCTCTGCCGGCCCCACGAGTAGGCCACGAGGTTCAGCGCCTCGGTGGCGTTGCGGACGAAGACGACCTCGCGCCGGTCGGCACCGAGGCGGGCCGCCACCGCGCGCCTGGCGTGCTCGTACAGCTCGGTGGCCTCCTCGGACAGCCGGTAGACGCCGCGATGCACGTTGGCGTTCTGCTCGCGCCAGTAGCGATCGAGCGCCTCGATCACCGCCAGCGGCTTCTGCGAGGTGGCGCCGTTGTCCAGATAGGCGAGCGCCTGACCGTTCTGCTGGCGCGCGAGGATCGGAAACTGGCTGCGGATCTCCTCGACCCCCGGCGGGGTGGCGGTAATGCTCTCCGCTCCTGGTGTCACCGCGGTGGCCTCCATGGCTCGGGCCGCCCTAGGCGGCGGCCGCCTCGACCTCCTCGCGGATCCAGCCGTAGCCCCGCTCCTCCAGGACCCCGACGAGCTCGGGGCCGCCCTGCTTGACGATCCGCCCGTTGTAGATGACGTGCACGAAGTCGGGTTCCACGAGGTGGAGGATGCGCTGGTAGTGGGTGATGATCAGCATTCCCATGTCCGGGCCGGCGAACTTGTTCACGCCGTCCGCCACGGTCCGAAGCGCGTCGATGTCGAGGCCGGAGTCCGTCTCGTCGAGGACGGCCAGCTCCGGCCGCAGCATCGCGAGCTGCAGGATCTCCATTCGCTTCTTCTCGCCGCCGGAGAATCCCTCGTTCAGGTACCGGCTCGAGAACTCGCGCGGGATGTTCATCAGCTCCATCGCCGCCTCCGCCTGCTTGCGAAAGTCCTTCAGCTTGATCTCGGGTTCGCCGCGGGCCTCGCGATGGGAGTTGACCGCCATTCGCAGGTACTTGGCGACGGTGACGCCCGGGATGGCGACGGGATACTGGAACGCCATGAAGAGGCCCGCTCGCGCCCGGTCCTCGGGCGCCTCCTCGGTGATGTCCTGGCCGCCGAAGTGGATCTCGCCGTCGGTGACATCCAGCGACGGATGACCCATGATCGTGTTGGCGAGCGTGGACTTGCCCGACCCGTTGGGACCCATCAGAGCGTGGATCTCGCCCTTAGAGACCTCCAAGTCGAGCCCCTTGAGGATCTCCTTGCCCTCGGCGCTTACGTGCAGATTCGTGATCTCCAGATCAGCCATCTTTCTCCGTTTGTCTTGGGTTTTCAGGGAAAACGGGCTATGCGGCCTGTCCGGCGAGCGGCTCTCGTGCCGCGTGCTGGTCGGCGAACTCCACCAGGTCCGCAAGCGTGGTCCCGGCGAGCGCCTTGGTGATTCCACCGTGAACCCGGGTCCACAAAAGCTTGGTCGCGCAGGCGCGGTCGCCGTCGCTCTCGTGTGAGCACAGCACCCGGCCCTCGGGCATGTCGTTGAAGCATTCCATCGGGGCGATCGGACCTTCGAGCGCCTGAACGACGTCGAGCATCTCGATCTCCGACGCTGGCCGGGCCAGCCGGTAGCCGCCGTGCGCTCCGCGCACCGAGGTGACGAGCCCGGCCTCTCGAAGCTTCGCGACCAGGTGCTCGAGGTAGGAGAGGGGGAGGGTCTCGGCCTCGGCGACCGAGCTCAGGGAAATCGGCCCGTCGCCCCGCTCCGAGTCCGCCGGCGCGCGCCGGCCGAGCTCGACCATCAGCCGCACGCCGTACTCCGCCTTCGTCGAAAAGAGCATCTCGCGCTAAATCCTACTCGACAGGTCGGATAAGCGGCCCGCCGTACCGCAACGCTACTCGTCGCGCAGCCGGCGGATCGCGTCCCGCGTGACCCTGTAGGGGTTTACGACGATCGCGCCGTGGGCGACGGTATGGAGCACGCGTCCCAGCGCCGACTCCCGCACGCGCCCCGGCTCGGGAAGCTCGATCAGGAGCTCGAGATGGCCCGACTTGCTTCGGCGCGGCCGCGCGCGCCCGGGTACCCGGTGCTCGAAGAGCTGCAGCGCCTCGACGTTCTCGTCCATCACCAGCGCCACGAAATGCCCGACGCCCTCCGCCCGTGCTCGCTCGACCAGATGCTCGAGGAGCGCGGTCGCAACGCCCCGTCCCTGCCAGGGGTCGCCAACGACAACCGAAACCTCCGCCTCGTCGGGCTCGTTGCTGCGGACGTAACGCGCGACCCCGATTAACTGACCGTTGTCCGGATCCAGCGCGGCAAGTGCCTCGTGGTCGTGATGATCGATCTCGGTCAGGTACGCCAGGTCGCGATTCGACAGGCGATCGAGCGGCCGGAAGAACCGGCGGTAGCGGCTGCGCGCCGATAGCCGCTCGAATCCGT